>CAZFPQ010000271.1:0-9711 GCA_964521065.1 uncultured Bacteroidia bacterium | reverse complement strand
GGTAATATTTCCATTTAAAATAAAATCCAAATTATAAAGCAATATCCCAACTTGCCGATGACTCATAATTAAGTCGACGGTATGATCGGACTCATGATTATCTTTTGGACTGCACTCGCGGTGGTTTTCTATGCTTATCTAGGATATGGCATGCTGCTATACGTTTTGATCAAAATAAAGCGCAAATTCTCTCCTCAAGCCAAGCCTACATTTGAAGAAGCAGACCTCCCAAGAGTTGCTTTACTCGTCGCAGCTTATAACGAAGTAGACTTCATTGATCAAAAAATCCAAAACAGCCTCGCCCTAGATTATCCGTCAGAAAAGCTGCAGTTTTGGTTTGTCACCGATGGGTCTGACGACGGCACCCCACAAAGGGTGACAAATTACCCTTCAATCATACTCGAACATCAAAGCCCTCGGGCGGGAAAATTAGCAGCGGTGCACCGCGTGGTCCCTCTCATCGACGCGGAGATCATCGTCTTTTCTGATGCCAATACTCTGCTCAACCCCCAGGCCATACGGAAGTTGGTCCAGGCTTATGCCGATCCCCTAGTGGGAGCCGTAGCCGGAGAAAAGCGGGTACACATGGCCGAAAGTGACAGCGCCAGTGCCGCCGGAGAGGGCTTATATTGGCGCTATGAGTCTATCTTGAAACAGTGGGATGGAGAATGGCACAGCGTAGTAGGAGCTGCAGGAGAGTTGTTTTCGGTCCGGAAGAGCGCCTTCATTGAAATTCCCCCAGACAGCCTGATTGAGGATTTTTATCTCACCATGAGCATCGCCCGAGACGGCCACAAAGTAGCATATGAACCCGAGGCCTATGCTGTAGAAACTGCTTCTAGCACGGTACAAGAAGAAACCAAACGAAAAATCAGGATCAGCGCAGGAGCCTTTCAAGCCATGTGGAGACTACGGGACTTGCTGAACCCCTTTATATATGGGAAGCTAAGCTTTCAATATGTTTCTCATCGTGTGCTCCGTTGGACCTTGGCTCCAATTAGCCTAGTGGCCCTTCTGATAGTGACTCCCTGCTTGGCCTGGGCATCTTCCAGTTTTTATATGTGGGCCTCCTTGGCCCAGCTTGCATGTTACCTCCTAGCGGGCTTAGGTTTTTGGCTAGAAAAAAAGCAAGTGAGGATAAAGGCCTTTTTTGTCCCTTACTACTTCGTGATGATGAACGTCTGCATCTTCTTGGGCTTACGACGCTACCTCAAAGGACAACAACAAGTCACTTGGGAAAAGGCAAAACGCAAATCCTATACGGTCGGCCAAAGTAGAATCTAGCCAAGTGTCTGAATTCGAGACAACAGTTTAGGCCGATTAGACCTGCTAATCGGAATCACCTTGCGGTCGATGACCAAGGTAGTGTCTTCAATGTCTAGCACATAACTCAAGTTGACAATGTAGCTGCGATGCACCCGCACCCAATCGGGGTGATAGACCTGGGCCTCAACTTGCTTGAGGGTAGTATGCACCAAATACTGTCCTTGAGTCAGGTTAAAGGTTACGTAGTCTCCACTAGCCTCCAGGTAGCGAACCTCTGAGAGTTCTAGCCTAATTAGCTTTCGATTGGCTCGTATAAAAAAGTGCTCTTGTAGAATTTGGGGCTCCTGCTTTCTTTTTAAGTCCTCTCTGACCCGCTCAAAGGCCTGAAGCAGACGAGGAAGGCTCAGAGGCTTCAATAAAAAATCGGTTACCTCACACGTAAAGGCTTCCACGGCAAACTCCTCACTTCCTGAGATAAGGATGATGTAGGGCTTGGGATAGAGACTTTGAGCTAATTCTAGGCCACTCAAGCCAGGCATGGATACATCTGATATCAACACATCTACGGGCTGAGCACCAAATTCATTTAACGCTTCAACACCGTTAGAGACTACACCAATTACCTCAATGTCTGGGAGTTTATGGCACCACTGGTTGAGTACTTTTTGGGTAATGGGATCGTCTTCTACGATTAAAACCTTGAGAGGGGTATCCTTATTCATATTATTCAAAGTTCGCAATAAACAATATTAATAAAATACCAAATACAGCATCAACCTTATTGGTGTGGCAAGTCTTAAACCAGGGGTGTTTGGGTAAAAAATGATTTTCTCCAGTTAACTCCGATCTTCTACCATTCACCGAAACAGAGGCGGCACTCAACTAAAAATCACCTGCTTCTATTCTGTCTTGGACTAAAATTGAATAAATATTTAAGAATTAGGCCCTTTAAATCATCTCAAACATGGCCTTCTCCTCCCTTTCCCCCCTAAGCAATCGGCTCCAAAATCGCTGATTATCATCAAATTAGACAGATCTAAGGGCAGCAAGTAGGTGGGAAGAAATGAAGGGCTAAGATTAATTCGATTTTTGGTTATTTTTATTAAAAAACTATGCGGTATTTTGAAACATCAAGCACCACCAAGAGAAATAAAAATTGGATTACCATTTCAGAACTGGAGAAAATCATGAATCAATCTTTCAGTCCTAGCCCTGCTCACATCATGATTGTTGATGACAACAAGATGATGCGCTCTTTTTTAAACAGCTTTCTAACTAAGAAGGGATATCGGGTTTCTACTGCGGTAGATGGGATACAGGCACTCAACCAACTTCGTAAAGGCAACTATCCGGATTTGATCATCACAGACATTCGGATGCCGGGACTGGATGGGATGGAGTTCCTGGATCGCTTAAAAGCAAGCCCTCTTTTGGGTGAGATACCGGTGATCATTTTGTCTGGTCAGGATAGCAGTGAAAGCCGAATTACTTGTTTGGAAAAAGGTGCCGTCGACGTATTGACCAAGCCTTTTAATCCCATGGAACTAGATCTACGCCTCAAGCGCCATATGCGCGTCTTAGCATAGAGGCTTGATCCCCCCCCAAACCGATTGAAAACTAACACCATGACTTTGCCCACTATGCCCCGCCAAGTGGATCCTATTTCCGCCTCTAATCCTAGCCTACACGTCAATGCGAGTACTCCTGGAGCCATATTGTATTGCGGAGATGCTTCCTCCGAACTCTTCCAGACCATAGAAGGATTGGGGTTTACGCTAGAGGTAATAAGCGATTCAGAAAAAGCGCTGGCTTATCTCAGAACTGTAGGCTTAAAACTAAAGCAACGACCTTCCTATTTGATCGTTGAATTTGGCGCGGATCAGTACTCAAAGTGGCAATCGGTCTTAAACGCTCGCCTCAAAGACCCATTTATGAGGCAAATTCCCCTCTTGGTCATGGGCAGAGGCTTAGATGAAGGAAGGAGAAAACTCGCTAAGACTTATCACGCGGTAGATGTATTTGATTTCCCTTATTCGATAGACCAGCTAGGCAAAAGGCTGCTATTTCTCAATGAGGAAAACGAACACCTAGAGGCAGAACCAAATAGCGGATTACCCGAGCAACGGTACAAGATCCCGCTCATTAAGCGAATATTTGACATCGTAGTCTCTTTGGGCCTACTCCTATTTTTTAGTCCCATCATGCTGCTAGTGGCCCTTATCATTCGCTTAGAGTCGAGAGGCCCTATCTTTTATATTTCGAAGCGTGTGGGCACGGGTTATCGCATCATTGATTTTTTGAAATTCAGGTCGATGAAGGCCAATGCGGATAAGGAGTTGGATAAGATCAAGCATCTTAATCAATATTCTGAGGAGCAAAGTCCTGAAGATGCCCTTGAAGAGGAGCCTACCATAGATTGGACCAGTCTAATAAGCGGGGAAGAAGAGGGGAATTGGTTCGTGGCAGATGATGAGACCTTATCTGAAAACCAGATCCAAACGCGCAGGGAGCAAGAGCTCAAAACGAGTTTTGTCAAGGTCAAAAATGATCCACGCATTACTGCCTTTGGAAGGTTTATTCGAAACACCAGCATAGACGAATTGCCGCAGCTCTTCAATGTACTAAAAGGAGACATGTCCATTGTCGGTAATCGCCCACTTCCTCTTTATGAAGCTGAGAAACTTACCTCTGATGCTTGGAGTTTGCGATTTTTGGCACCTGCGGGCATCACGGGATGGTGGCAGGTCAAGGAGCGGGGCAAGTCAAATGTCAGCGAAGAAAACCGAAAAAAACTCGACGTCGAGTATGCCCAAAACTATTCGGTATGGCTTGATTTCAAGATTTTACTCATGACCATCCCAGCAGTATTCCAAAAGGTCGATGTATGATCTTAAGGGCAACCAACGTACCCAAATAGCATACTGCACCTAACTACTTCTAGTAATGCTTTTGATTTTTTGGAGAAAGACTCATTCAATGCCAACCCCATAACCTGCCTTTACTGAATTTTTCACCCGAAACGTTCAAGTCTCCATGGAGGCTCTGCAGCTTTTCGAAACCGTCCTGAGATCATGTATAGAATGAAACTATTGCTCAGCGCATTGCTGCTGCTAGGGCTAAGTGCTTGCCTCAAACCAGAAAACCCAACCGACCCCAACCAGAATCCCAACATCCCCCAAATCAATGAAAATCCATCTGAGATGACTGATTTGGTGGTCCCGGATGATTTCAGTTATGCCACTACTGAGTCTCTCCCATTGGCCATTACGGTGCAAGGTCCCCAAGATTTACCTGTAGCAGGAACCATCATCCGTCTATTTGACGGGGATCCAGATGAAGGGGGACACTTATTAGCCAAAGGCCAAACGGATGGATCTGGTCGCTGGGAAAGCACCTTCCATTTAGCACCGCATCAGGGGGAACTGATTGCTACCGTTGCCTACCCAGGTATCCCTCATGCCTACCGGTTGAGCATCGATGGACCAGCTTCCTCTTTTGTATTGGGTGGAAGCGAACCGGGGTCCCAGGGCGGTGTAGCGGTTTATGATCCCATAGTCCCCGAGCCTGACGGATCAGGAAAATTCAACGCCATAGAAGACAAGTTCACCTACATGGGTGAATACAACAGCCAGGGAGTGCCCAACTACCTGACTTTAACTCGGGACAACATTACCCAAGACTTGCTAGATTTGGTGGCCAACTCCGTCCCAGAAGGGGCCCCCGTTCCCACCCACAACCCCCAGTACATTGCCGATTCCATCTCGGCGGATACCCGTCTCAAAGATTCTGCAGAAGTATGGGTCACCTTTGTCCATGAAGGAGCTGGGTATCGCAATGTTTTGGGATATTATACCTATGACCTAAGCGATCCACCAAGTACTGCTGATGACATCGATAGCCTGTACATTATTTTTCCCAATGTCTCCTTTTACAACGGGGGTGGAGGTCTCTATTCTGGAGATAAGGTCTATCTAGGCTCTTTCTCTGCCAATACTGGCATTGGATGGTTCTTGGTACCCAATGGCTGGAGTCCTTCTTCGCAAGCGCTATCTTATCCAGGCACCGGAGACATTAAGTTTTCCAACAAAGACTTCAACACCTTCACCAGCACAGCTAACCAAAGTCATATGGTTTTGCTCAAGGATGATGCACGCCAGTTGCTTCTCCTAGGTTTTGAAGACATCAACCGCCCCAGTGGGGACAAAGATTTCAATGACGCGGTATTCTACATTACCGCCAGTCCATACTCAGCCATTGAAACCGATGGCCTAGAAGAGACGCAAACTGCAGCCGGCCCAGATGATGACAACGACCAAGTAATCAACGTAAACGACGATTATCCAAACGACCCCGATAAGGCCTTTGATCTTTATTTTCCGGGAGAAAATACGTTTGGTACCATTTCCTACGAGGACCTTTGGCCATATCGAGGGGATTACGACTTCAATGATTTAGTGGTTGATTATCAATATCAAGCCATCACCAACGTAGCCAATCAAGTGGTAGAGTTGAAAGGGACTTTTATTCTCAAAGCTGTAGGAGCGGGCATGTATAGCGGGTTTGGGTTTTCATTGGATGTAGATCCCAGCGTAGTAAGCAGCGCGACCGGATCTCAATACTTCGAAAGCATCATCAACAACGCAGCCAATGGACTAGAAGTAGGCCAAAGTAAGGCCACCATGATTGTGTTTGACAATGGACACAAACTCATGGAGCAGCAGGCCGGACGCTTTATCAATACCGAAACTGCGAGCCCTTACATTACCCCAGACACCATTGAGGTAAGCTTGGTATTTACCACGCCTCAAGATCTCAATAGCTTGGGCAGCGCCCCGTTTAATCCGTTCATCTTTACCCAGCGAGGCCGGGGATACGAGGTTCACTTGCCAGACCTTCCTCCCACTGACTTGGCAGATGCCTCTCTCTTCCAAACGGGCAACGATGCCACTGATCCTTTAGAAGATCGTTACTACAAAGATCCACTCAATCTACCATGGGCCATCCACGTGCCTAGTCCCTTTAATTACCCCGTTGAGAAAACAGCCATCATTTCTGCCCACCTTAAATTCGGATCTTGGGCCCAAAATCGAGGAACCGTTTTCACTGACTGGTATGACAACAAGGGAGGATACCGGAATAGCACCGCCATTTATGCAAAATAAGATCAACTTTTTTACGTTGGAACACGACAGGATGAGGCTAAGATCTGCTGAAGTTTTAGATAGTCACACCTTCAGGATTTAGCGCCTGTAAATAAAGAATTTGGTAAGGTTAGCCGTCTATTTCCAGATTGGCAAAGTCAATGCAGAGGCCCAACATATGGGCCTCTGTTGTTATATTATATCAATAATCGTCAAATACCATCGTCGTTTTTTACGTATTTTTGAAATAAATAGTTCCACTTGCCTCACGGATTACCTCCTCAAAATGAAGCACACACTTACCTTCATCATCTTACTCTCTTTTTACCCCTACATCTGGGCACAATGGGACCCAGACGCAGGCCTTTATCTGCCCTTGACCCAGCGAGATGGGGTCAATCTCAGCGCCAGTTCTGGTGATAACACCCTTAGTTACGCCAACGATGGAGACCCCGGCACCCAATGGCGGGCTGAGCCCTTGCTCCCCATTGGATTTTTAGGACGGCCAGATCTAAATGTATTTGCCCGCGACAGCAACTTTAGTGTGGAAGCCTCTTCCAGCCCCGATGTAAGCATTATGACGGATGAGACTCTATACGGCTCTACCAAGGTAGACCCTAGAGATGGAAAGGCCTGGTTGCGGCTCCTATTTAGCGAAAACCAACCTTTAGAAAAGTTTTATGGCCGCTTTCGAGTGGAGTCCGATACCTTGGATATATATGCCTTGTTTCCAGCGGGTGACTCTAGCCTAATTGGGCAGGTAGTTCCAGGGCAATATACCTGGGCAGCCTATCCCATCCCTGGAGAGGAAGCTATAGGGGTCAGTCTACAC
The DNA here is from genome assembly GCA_964521065.1 of uncultured Bacteroidia bacterium. Lineage (GTDB taxonomy): Bacteria > Bacteroidota > Bacteroidia > J057 > J057 > CAYVAP01. Next base: position 2,472 of record CAZFPQ010000271.1, on the reverse strand, counting down.
TGCGATGAAAAAATAGAAATCAACCAAATTGGAGGCACCATATCAGCTTTGTATGACTATTTCGAAGTAGACTTGGGTCAGATACAGGAGGTAAAAACTATTTTGTCGAGACACTGGTCCAGTTTCAGTAAATCTATTGAACTGTCCTACAAAACTGATAGCACTTGGGTATGGCTAACCAGCCTAGACCCCCAAGCCAAGAATACCCAAGAGTTTGTCCTGCCAGAGGTGACCTCTATACGATATCTCAAATTTCGCTACGAAATGATGCCCATAGATTACAAGCGAGCCTATCTGTGGGAGGTCACCGCACTGGATCCATCCGCGCCCTACGGAGCGATGCCTGAAGATTATGTTTCTTCCCAAACCCTGAGAAGCATGCTGGGCATCAACGCATTCTGGGGCTGGGGCTACAATCGATATACCGACGGACTACAACCTGGCGAAGGTCCAGAAATGTACACTCCCGTAGCTAGCTATGCGAGGGACTATCATAACATGAACTGGGACGTGCGTGACCCCGATGACGACATCAGCTTTGCAGACATGGCTGCTACAGGAGGAACTCCTGCTCAGTGGTGGCTCAACTGGGAGCGTGAATACGCTGCCTGGATCAGCAAGGGCATGCCTGTACACGCCAGCATCCAGATGGTCAACTTCACCGACTCTACCTGGGATAATCCCTACAGCTCCGCCTATAAATATGGCCTGTCCTTCGCTAGATTTTTTGGGCCTACCTATGGAAATGGACAGGTAGAAATCGTCGAAGTGGGCAACGAGCCTTGGAAATACGATTCTACTGTTTATCGCACCATCCTCCGAGGCATGACGCGTGGGCTCAAGGAGGGAGACCCCGCCATGACCGTATTGCCATGTGCCTTACAGGCCTATAATCCAGGAGCAGAGGCTACCTCCAACAAGAATTATATTGGTGCGAGAATCAGTGCCACTGAAGCGGAGTTGATCGACGGCTTAAACATTCATCCCTACAGCTTTTACAAAGGAGTAGACGGAGTACGCCGAGCGGTTCACCCGGAACACAACTATTCTCAAATGCGGGGCATCTTAAATGCTATCCGCTGGCGAGATCATAACATGCCCGGCAAGCCCATCTATGTAACCGAGTGGGGATGGGATTCAGACGGAGCCACCCAGGAATGTGTCCACAATGAATGTGTATCAGAGGATGCGGCAGCGGCCTACGTAGGCCGGGGCTTACTCATGATGCAAAGAATGGGAGTAGAAAAGGCCACCTACTTTTATCACTCCAACCTATGGGGCATGACCCTCTTCACCCGAAGCGGGCTCACGGGGGGCAAAGAAGTAAACTTTGTCAAGAAAAAATCCTATTACGCCCTACAAGCCCTGGACAGCCTGATCGGAGACCGTCACTTTTTACGAGTACTGCAAGAGGATGACGAAGCATGGGTTTACCTTTTGGGTGATTCTAGCGGAACGGCTACCCACTTGGTGACTTGGCGTCCGGTAGACGGAGACGATACCCAGCTAAAGACCTTGACCCTGAATACCAGTTTAAATCCCATCTCTGCCATCCGCCTAGATGGTCGCTCTGCCACAGGATCCGTCGAGGCACTACCTACTCGAAAAGGCCCTGAGTTAAACATTGGCATTGATGCCTATCCACTGGTTTTGGAGCTGGTGCCCACGCCGGTCGCTGTGGATTATAGGCCAGCTCCAGATACCGCTACTTCAGGCATCAGGGTAGGTCAGGACGACCTAGACCATACCAGAACCCCAATAGATATGGAAACGGGAGATGAGGAGAGCTCAGGGGAACAAGGTCATCTTCTTCAGCCGAGTAAATCTGCGGCAGCTAGTCAGAGTGGTATATGGGTTGCGAGCACGTTCGGTGAAAACCAAAGCTTGCCCAGTAAAGTTACCGAAAGCAAGCTGGGAGTAAATTATACCGAGATCCATCAACAGCTCTACACCAAACCTATGGTGCTGATGGCACCTATCCCCTGTCGAGAAGTGCTGACCATTGAACTTGCTGAAAACATTTCTCCTGAAGAAGTATACCAACTTGCTGTGTGGGATTTCAACGGCCGCAAACACTATTCTCAGGTAACAAACATCGCCAGAACGAACTTCATTTCGGTAAACCATCTACCTGCCGGGGCTTACAAATTCGTCGTCTTTCTAAAGAATGGCCATCAAATCAGTCAAACGGTGACTGTTCTCCCCTAGACACCCTTCCGCCCAATTTGCTCAGGACATAAACCCCCTCGTTTCCTAGGAGACGAGGGGCATTTAATTGCAGTAAGATAGGTGTAAGAGCGCGGGAAAAAGCGTAGGGGGCGAGAGAGAGGGATCTTGTAATGATCTAACCAATCGAAACTATCAAATAAGCCATACTTTAAATATTATTGCATATTGAAATTTATAATATATAAACAATAAATATCTCAGGCATGCGCCATTCATTCATCATCTACTGCCTAAGCATAGGTT
>CAZFPQ010000270.1:0-9756 GCA_964521065.1 uncultured Bacteroidia bacterium | reverse complement strand
CCTCTTAGGTAAGAAAAACAGATTCACACCCCCTTGCCTTCTAGGTTAGGGGGCATTTTTTATCTACTGACCCACAGGTTCCAATCCAGTTTTAGTTGGAAAAAGGGCCTGAGATGTAGGTCCCGAAGAAGTAGATTCTCCTCGCGGTATCCTGCATTTAAGTTGGTAAGCTGGTCAATCTCGAAAAATCGGAAACTTTGATCCTGAATCTGCCACCATACCGAGGCAGAAATACTGTTTCCCCCTCTAGCAAAAACAGTAAACCCCGTAGTCGGGCCAGTTTGATGGGTTCTAATACGTAGATTGATGGGAGTAAGGAGGTTTTTGAGAGAAACCATGGAGGTGTTAAGGTAGCGGAGTTGAGAGAAATGTCGGTAACCCCCTTCTAGTCGTAGACGGACCTGACTTCCTCTTCCAAGCTGGAGAAAAGTTTTTTCTTCTAATAAATATATGGTCAAGGTATCTAGTGGAGTCTCGCTGAATGCATTCCAGTTGAGGTAGGATAGGTGGGTTTGTTTTCGATAAAGATTGAAGTCTGCTCTCCAATTGGGGTGGGGAAGATACCTTAGGTTGAGGCGACTTTCTAGGTTTCGCGTAGAGCGATCGGTGAGGTTGAGGTCAGAAAAATCCTTGACGTTATAGGTCACATAAAGATACTGCTGACCATTGATGCGAAGTTTAGAACTCAAGTCCCACCGAAAACCTACTTCCAGCCGCAAATTTCTCTGCGTATAATTATCTTGACTCCGCTCCGTAAACAAGAATGCGTATTGCCGCCGACTGGCAACCAACTTATACCGGGTCATCAGACTGGGAGACCAATTGGCTTGCCATTCCAGACCGGCACCGTAAGACAATTCGTCGTGGTCGTCAAAGTTTTCCTCAGAAGGCGTATCGTATTGAAGGTAGCGATTATTGGCGCTCAGGGTAATTCTATCCCGTCCATTTGGCCGATAGTTCAGCAATAAGTCAAGATTAGTTAGTTCTCGGAAAAAGTCTTTTTGCCGCTCCCGCTCCAGTTGACGAATAAAGGTAGGCTCTGGTGCTTCCAGCGAGTTTTGCAATTCATAGGCTCGGCCCAAACTTTGAAATTCATAGTTGAAATATCCATCCCATTTGCTTCGCTGGAAGGAGAACCGCTGCCAGGTTCGAAACTCAAATTGGTCGAAAGATAGGTCATTGAATTCCTCCGTTTCTTGCCGAAAAGGATCGTAGACAAATCTTCTTTGAGAATTGAATACCTGGTTATCAGATTGCCAGATCACCCATGGCAACAGAGGATATTGGAAACTCAGACTTGCCCCCAATGTATCTGCTTTGATCCGTTCAATGGATCCGGCCAGGTAATCATCCATTTGATTGCTACCTGCCCGAAGTTGAAAATTGATGGCAGCGTTTTGTCCAAATACTTTAGACCAATCGCTGCGAAACTGCAGGTTTTGTTGCCGTCGTGGATTGATGTATTTGATCCTGGCTAACAAATAGGTTCGAGTTTGTAGCCCATCTCCAAAATTGTGGGTACTTTCTACTCGGATAGCTGGGCTTAGACCTTGATCGAGAATCTGCTGACGATAATCCCAACTGTAGCCCAGTAGAGGGGTAATACTTAGAAAATCCCAGGGTTGGTAGCGAAAGCCTAAGTAGGCGCTATAGCGTTGGTTTCGGCTATTCCAGAACTGATCAACCTCTATCCATGAGGCAATGGATAAGGGACCTTTAAGTCGGTAAAACTGCCACCATTGAGCGTTGACTTGTAGTTGGACGAATCGGTCACTTGGCCGGGAAGTGTTGAACAACTGCTCATGATTGAGGCGAAGTTCCCATTCGTATTTTGGCCCTTGCTGTGTATGATTGAGCCGAAATCGGGTGCTATAAGTAAAATTGTTTTGCCGGTCAAAATTAAGCTGGAGCTGGGGCCTAGCATCTAGGGGCAAAGGAATATCTTGGGAGCTTGCCTCATGGCTAGCTAGTACCATGAGCCAAAACCAAACGATAAGTCCCCCTCCCGTAGCAAGCCTTTGCACCGTTCAATAATTATTCGCCGTAAAGTTCTTTTCCAATTGACTCGTATTTGTCTCCTTCTATCCACTGGGGCCTTTCAGTCATGTCTGCAATACGGCGGGCCGTATGGGCGTATAATCGGCAATATTTGGCGAGATAAGAAAAGTTAAGGTCATCTACCTGATCGGCAGGGCGGTGGTAGTATCGCTGAATTTCCTTATCAAAGGCTGTGATGCCAGGAGATAAATTCACCGAAGGAATGCCTTTCTTAGCAAAAGAAGCATTGTCAGACCGATCGAAAAGTTGCATTTCCTTGAGTGGGTCATCCATCGTGGTAAGCGGAAAATCATCGTCTGCCGCTTCGATGATAGGTTGGGCTGTCGTTCTATCCAGTCCTACTACCGTTACCGTGGTCGTGTCATTGTATCCTGCTCCATCTGTGTTGAGATCAAAAATGGTTTTCTCTAGGGGAATGAGCGGATTATCTGCGTAGTATTTACTTCCCAGCAGGCCAATTTCTTCTCCAGTAACGGAGAGGCAAATAACCGATCGACGTGGAGGATCCTTGCTAAGAGCATCTGCGGCAGCAAGCAAAGCTGTAGTACCCATGCCATTGTCTCGCGCCCCATTGAAAATACTGTCGTTGGGCCCATAGGATCCGCCGTTTCGACCAGTTCCTACATGGTCATAGTGGGCACTTAGCAAGACATATTCATCCTTCAGGACAGAATCTTTACCCAGAATAATGCCCATTACATTGTTAGAGGTAAAACGGCGGATGGACATTCCTGACTGGGTGAATTGGAGCTTGCTATCAGGGGATTTTTCTAACTCCTTCAGCAAAACCTTCTTCTTATCTTGAATCCATGCCACGCTGAACTCTGGGTATTCATTTCCAGCCCTTTGTTGATCGAGGGAGATGGTAGGACGGTTGAGGTAATCAACCAAATACCTCCAAGGAGGAGACCCCAGGTTGTAAATTTCAATCAGGGCAACTGCACCTCTCTCCGCCGCCCATGTTCGTTTTAATCGTGAAGCTTCACTTACTTTCCCAGGTCCTTCGAAACCAGGCCCTCCCATGTCAGTGATGATGACTTTACCTTCTACCTCTTTGCCAGCATAGTCATTGATCTCAAGAACGCTGTCTATCCACCCAAAGCCTAAATAGATGGCTTCAGCCTCGATGTCAATGGCTACCTCACCAGCCCTAATCACCATCTCCTTACCTTGTTGGAAATTGAGGTTTCCAAATGTCATCTCGCCCCTTTTGGGTGGGGTGATGTTTCGGAAAGGTACCGCTTGGAAGTAGTCTTCCTGACCTGGGGGAGTTTCCAAACCAAATTGTTCAAATTGCTGGGCGATGTACGCGGCAGCTTGGTCATTGCCGGGCTCACCGGTTCGGCGTCCTGCCAGTTCATCTGAGGCTAAGAACCGCAAGTGCCTGGCTAAAGACTCTTGAGGTAAGCTTTGTTCTGGCCAATCTTGACCCATCATCGGCATGATGATCAGACTGATCATGCCCATCAGTAGCAATCGTTTTGTCATTGAAGTCAATGAATGAAGTAAGTAGTTCTACCCTCTAAAATACGCCATAGCTGGCCGCATAACAAACGCTAGCTAGCTGATAATTGGCCAAAAGGAATTCCCTTGACCTAGAAAATCCCAGATTAGAGGCTCACGTTTTTAGCGAAGCCTACCGCGATAGGCTTCTAGGAAACTGGAACTTTCCTCGTAAAGCTGTGCTTTTCCGTCTAGGAGTTCGATTACTTGACCAGGGTAATCGTGGATTAAGCCATATTCATGGGTGGCCATCAGAATGGCGGTCCCTAGGTAGTTTATTTCGCGCAAAATACCCATGATGTGCTGGGCTGCGTGAGGGTCGAGGTTTCCCGTGGGCTCATCTGCGATAATGAGCGCAGGACTATTGAGCAAGGCTCTGGCGATGGCAACTCTTTGTTGCTCGCCTCCGGAAAGTTGATGAGGCATGGCCTGGCTCCTGCCTGTCATTCCTACCTGAAGTAAAACTTCATTGATCCTTCTTTTAATGTCTCTGCGACGCTTCCAGCCTGTGGCTTTGAGTACATATTGCAGGTTTTGACTCACGTCTCTATCAGAAAGCAATTGGTAGTCCTGAAAAATGATGCCCAATTTTCGCCTCAGGAAGGGGACTTCTTTTGGACTGATACTTTTGAGTTGAAACCGATCTACCCTTACCTCCCCTGCCTGGTGCTGCTGATCTGCATATAGAAGCCTCAGTAAGGTGGATTTTCCCGATCCACTCCGGCCTACTAAGTACACAAAATCTCCCTCCATCATGGTGGCGGTGACACCTTTGAGTATATCTCTATTCCCCAGCTGTACCTGGACGTCTCGTAGTTCAATGATAGGAGTGGTAGTGGACAAAGGACGTGAATTTAGGAATTGTCAGGGGGCTGGACTGTGACCTTGTGTAAGCGACCAAAGTCCTCCATGGCATCAATGGCCTGTTGCAATTGATCGGCTAAAAACTCGTCAGGAATAACCTTTAAGAGGCGCTCTTTTCTACCTGGCCGAAAATATCCAATCAAGGTCATGCTTTCATCCCTGAGTTGGATGTAATCGGGAATCTTGGCCTTTCCCTTTACTCTCATGAGGTAGTAAGTGGGCATGCTAAAACTGTTTGTTGGTAAGGGGACGCGAACCGATCATCACGCTATCAGGACTTAAATATAGATAGGTTCTTTCTTTCAGCAACCAAAACGCTGCCTTATTGTCTGGGTAGCTGGATTCTAGGCCACTTGCTTGGTCAAATTCTAAATTGACTCCTCTACTCCACCTTTCCTGGTAAGAGGCATTGCCACGCGAATCATGGTAATTCACGGTGCCATTGACGAGGCCATCTCTGAAACTACCTTTGAGATAGGGTTGACCATTTAATCGCAAGACCAGAAAATCACCTTGGGCCATTCCTGTTCTGTAGTTCCATTGTGCCTTGAGTTTGCCACTTGGATAATAGTGCTTCCACTCTCCACTGGCTTTTCCTTGGGCATACTGACCTTCCAAGGCAGTTTTGCCATCAGGGGTGTAGCGGCGGTAATCCCCTTCAGGAACGCCTCCCCGATAGGTTTTGGTGAAATGAATTTGGGTACTTCGAGGGTAATAGGTAGCATCTTCTCCATTCCTGACTCCCTGAGAAAACTGTTGAACCCGTTTCAAGTTCCCATCTTTGTAGTATTCTTTAGCAAGACCATGCTTCTCCCCCAGGCGCATGGGAATCTCCTTGAGAATTTCCCCAGTACGAGAATAATAATAGCGTGTGGTATCTACTTCGACTCCCTTGACAAAGGTCTTGGTAATCCATAGATCTCCCGCACGGTTATATTCACGGTACTCACCATTGAACACCCCCCCGATGCAAGGAACTTCGTATTCAAGCGAGCCATTGGAGAATTTTTTCTTGCAAATAGTCTCTTTTGGACCGCAGGAGATGGTAAGTAGGGCAAGTGTAACCAGACATAAACTCTTGCTTACAGATCGAGGCATTTGGTCAGGATTAACGTATGAATATTTCTGTAAGACAAGGAAGAAAGGTGGGTTTGGGTGGGTAATATCCACTCCTCTTGGGTGAGGAGCCAAGTAGAAACCATGAAAATAGGTCGTGAATGGAACTCAAGCAAAAGTATCTGTGAACATAGGTCCAAAGATACTAATCAAGCCCTTTCATACCTGTACCTAGGCAATTATCCAGGGAAAGAGCCACTTGGTGGGGTGGGGCGGGGGCGAGAGCGAATCTCCTCATAGTCATCATAATTGGCAGGCAGCACAATTGAAAACAGTAGGTAGATAAAGATAGGCATCGCCATGCCAAGGAAAATTGCCGCGATGAAGGCAAAACGGATCAAGGCAGCAGAAATTCCTAGATATTCGGCTACACCACCAGCGACTCCTGAAAAAACCCGATTGGTCCGAGATCGGCGAAGGGTCTTCTTTTCGGTTCGTCGATAGGTTCTAACTCTTCTAGCCTGGGTACGGCTGTAAGTTTGGTCTTGCGTACGCTCGAATGCACTTTCTCGAGTAGTACGGGTAGATTCTTTTTCCTTTTCCCTTTCTCTGGTCTGACCAGCTGGCGCTGGCCTAGTTTTCCGGTAGACATTTAAGGCGGGGAAGTTTAGTTCTTTTTGACGGAATACTTGACGCAGGGTTTTGAACATACCATAGCCAAGGGCCCCAAAGCCTATGGTCGGTAAGGCAATGGTCAAAAACTCAGCGAGGCCAGTACTCCCACCAATCAGACCCGTTACGAGTAATCCAGCTCCCGCTATCAAGGCCATTAGGCCAGCAGAGCCAATCTTTCCGTTTTGGTCTTTTTCTTCTTCTTCTTCTCTCTCGCGAATCTTTTCAATATCATCGTACATGAGAGAAGTATCAAACTCCTCTGCGATGCTGCGTCTTCTATATCTTTCTTGGGCCATATGTTATTTTCTACGAGGAAATTTCGATAAGTTTTCGGCAATTTCAAAGCTCAAGCAATTGATGCTCAAAGTTCAGGGGGTCACAGCTTTGGTACACCTGTTTTAAAAAGCTATTAGGATCTGTCCACTGAGCGATGGTAGCCAAACTCCAGACCCGTTCTTGGACTTGTCCATCGGGGTTAACCTGCAACTTAAGTGCCTCAATCTGCTCAAATGGGCCTCTTTGTTGATGTCGAATAATGCGGTGGGTTTTTTTGCGAAGGTTCCTTAGATATCGCTGACTTTTTGTCCCCAAGGCATCTGCGCTGTGGGCCAGAGTCTGACTAATGTCCGCTTGGATGTATTGACGCATTTCTTCAATCTTCTGGAGGATCTGCTGCTCTAGCAAGTCAAACTGGCTACTATCCCAGAGTTTAGGCATATAGGCCCGATAGAGATCTGGCAGCGGCCTAAGTACCTGTTTGGGTTCGAATCCAAGTTCTCTCCATTTTTGTCTCCATCCTGGAGGGATGACCGTGGCTGAAAAACGTGGCAGGACCGCTGGGAAATTTATGCCAAAGTGGTCAAAAATACCTTTCAGCTGGAGCCAGTAGGATAATTCTCCCCACCCCCCGAAATAAGCAAGGTTAGGTAGAATCATTTCCTGATAAAGAGGTCTTAAACTTACATTGGGACTGAGCTTTTCTGGTTGCTCTTCAATAAGTTGACGAATATCTTCTAGGCTAAATTGTAGGTCTCTGTCTTTGACTCGAAAATGACCATTTTGAGGAATGATGCGGTCTCGTCCTACTTCGTCAAGGTAAAAAAGATTGATATCTCTAGCGTGAATCTGGGTCGTATAGCCGGCAAGTTCCAGGGCTCGGGATGTGTCGTTTACCGCTGCTTGGGTAGGCTGTGATGCTACTTCTTGTAGCATGACCTTGGCAAATACCTGCTTGAGTCGCGCATCGTCTGCATCTAAGATGACCAAGCCATATTCCTGGAAAAGAGTATGGAAGAAAAGTCGGGTGGCATGTGCAAGGGTCTGACCAGGTTGGTAGGGCTGAATGAGGTCTTGAGAGAAGTTTTTAGGAGCAAAATCTAGAATTCTTTCCTCCAATAGATGTGCTCCTACTTTGGTTTGGAATTGTCCCGGGTAAGTTCGCTTTTCTCCAAAGTCTAGAAAATAGTGATTGATCTCTTCAAAATCATGGTCTTCAGTATGAATCCAAAAAACAGGTACGAAGTGATACTGGGGATGCTCTTTTTTTAATTTCTCGGTGAGGCGTATGGTGCTCATGATCTTGTACACGGTGAAAAGAGGACCACCAAACAAGACCAACTGATGCCCCGTAGTAACCGAGAAGGTGTTTTCCTTTATTAAGCTGTCTATGTTGCTCTTTACCAGGGTATTTGCCTCTAGCCCACTATACTGATCCCTTAATACGTCTACCAAGATCTGCCGCTCTATTGGGCTGGCTTTTTTGTCTTGTATAATCTGAGAAAAGTCAAGGTTCCTAAGGGGATAATGATGAAAGGGCTTTAGCTCTTCTACACTATTTAGGTAGTCTGGTTTAATTTGAAAGGTAGCGGTACTCAAAAGCAGTCAATTGAAGAGAATGAATAGGGCAAAGGTAAAAGGAAAGGTCCAAATAGAGAGATTGTTTGTTGCTTAAACTGCCCAAATGGCAGATGGTTACCATGTAATGGATCCCCTTAATTCTTTCGGATGAATGATTAGCGGGGAGGGAAATTCTAAATAACCATCTAGTCTACAAGACGTTTGTAATCATGATACTAAAAATAGACCTTTGGGGTCAGCAAACTAATTTTTAAATCGATACTTTTATAATGGCTGAAGCAACCGCAAAATATCTGCCCTATAAAGTCAAGGACATTTCTTTGGCTGCTTGGGGACGCAAGGAAATTCAATTGGCCGAGGCGGAGATGCCTGGCTTGATGGCGATTCGCGACCGCTACCGCGATGAGCAACCCTTGAAAGGGTCTCGTATCGCTGGTTGTTTGCACATGACGGTTCAGACCGCAGTACTGATCGAAACTTTGAAAGAGCTAGGTGCTGATGTAACCTGGTCTTCCTGTAACATCTTTTCTACCCAAGACCACGCTGCAGCGGCCATCGCTGAAGCTGGTATTCCTGTATACGCATGGAAAGGGATGTCTGAAGAAGAGTTTGATTGGGCCATTGAGCAAACCCTTTTCTTTGGCGAGGATCGTCAACCCCTCAACATGATTCTTGATGATGGGGGCGACCTGACCAATATGGTGTTAGACCGCTATCCTCAATTGGTTGGAGACATCAAGGGATTGAGCGAAGAGACCACTACGGGAGTTCATCGTTTATATGAGCGCATGCGCAAAGGAACTCTTCCTATGCCTGCTATCAACGTCAATGACTCGGTTACCAAATCAAAGTTTGACAACAAGTATGGTTGCAAGGAGTCTTTGGTGGACGCCATTCGCCGTGCTACAGACATCATGATGGCCGGTAAAGTTGCCGTAGTCGCTGGATATGGCGATGTCGGAAAAGGCTCAGCCGCCTCTCTTCGTGGCGCTGGTTGTCGTGTACTCGTTACAGAGATTGATCCTATTTGTGCCCTACAGGCAGCAATGGACGGTTTTGAGGTAACTACCATGGCTAAGGCCGCTCCTAGGGCAGACATCTTGGTGACCGCTACCGGTAACAAAGACATCCTGACGGGAGAGCATTTCAAGCTCATGCGCGATAAATCCATCGTTTGTAACATTGGTCACTTTGACAATGAGATTGACGTAGCTTGGCTGAACGAAAACTACGGTGATACCAAAATCAGCATCAAGCCTCAGGTGGATATGTACAACGTAGATGGCAACGACATCATCTTGTTGGCTGAAGGTCGCTTGGTAAACTTGGGTTGTGCCACGGGGCACCCTTCCTTTGTGATGTCAAACTCATTTACCAACCAGACGCTGGCCCAGATTGAGCTGTGGAAAAATTCAGATAACTATGAAAACAAGGTGTACACCTTGCCTAAGCATCTGGATGAAGAAGTTGCTCGCCTGCACTTAGCCAAGATTGGGGTAGAATTGGAAACCTTGTCAAACGACCAAGCTGAATATATCGGCGTTGAGCAACAAGGTCCTTACAAGCCTGAGCATTACCGCTACTAGGAAACTAGTTTTTGGTAAGAAATAGATCAAGGGTCGCCCATTGGGTGACCCTTTTTGCGCTTATAGCTGCTGATCCTGATTGAGGTTTTTACGTAACTTAGAATAGAAGTAATTCTTGCCCGATTACCTATCATTTTACCAATGATTTCCAGGACCA
>CAZFPQ010000269.1:0-9776 GCA_964521065.1 uncultured Bacteroidia bacterium | reverse complement strand
GGAGTTAAGGGAGTTGAGAGAGTTAAGGGAGTTAAGGGAGTTAAGGGAGTTAAGGGAGTTAAGGGAGTTAAGGGGAAAGTGGATTGGGTATCAAATCGTCTCTGAAGTTGCTTGGGAAAACACTGTGGGCGAGATTGTAGCCAACAAGTTCTCGTACCTATTAAGCTTTTATTGTGGCTGATACCCCCTACCTCCAGTTATTGAGGCTACTCTTTGCCATCTTCTGGATATGCCTTATTGCCTGTAAGGCCCCTACTCCCCTCCAAGGTCCTCCTGAACCAGATACGCCTGTGTTGGCAGAAGTAAAGGCTCACGCCCTAGAGTTTCATCAAGAGGTCCTTGAAATAGGATCAGGGGTTTATGTGGCGGTTGGATTTGGCCTAGCCAACTCCATCATGATCGAAGGGGATGATGGAGTGATCATCGTGGATTGTATGGGAACCCTAGAAAGCGCCACCAAAGTAAAGGCGGCCTTCAGGAAAATCACCAACAAGCCGGTTAAAGCCTTGATTTTCACCCATAACCATGGTGATCATATCTTTGGGGCCGAAGTCATGGCTGGGGAAGACCATCCAGAAGTCTATGCCCACGCGCTCACCAACTACTACATCGATCGAGTGCTCAACTTAATCAGGCCGGTGGTCACGCTGCGATCGGTGCGCATGTTTGGCATGGAATTGCCACCCGAGGAGGTGCATCACTGTGGCATCGGTCCTCGCATCAAGGTAGAGGACGGAACTCGGGTAGGCATCTTGCGTCCTACGGTAACCTTTGAAGATAGCCTGAGCATAGAGGTAGCTGGAGTTAAACTCCAAATGGTCCATGCTCCCGGGGAGACCGATGACCAGTTGTTTGTGTGGATGCCAGAGCAGGGCATCTTGTTATCAGGAGACAACATTTATAAGTCATTTCCCAACCTATACACCATTCGAGGAACTTCCTACCGAGACGTCAAAGCTTGGTATCAGAGCCTAGACCGCATGCGGGATCTGAAGCCTGAGATTTTGATCCCTAGCCATACCCGCCCTCTCATTGGGCAGGACACCATTCAACGGGTGCTCCGTGACTACCGAGATGCCATTCAGTTTGTGCATGATCAGACCATCCGCAACATGAACTTACAGCTCAGCCCGGAGGAAATAGTTCAGCGGGTCAAATTACCAGCCCACCTCGCAGAATCACCTTGGCTCCAGCCTTATTACGGCAACGTAGAGTGGTCCGTACGCAATATCTACCAAGGCTATCTTGGTTTTTTTGATGGACAGGCCAGTCATCTGTTTACCATTCCTCCTCAAGAAAAGGCCCAACACATGGCCGAACTATCAGGCAGTAAAGCTGCCCTTTTGCTAGCCGCCCAGCAATCGCTGAGGGATTCCCAGTATACCTGGGCCCTTGAGCTTTCAGATTACCTGCGGCAATTGGCTTATCAGCCAGAAGCAGTTAGCCAACTTCGGGTAGACGCCCTTACTGCCCTGGCCCGCCAACAAGTAAACGTCAACGCCCGCTACTACCTCATGACCTTAGCCCAGGAAGAGCAGGGCCTGGTCCCCAAAGTTGACCGTCCCATCCAGCCCAGCATGGCCCATAGCTTCCCCATGCGGGTGATCTTTGAAAACATGGCCGCTCGATTGGTACCTGATAAAGCTTTGGCGGTGGAACAAACCGTCCACTTTTATTTTCCGGACCTTGGAGAGACCTGGACCTTAGAGGTCAGAAAAGGCATTTTGGAGATCCAAGACCAGGCCGTTGGAAATCCTTCCTTTACCGTAAAAACTGACTCCAAAGCGTGGAAAGAGTTGGTCGCCGGTATTCGGGGGCGGGCCGGTGCCCTGATATCGGGCGATTTTAAGATCGTGGGTGGATCGCTGGGGGATTTCCAGGCCTTCATGGACCTACTGAAGGAAGACTGAATCATTCGATATCTGGTAGTGCTAGGCCCTGGACTAGCACTACCCTAATCGATCGGACATTCACCCCTATCTGACTCTTAGAACTCTTTGGTTCACCTCTTTCCGTTCCGATAGGTGAAGAAGAAGTTCCTGCTGTACCTGTTCATCTTTGAGGATGTCAATATGCCCTAACCCATCTAAGCAACGCGTAGATAGCTGCGGATACTTGGCAGCCAGCTCCAAGCTGTTGGTATAGGGAATGGCTTTGTCTTCTTTCCCGTGAATCAAAACATAGTCAAACCCAGGATTCTCCAATAGCTCCGGCAGGCCCATGGGGAAAGCCTGCTCCAAGGAGCGGCCATCTTTTCCAGCCATCTCAGAGATATTTTGGTAGAGTCCTCTTTTTACTTCCTCTGACAAACCCAGAATATCACAGAAAATGTCCATGATGGCATTGGGCGCTGAAGGCATGCTTATTGAGACCATCTTCTTCACGTCGAATGCGGGAATGCCATCTCTCCGAATGCCATCCATAGCGAGAAGAGTCGCCGTCCCTCCCCAAGAATGAGTAACTATATGTTCCAGTGGCTTTTCAGAATTGTAATGCAAAAGCAATTCCTGGACTACTTTTGACATCTCAATCTGGTTGATGAATGTCCCAGAAGATCTGCCATGGCAAGGCAAGTCTGGAATAATTACCTCATATCCTTCTTTTACCAGGGATTCTGCCAAGGGGCGCAGGTTATAGCCTAGACTTCCCCACCCATGTGACATGTAAACGGGTTGCCCTTCACCAAGCCGCAGCACTTTCACCTTAAAGCCTCGGATCGATAAGGTGTCCGTGCGTCCTTGCTGGTAAAAAGCACGATGCTTCCGCTTCATCTTTTGACGCGAAGGTTTGCAGAACAAACGGGTCACGATCTTGATGGTCATCCCTTTGGAGATCTTGGAAGAGATACTAAGACCTTTCTTGACCATTGATAAACCTATGCTTAACTGTTGGGTATTGGTGTGGATGTTGTTGCCTTGAGCCATTCGTTTCATTGTTTTGGTTTTGAACACTGAACCAAAGGTCCTGATCCACCCTTTGAGTGGATTGGACTTTTTTGAAAAATGATTGGACTATTGTTTCAAACCCCGCCTACAGCCCCATAAATGCGATTATCAGGGATGATTCATTAGAAAAAATGAGTAGTCATTTGCACGGTTAGACGACTCTCCTTTTCACCCGCTATGCGATGCTGCCTAGGCTTTTACGCTCTTATTAAGCCTTATAAGACAAATAGATATCTAGCTCAGGCCCCGACACGGGCTACAAATCTGTGCCAGGATCTGAGCAAGACAAAGGCAGGTATCTGAGCCTTACCCTCCTAAGGATTTACCCTACCTGACGCATGATTTCCTCCGACCTGTAATTGGGCTTCTAAGGCTTGCAGTCGATGTTCCATGCTTTGTAAGGCTTGCAGTTGCGCCTTTAGTGCGGTGTTTTCCCATTGCATCGCTTTATTCGCTGCTTCCAAGGCTTCTATTCTGCGTTGCTGCTCCTGGGTTGCACTGAGATTCAGCATGGAAAGGGCTTCATAATCTACAGTGTGGAAGTCATCTACCTCGCGGCCATAGACGAAGAGAGGCGGGACCGCTTTGCTGCGGGAGGCGGGAGGCGAGACTAAGAGGCCGGAGACCTGGAAGCGGTCAGCCTCCACCTTACTTACCCCATACACCTTAGCCCCTTCCTCCGTGATGAGCTTGACCCGTTCACCGACTTTCAGGTCGGTCGCCAGCATAATCCAGTCATCCTGGACTTCGGCGCGCTGGTAGATGTCGGGGACGACTTCGGTGGTCGAAGTATGAACCGCTTGGGGATAGACCTTGGCCACTTCCTGGGCGATGACCTTTTTCATCGGGCGACTGCCTTTGGCGATGGTATCCTTGAAGGTGTAATCCGTGACCTGGATGTTCATTAAGGCCTGAAGATCGGCTGAAGCATCGCTGCGGCCGATGATATCCTTGACGCGGCGATCTGAGATGGCGTGAAACTCTGTGGCAGCAATGTGACTGGATGCCCAAATAGAATAATCCCTAGGGGCAGTCCATACGCCGGTGGAAATCCCCGAATTGTAATCCAGGTAGGCAAAGGTGTTGGTTTGGGATGCACCTACTCCGATGATTTCCAGCTTGGCACGACTAGGGCTATTGGTCCCAATGCCTACCGCTCCATTTTTGAGAACCGTGAGCGCATTAGACCTGTTGCCAGGAGCAGTAGAGGTCCCATTGCCTACGACAAAAACAGGATCAGTTGGCGTTGGAGTACTTGGATTCCCTCCACTCGATTGGTTGTATATCCCTACTACCATCTCCCCATAGGAGTCGGCAATCAAATCTCGTCCGCCAGGGATCGCCGCGAAATTGCCATTAGCTACATTGTTTACTCCAGCTACGCTGGCATTTATTCCCAGGGCTAAATTATTGCTACCTCCCATCACGACGGAAAAGTCTCCTGAGGCTTGATTTCTGTACCCCCCTGTGATTGAGGAATAATCTCCAGAAGCAACTTCACTTGCATTCAACCTCGTAGTTTGAAAATCCACAGAATACTCCCCTCTCGCGTTTCCGACAGTGGCGCCTTCATTCCGTGGTCGAAGGTTATAGGTATTGCCATCAGTACCTTGCCGGATCTCTGTTGGCACATTGGTCAATCCAGTCCCATTGCCGATGAAAGCCTGCGCCATGAGGGTGTCTCCATTTAAGAGATCCTGGCCATTCATGTCAAGGCTTTGGGTAGCGATATGATCGCCGAGGTTGTCTGCCAATCCACCCAAATCCACAGAACCTATCCCATCTATCAAAAGTTGGTCGGAATAAAGAGCAATGGCGCCGGAACTGCTGTAATAGTAAGTGGAGCCAGAATTTCCGCCGTTATCGTCATCTCGGCGGGCTCCGACTATTGCGTGGTCCCCTAAGATGGCCACTGAAACACCAAAATAATCATCTACTGCACCATCCAGGGCGGTCAGTTTAGCCTCTTGATCCCAGTTGCTTCCATTATAGTGGAAGATATAAGCAGAGCCGGATTCGCTACCATGGTCGTCGTCCCTGTATGCCCCTACAATGGCATAGTTCCCTGAGATCGCCACGGATTTTCCAAAACTGTCAAAATCAGCCCCATCAGTAGCAGCTAGCTTGGCCTGTTGGGTCCAGCTACTCCCATCATAGGAAAAAATATAGGCAGAGCCAGTAGAAAGGCCATTGTTATCATTTCCGAGTGCGCCAATAATGGCCTTATTTCCTAAGATTGCGACCGAAGAACCAAAAAAATCAGAAGCGGCCTGATCAAGCGCAGTCAGCTTGGCCTGTTGGGTCCAGCTACTCCCATCATAGGAAAAAATGTAGGCAGCACCAGACCAGTTCGCACTATCACTATTCCTCCTTGCCCCCACAATGGCATGATTCCCCGAGATGGATACGGCTGCTCCAAAATAGTCACCGGTAGAGCCATCAGAAGCGGTTAGTTGAGTCTGTTGTATCCAACTACTTCCATCATAGTGGAAGATATAAGCAGAGCCGGATTGGCTACCCTTGTCGTCATCCTTATATGCCCCTATAATGGCATAATCCCCAGAAAGGGCTACAGAAGAGCCGAACTCATCAAATACTCCCCCATACCCATTTGAGGCCATTAGCTTAGCCTGTTGGGTCCAACTGGTACCATCATAGAAAAAAATGTAGGCTGCACCAGACCTACTATTATACCCGTTTGCCCCCACAATGGCATAGTTCCCAGAAAGGGCTACAGAAGAACCAAACAAATCAGACGAGGTCCCATCATTGGCCACTAGCTTGGCCTGCTGAGTCCAGCTACTCCCATCATAGGAAAAGATATACGCAGAGCCAGATTGACTGCCATTGTCATCATCTTGCCATGCTCCTACAATGGCATAGCTCCCAGATATCGCGACGGAAGCACCAAATTGGTCACCAGCTGCCCCATCAGTAGGGAATAGTTTGTCTTGATTTTGCGCATCAAAAGCACCGGAGACCGTATAGTCATTCCCATAGGTCAGGGACACCCAGCGATCTCCTCGGTATCCTTCAAAATCCTGGGTATGTGGATTCCAGCGAACTGTACCTGTATGGCTGGAATCGGTGTCGCCCAGCTTGATGGCGCCATTTACGTCTAGGCGTTCGGCGGGGGAGTCCGTGCCTAAGCCAATCTTGCCAAGAGAATCCACAAAGATTCCCTCACTGTCACCATCTTGGCTGAGCCAATGTCCATTCAATTGGAGGTTTTGTAGGGCACGATGATTTCCCAGGTTGTCGCTGCCTCCATCAATTTCCTGCCACTCGATATGATGATACCAAAAGCTCTGGGTCGTGCTGTCATACACCATCAACCCCTCGGCGGGATTGAGGATGGCTTGTCGGCTACTGCTATCCATCCGAGGGATGAGCAGGCCTTTGTCAGGGCTTTGGATATCCAACATCGCGCTGGCATCGGGGTTGTTTCCGGTGGCATTGATGCTGATTCCCTCGGTTTGAGCCATCCCCTCCAAGGTCAGCAAAAGACATAAAGTACCAATGATTACTGCTTTCATCTTTCCGTGATTTTGTTTGATGACTCAAAGAAAACCAGGGGTCAGATGAAGCTATTCCACTATTATTCCAAAGCCTTCTCTTATTATTCCAAAGGGCCCAGGAGACTCAGGGAGGCGATTTGAATAGGCTTTTTAGGACAATTTTTGCTCTCGAAATTCGCTGGGGGTAAGGTCAAAAAGGGTCTTGAAGATCCGATTGAAATAACCTGGGTTATTGAAGCCCGTCATGTAGGCGATCTCAGAAACGTTCAACGTCGGATTCTGAAGCAGCTCTTTGGCCTTGTCAGCTCGGACGGCGCGAATGAAGTAAGAAGGTGATTCTCCGGTCAGGGCTTTGAGTTTGCGGTAGAAATTGGTCCGGCTCATGCCCAGGTCCTCGCCTAGGGAATCGCCGCGATAGTCGGGGTTGTCCAGGTGAGCAAGAATCAGCTCTCGGGCTTTGGCCAGGAAGGTATCTTCTGCCTGGAGGGCAGGATCTTCGCTGGAGGGGGGCATGGCCCCGGACTGGTAACGCTGCTGCAGGGTTCGCCGAATTTCGAGCAGCTTGGCCAAACGGATCGCTAGCTCTTCCTTGTCGAAGGGCTTGGCCAAATAGGCGTCTGCTCCCCTCTTGTAGCCTTCCAGGCGGGAAGGCTGATCGGCCTTGGCCGTGAGCATGACGATGGGAATGTGGCTGGTCCGCTCATCGAGTTTCAACGCTTCGCAGACTTCGTAGCCATTTTTGTGGGGCATCATCACGTCGGTAATGATCAGGTCCGGTACCTGCTCCAGAGCGGCCTCAATCCCAGCTTGCCCATCGGGAGCAGCATACAACTCGTATTGATCTTCTAGCAGGGAGAAGAGATAGCGAACAATGTCTGGGTTGTCTTCGATGATCAGCAAACTTGGGCGCTCGCCTTTGCTTGCTAAGGGTGAGGGAAGCAATTCTGCTTGCCCGGCTAAGGTGATAGGGGCTAGTAAGTTGGAGTTGGCTGGCAAATCGGATTCAAGCGCTGCCTGCCTGGTTATAGGCAAGTGAACCTTGAACCGCGATCCCTTGCCCAATTCGCTTTCCGCCTTGATTTCGCCGCCCATCAAGCGCACCAGCTCTTGGGTCAAGGCCAGTCCAATCCCGGTTCCTTCCCCCTCGCGGGTGGAGCTATCATCTACCTGGTAGAATCGGTCAAATATCATGGGAAGCTTATCCGCTGCAATGCCTTTTCCCGTATCTGCCACCGTGATGCCCAAGCGATTTTCATCAAATATGTCTACCTCCACCCTCACTTGCCCCCCCGCCGGTGTAAACTTGATGGCGTTAGAAAGCAAATTGGCATGGATCATCAGGAGCTTATCGGGATCGAAATCCATCATTTGCTCGGCAATTTGGCTCCTAAAGCTCAGCGAAAGAGACTTACTTATCGCCAGGGACTCAAAGGATTCGGTCCCATATTTCAGGAACTGGATCACATCTGACTGAATGAGAGCAAGAGTAAGGTTACCTGATTCCAGCTTGCGTAGGTCAAGGATTTGGTTGATCAGTCCAAGGAGCTGCTGGGTGTTCCTACGGATCAGCTCTTTAGCGGATACGGGCTCAGTGATTTGCTCAGCCATCCCAGAGATCACGGTCAGGGGCGTGCGAAACTCATGGGAGATATTGGTGAAGAAGCGGGACTTGGAGGCGTCGAGTTCTTGGAGTTTGGCGTTGGCAAGGTTGAGTTCGCCATTGGATTCATTGAGTTGCAGGATGGCCTGGTCCAGCTTACTTTTCTCGGTTTCGATGATGCCTTTTTGGCGTTGGATGAGTCGAAAACGGTTGATAAAAATCCCCCCAAATACCAAGGCGAGTAAGAGGAAGGCCCCCAAAAACCAGTTGGTCATGGTCCTTCTTTGTATATCAGCCTCCTGTTTCTCGAAAGCGATGGCATTCTCCAGGCTATCAGCCAAGGCTTGCTGCTGGTATTCAAATTGGTATTTTTGGTCATAGGCCTGCTGAACACTGCGCTCATTATACACGCGGAGCAGGGCCGAGGATTTGTTCTTCTGAGCTTCTAAGGCGTTACGAAAGTCCCCCTGATGCTCATAGTATCTCAGCAGAATATCATAAGAATCAGATAAGGTAGCATCGGTCTGATTGGGAGCCGCTTCCAGCAGGTCATTTAGTTGACTTATATAGTTTGCCATACTTGCCCAATCTCCTACTCTCTCAGCCAGTCTCCCAAGGGCATAGAGGTTTCTAAACTGGCTGGTTATGTTACCGCTTTGTTGGTTGAGCTTCAGAGCTAACTCAAACTGCTTTTTTGTGCCCTGAAAATCTTCTTTCCTAAACTGGAGATAGCCCATACCCATGTAAGCATCGGCCATGCTGGCAGTGTCATGATGTTGCTGCCCCATTTCAATGACTTGCCGAAACTTAACTTGAGATTCCTCTAACTCACCCGTAATCATGTATACTTGTCCAAGCTTAAAAGCGGCCCTTGCCAGTTTTTCTGGCCTAAGTGCAGCTTGGTCTAACTCATACACCTTTAGCCAATTCTCAATAGCAGCAGAATAATCTTTCTTGTTAAAAAAATTGGTGCCGATATGTAAGTAACAAGCGGCGATGAGATTGGCATCTTCCGCCTTTTGGGCCCATTCTAAGGCTTGATAAAGGGAAGAAACCCCACCTCCATTGTTATGTTGCAACAAGAGTGCATTGACCAGCATCGTGATGTAGAAATGGGTATTAACTGGATCGACCTCACCTGTCGCCCCCCGTTTGGCCATCCTCATTAGCAGGTCTTGTGACCTTTGCCGCGGCTCCCCATTGAGGTCTTGCGCCAGTTGATATAGCACAATCATGGTTAAGGTATCATGAGAAGCAGGAGTCAACTGCTGAAGCCATTCTTTGGCTAGCAGCCCCTCTTCGGACAGGCTATCTCCTTCTGCCCCAAAATGCTGCTCTACCAGCAGGAAGGTGCTGTCGCGGTAGTTTTGGGCGCACAGCAGAGTCGCACTCAAGACGACTAGGATAAAGGAACCTATGAATTTGAGCATGGCAGGCAATCTGTATGGAAAATCTGCTCGATGGCTTAGAAGGTATTAAATGAATCGCAGATGACCATGCCTTTGATAGGGAGTATTTCACAAAAAATTCAGATTCACTGGGAAGCGGGGGTAGCAAGGTCAAGTTTTGATTAGCTGGACTTTGGCCAAAAAGTTGCCCTGAGCCATTAGCAGTGTCGCCTTTCCGATTCCCGGAATCGTCGATCCGCGGGCCTTACTTTTTTCAACAAAAGTAAGCATCCCGGCTCGTCGGGACTGCATTTTAGGCCAGCCC
>CAZFPQ010000268.1:4277-9840 GCA_964521065.1 uncultured Bacteroidia bacterium | reverse complement strand
CCCATGACCCCAGCATCCCTCTTCCAGCACATGCAAGCCAAGCAGTCCTATCTCTGCGTAGGACTCGACAGCGACCCGGCCCGCATCCCCGCCCATTTACAAAGCGAAAAAGACCCCGTGTTTGCCTTCAACCGCGCCATCATCGAGGCTACCCTTCCCTATGCGGTCGCCTACAAGCCCAATCTGGCCTTTTACGAAGCGCAAGGCCCCAAAGGCTGGGAGAGTTTGGCCAAGACCTTGGAGCTGATTCCCGATGACGTGTTCACCATCGCCGACGCCAAACGGGGAGACATCGGCAATACCTCTCGGCTCTATGCCCAGACTTTTTTTGAAACCTATGACTTCGATGCCGTGACGGTGGCGCCTTACATGGGAGAGGACTCCGTAGCGCCTTTTTTGGAGTTTGAAGGCAAATGGGTTTTTCTCTTGGCCCTGACCTCCAACCCAAGTGCCCAAGACTTTCAACATCTGCCTACGGGCCAAGGTCCTTTGCATGAGCGGGTCATCCTCAAGGCAGAGGAATGGGCTCAGAAATATCCTGGAAACTTGGGGTATGTAGTGGGAGCCACCCGCAGTGAGAGTCTACTGCGCCTACGGGAACTAATCCCTCAAGCCACCTTGCTAGTCCCCGGAGTAGGTGCCCAAGGAGGCGACCTCCATGCAGTGTGTCAACATGGTCAAACTGAGCTAGGTGGACTTCTGGTTAATTCTAGCCGAGGCATCATTTTCGCGAGTGGGGGGGAAGATTTTGCAGAGGCGGCGGCAGCTTCTGCCAAAGCACTGCAGCAGGAAATGAGCACCTACTTTTAAAATACCCTGAGTTTTGGATAAGATATAGGTAAAACATCAGCTGAAGCCAGCTTGAGGCGGCGTTGGTCGGCATTCGGTGGACTGGGGCGGCCTAGTGCGAGGACCTAGAATGCCGGAGTTGCTTTGCCTACTTTCTTTTTAGGTCCGCGCCTAGCGTTTTAATAATTGGTTTTATACCAGCGGAGTGTCGCCTGCGGCGGGCCTTACTTTTTGAGCGCAAAAAGTAAGCAAAAACGCTCGAAATCCCAGGCCAAACACAGGCCGCCCCGACCGCCGGATTTCGACCCAACCCGCCTCAGTAGTTATCCAGTCTGGTTTTTAAAGCTACTTAAGCTAGACTTTTCGTTCTGAGGGGTTTCCAAACCCCGAGAATGCTAGCCTCACCGTTTCAATGAGGGTGGAGGTCCCAACCTGGCATCGCTAAACTAATTATTCGCTTTCAATCTGCTTCCCTAGAAAGAAAGTAGGTCCCGCGGATCGAAGATTCCGGGAATTGGAAAGGCGTCATCCCACTGGTAACCAATCGCTTTAAAGCAAAACTCCCGTTAAAATAAGTGATCTCACTCGTCTAGAGACAAGCAAGATCAAGAAGAATAGACTGGGGTATGGTCCAATCTCAAACCAACAACATCCCCCGCTCTTTTTACACAAAAGACATCCAAAGCCATCCACTCGCACCAAACAGCCCTACCCACAGCCAAGAGAGGAAGAATCGCTTTTTGCGAGGAGGTTTAGGCTTGGGTGGTTTTTGAATCCAGGTATCTGTATCTACCTCCTCAACAGCATGAATCAGGGAATTTTCTGGTACCTCGTCCAGATTTATCCTACGCTCCGAAGGTGGTTTTTCAGGAAGATCTACCGGCCGAATCACCTGGTGCCAAAAGGGATTTTGCTCCCAACAAACCAAGTTCGCTGTATCTACGCTTCGTCTTACCTCTTCAGAAGCACTGGACCACACTGAGCGATAGTTTTGAACCAAGTCATGGTGCCAGGCTTCGATCAAGGCTTTTTTCTCGGCGGTGCTTCCCTCTTGCATGGGCACAAACAACGGCATGTTGCGCTGTCCTATACGTTCGACTTGAGGCAGTCCATAGGTAGCAAGATTGGGTTGAAAAGCGCGGTCAGGCTTTGGATGATGCTGGTCCAGTTCGGCCAAATGTCTGAGTTCATCCAGTAGCAATGAGGCATCCGTCCAGCTATCTTTGAAGGCTAGGCCAACAGCCCGATAGCCATCCCGCTGGTACTGATCCAAGGCGTAGCGATAGAGCAGAACTAGGCGATATTGATGCCCCTCTAAATCAAGGGTCAGCATGGTCATGATTTCTGAACCCGGGTAAAGTCGGATGCTTTCCTGTTTCAGTTGTAGCGCACGATACAAGCGTTGTCGGGATTCAGCCCCTCGGAAGGCCTTGAGGCAGCCTTCACAAGCCTTTACCTCAAAACCGTCGTCCTTGCCAAAGCGGATGTGGCCTAAGTTTGAATGATGGTACATGATGCGTTTCGTTTGGGTGAAAATTGGAAGAAGCAGGGGATCAGGTTAGCCTTGGCGGCGAGGCAACCATGAACCAAGACGCTGGAACCAGCTCTGGCCTTCGATTGGCTCATTGCTGACCTCGGCTCCGGGTAGAGATAGCACTTGGTGTAGCCAAGGGACAACTTCGCCGCAGTCTTCCAGGTCAATTTCCCGAATCTGATCCTTGCGACCGGTCTGGCTATCTACCTCCCCAACGCTGAAAGGAAATACCCGAGGCTGCTCGATATCTCCTGAAGTAAGCCACTTGTCCACCTGGGGCAAATAGGTGCGGATTACTTCCTCCACGTTCATCTCCGTGCGGCCACGGTCAAATTTGCTCAGCAGAACTCCTACCCGAGACAGATCCACCCCTTCGGTGTAGAGAAAGCTCAAAAACTGCAAGATGAGGCGGTCTTCTTTACGGGCCACCACGCGGTCATAATCGGCCACCAGCAAGAAGCTGATCGAAATCCCAGGGCAATGCAAATAGGCCTTCACCGAATCGGGCAAGCCTTCTTCTCCGGTATCCACGTCTACCTTTCGTAAGTCCTCTCCCGCCATTTCCAAAAACGTGAGGTTAACATCCTCACCATTCATGCGAAAGGAAGTGTCGTATTCGGTGATTTGACCGATGGAGGTAGGTTGAGGAAAGTGGCCCGTTTCCAAGTCTCGCATCATTTGGTGCATCAGCCGGATGCCATCCTGGTTACCAGCTTGGTTCAGGATTACCCGGTAATGCTGCCGCATGTACATGTTCAGGGCGGTCAGCACCGTAGATTTCCCTGCACCGGTGTAACCAAAGATGAAGACGTAGTGGGTGTTTTTGGCCAGGATCTCTTCCTGGGTTCGGGCTGTCTTGAGTTCGGGAGCTTCGGCGCTTTGCTCTAAATTTGGACGCACGGTACCGGGGCGTTCTGCTCTAGTCACAGCAGGAGGCAAGGCCACGGCTTCAGGCTGCTGTTGGCGCTGCTCGCGACGCGCGTTGGCTTGGGCTTCCCAGCGGGCCTTGCGGGCAAGGTCCTGCTCCGTAGCGGCTTGGCGCAAGGCCAGGTTTTCTTCCATGATTTCGACCAATTCGGGATCGTGCTTGGGCATACGAAGTGAGGTATTCATAGCGATGAGAAAGTTTGTGGTTGATGGAAAAATGAAGGGTGAGGGCTAGGGTAAGGATACACGGTGACCATTCACAGGAAAAGACCTGGAGCGCAAAGCTGAGTGCGACTTTTCATCGGCGGCGAGCTCAGATCTTTCCTCTTCTGAGGCTTCTGGCTCATCCGCTAGAGTTGGAGTCTGGTCGAACATTTCTTCTTCGGACTCTGTATCTGACCCTTCCTTTTCTTCTGGCAGGTACCAGCTAGGTGGGTCTTGGGACATGTCCACTGCAAAGAACTCCTCCCTGGGTTCATGAGCAGGGCTGACATCAGCTTCTGGCTCTTCTGCCATTACCTTAGAAGCAGTGGGATCTGTTGCGGTGACCTCACTGGCCATCTCTTCCTCCTGAGCGGGGATGGCATCCGTCTCTCGTTCTTCGGTATCGGTCATTACCGAAACTGGAGCCACTACGGGATTGATGGGTTCCGGCTTAGGATCTTCTTCCACCTTCCAAGGATTGCCATTGATTTGTCGGCGATTCATCTCTTGACTTTGGGCATTGCTGCGGCGATGGCTACGGGTGGCGTAGATGTTTTGGTAGCGAGGACTGACGTACTCTTCTTCTAGAATCGTCTCGGCTTCTTCTGCTTCCGATTTTTCAGGCCCATTCAAATCCCCTTTGCCTGGGCGGTTGATCATGACTAAGACAAACAAGACGATGAAGTCAATCAACAGTGACAAGAGCAAAGACACGATCACCGAAGAGGCTTGCTTGGCTTCGAGTTTGGGAATGTTGCCCAAGGTCCACAGGGAGTGGTTCAGGTTGCCTACGTCACGATGTTGGAAGCTCAGGGCTTGGTAGTCAAAATTTTCGGAACCGATCAGGTTTTGGGTCATTTCGCCGACTTGGCTGTAGGCGTCGATGCTTTGGTCTACGGCCTCCCGGTAGAGGGGAATGGTTTTGTTTTCCAGAGCCAAGGTGATGGTGCTTTGGGCTTTGGCCACCACCGAATCAATGATCCCCACGGTAGGGTCGTACTTGGTGCGAATGGCCACCAACTTGGCTTGCAATGGAATGACGCTTTCTTGGTTGATGCGGCGAGCATTTTGCCCGTAACCAGGATCAACGTGGTTAGTGGTCTCCTCCTTGAGCAGGGCCTGGGCTTCTTTGAGCTTTTGTTCGGTTTCTACCGCTCCAAAATGACCATCCAAAGACTCAATGGCTCGGGTCCGGATGGCGGTCAGTTCGGATTTGTTTTGCTTTAGCTCTTCGTAAAGCAGCTTCTCAGCACTGAACACCCCATAAATGGCGTTGAAATTGAGCAATACACTGAACATCGCCACGAAGATGTAGCCAGCAATCAATTTGTATTGGCTGCCATTTTCATAGGCCTTGGGGATGCGCAAGGCAATGGCCACCATGAATACACTCAAGGCGAAGGCCGTGGCATAAGACAATATCCAGTTGCCCAGCATCGGATACAATCCTACGGCTGTGGTGTAACAAGAGACCACCCCCATGATGAATACAGCAATGGGAAAAAGGTCCAGTTCTCCTTTAGGCTTTAGCGCATGTTGGCGTGCCGTCACATTCCCTCGGGGCCGAGGTCGATTGGAATTACGGTCAAAAGTTGACATAGCTTGGTTGATTAGCTTTTGCGTGCGGAAATATTATTCAACTAGGGTCCGCGGCTTGAGCTAAATCAGCTTATCCATTTGATCCGTAATGGGGTCGTGGTTCTATAAACAAGAGGCATGCCAAGGGCTGACCAAATGCGAAGTGGCTGTTCATCAGGCATTTTAGGTTTGGCACCTGGGTTTGTTGATTCTCAAAATGAGATTCAGGGTTTCATTGTGGGAGAGAAAGGATATTCTTTGCTCTTGCTACCCGAGGGATCTCAACGGAGCTACTTTCCCCTGCAACGCAGAAGAGCCAGTGCTGCCCGTGAGATCCTTCCTCCCTTCGGTCGATCAGGATGACACCCGTGATAGGGTGATGATGCGCGCCCCATAAACACCCCCTCGAGTCATCCCGAGTGGCAGCGAGGGATCTCAGCGGGGCTACTTTTCCGTGCAACGCAGAGCCAGTGCTACCCGTGAGATCCTTCCTCCCTTCGGTCGATCAGGATGACACCCGTGATAGGGTGA
>CAZFPQ010000268.1:0-4177 GCA_964521065.1 uncultured Bacteroidia bacterium | reverse complement strand
TGATGCGCGCCCCATAAACACCCCCTCGAGTCATCCCGAGTGACAGCGAGGGATCTCAACGGAGCTACTTTCCCGTGCAACGCAGAGTCAGTGCTGCCCGTGAGATCCTTCCTCCCTTCGGCTGCGCTTCCCATTTCTGGGACTTCGCTGCGCTCAGCAGGGCAGGCCGAGAAATCTGGCTCATCCTGCCAAATTCCCCCTCTTTTTGTCTGAGAACCAAAAAATTCTTGGGGCTCCGCCCCAAACCCCAAGGGTAAAAGAGTAAGAGGACCCTAGGGTAAGTCTCGGGCAACACGGAAACCGTAGTTGATGCTACGGTTGATAGGAACGTTCCTAACGCGATACGCGACCCGGCAGTTGTCTGCATAGCCGTACCACGAGCCGCCGCGTAGGACTCGATATGATCCACTTATTGGACCTTTTGGATTTTGGTTATATCCTTCTTCGTAATAACCCTCTCCATACCAGTCTGAGCACCACTCCCACAGATTACCGGACATGTCGTAGAGGCCCAAGCCATTGGGACGCTTGCTACCCACGGGACGGGTTCCGGTGTCATTGGTAGTAGAAGTATACCAAGCCACTAGATCAGGGTCCTCACTGCCCGCATAGGTAAATCGCCGTTTGCCGGTACTGTCCCGGTCCACTTGCCCCCCTCCTGCGGCATACTCCCATTCCGCCTCGGTCGGCAATCGGTAGCGCTGTCCGGTCTGGGAACTTAGCCACTGGGCGTAAGCTCGGGCTCCGTACCAGCTCACGTAATTAACGGGGTGGGTGGCTCGGCCCTCTTTTACCTGCCATTGACCGGAAGCATTGACCTGGATGGCGGCTTCGGCGTAGCCCTGATACCCCTTACCCTTTTCATCATACCAATTTCTACTTCCTTCTTCCTGGTTGCCTTGGGCGTTGAGGAACTGAGCGAACTGGGCGTTGGTTACTTCGGTCTCCGAGAGGTAGAAGGTAGAGACTTCCACCCGGTGCACGGGTTTTTCATCATCTCCCCCCTCCTCACTCTCACTACCCATGAGGAAGCTGCCACCGGGCACCCGCAGCATGCGGGGCAGAGGGGGGGTATCGGCTTGCTCAGGCTGCATCTGAATGGTGAGCGTGGTATCCGCTCCCAGGGACAGCGGCAAAGCAAAGTCTCGGTAGCCGGCTAGCCCTTGCACTTCTAGTCGCGGCTGTCCGCTACCCAGCTCCGCCGGCACCACCGAAATGGAAAAAGACCCGCTGCGGTCAGACACCCCGCTGGGCTCTCCGTCGATCAGAATCGGGACCGATCCTAAGCCTTTGCCTGTTTGCCGATCGATCACCGACCCGGTGATGCTCACGTAGTCGGCGACTCGGCTGCGCAGGCTGATTCTCAGCTCATTGCGACTAGGCAAGGGGATGCTGCGGTCCTCGCGGAAATAATTCTCCGCCATGAAGACCAAGGCAAGGGGCGCTCCTCGCCGCTCAGGATAGACCTCGCTCAGGTAAAACTTGCCCTCTGCATCGGTGACTCCTTGGCCCTCAGTCCAGAACACCTTGACTCCCGGGATGGGTTCGTTGCTGCTAATGTCCACCACCTGTCCCTCTACCTCATAGGTTTGGGTGAGGCCAGCCAGGATCTGGTTTATCTCCCGCATGCGCTGGGCTGCCGCAGGATCGTTGGGGTCGATGGCCAAGACCCCGCGATACACCTCAGCCACCCGGAGCCAATCTTGCTCTATGTCCAAACCACTTTGGCGGTTTCGTTGCGCTAGTAAAAACAAGGAGTCGGCCTGGGCCAGCAAGTTCTCGATTTGCTCGGCCAGTCTCGCCCCACCTAAGACGGTAGCCAGGTTAGGCGTCCCAAAATCAGCGTAAAAGGCCTCGGGAAGAGAATCGGCCGTCCGCTCGGCCAAACTGGCTGAATCCTGATAGAAAAAAACCAGTCCTTGCGCGTGCATGGCTTGCTGCCACAGGGAGTCTCCTTCATCCAGACGGATGGAGAACGAGAGCGCTTCACTGAAGCCCAGGGAGGCCTCATTCCACTGCCGCCGCTGATAGGCCCGTAAGCCCTGTCTGTAACTGAGCAGCGCCTGCTGGAAGGCGAGTTCCTCCCGGGTACTGTCTAGTCGCTTCGCCTGCCCCAAGTAGCTTTCCGCTTGAGCCAAATCGTTTTGGGTCAGGGCTTCCCCCGCCGCATTGAGGTACCAGCTCAAGCTATCGGGCTGGGCTTGGGCCAGTCCTAGGCTCCTCCAGCCAGAACCAGGCGGAGCTAGGCCGACCAGGCCCAAACAACCCACAAAAAACAGCAAAATACTCAAGGTAGCCCAGCGATGGCGCTGGAAGAGCTGCGATAGCCGGGGGGTAGCGGTAGCTGGTTCAGGCTCTTCCTGGGGTTGCTGAGCTTGCCAATGGCCTCGGGCTACTGCGTCTAAGAGGCCTTGCTCCCAGAGCAGCCTCAAAGCGGCTTGGGCTTCTCGGTGGTTGGGATTCAGGAAGGCCTGCTGCACGGTCAGCTGGATGTGCTTTTCTCGGGCGGCGAAGGAACCCGCGGTGACCGGGGTCTGGTCCAGCAAATCTCGCAGAGCTAGGCGGGCTTTCTGCTCAGTTGCCGGATCTAGGGCAGCAACCAGTTCGGCCCGCAAGCTTTCGGTCAAGCGTCCATCGCGGAGCCAGGGCACCCGGGTGAGCCGGAGCAGGTCCTCCACGGTGGGGGCCGGGCCTAGCCGGGCGGCCAAGGCCAGGGTAATGGCCCAAGCGGGCTTGGGATACAGAGCCACCGCCGCCAGCCAGCGGAAGCGAACCTCCCCCAAGTATTCTTCCAAGTCGGCCACCTTGTGAAAATCGTAATCCTGGTCCGCAGGCTGATCGGGACGCTGGCGTAGCAGACGGCGCTTCAGGACTTTGAAGGTTTCGACCTCTTCAGACTCGGCCCAGGCTTCGGTCAGGTTGAGTTGTCCCGGCAGGTCAGCGGGCAGCAAGACAAAGTGCTGATGCAGGCTGCGTTCTCGCGCAGCCCAATCGCCCACGGGCAAGGGGGTCAGCAGAGCCCGCAAGTCCCAGGAACTCAAAGGGCGGCGCAGGTGGGGAGCCAAGGTCTTTCCCTGCTCATCTAGCAGTCGCTCTCCACTGCTGAACATGAGCAAGCGATGCTGAGGAAAGAGCTGATAGATTCGCTCCAGGGAGACTCGTTCGGCTTCGGGGTGGCGGCAGCACCAGCTTGGATCTCCCTGGTAAAACCAGACTTCGAGCTTGACTTGTTCCCGCTGCAAGAGGCGCAAGAGTCGGGTAAACAACTTGGCCTGCTGGTCACGGGGGCTGTTCATTTCTACCAAAGCCAAGTATTCGCTGGGGCGAGAGGGCCGCTGGAACCGCAGACTGGGAAAGCCTCCCTGCTGCACCGTAGCTCGGAGGGTGGCGGCCAGATCCAAGCGCTCCCGCTCTCCTTCCTGCCGCTGGCGCAGGGTTTCGGCCAAGGCCATCAAGTCCGCCGATTCTTCGATCAGTTCTTCCTGGTTAGGAAAAGGCAAGTCGATGGGGGGAGCTTGTCCTTCGTGCAGAGCGGCCCTCAAATCTGGACTGGGTTGGAGACGCTTGCGGTATCGCTGCCAAGCATAGAAACATAGCCAAACCAAAGCACAGAGCAAGCCCCAAAGGACAACAGCCAAGGCCGTCCAGGTTAACTCTCCTCCTTCAGCTGGAAGCCGGAGGGGCATCAGCTTTGGCAGTTCGACCAAGGTCTGTCGGGTATCTATGAGCTCGGTATGCCTTGCGCTGCACAGCCCTAGGCTATCTCCCGGCAAGCTTACCACCAGGGTCGCCTCATACTCCGTTTCGGGAGGAACTGCAACGCTTACTTCTCGGGTGGCTCGTTGGGTACCATCGCCAAATTCCCAGCGATAGCGCCATTCGGGTCGGATGGAATCAGGCCGGAAGCGCAATTCTCCGGTCTCAAGGGTGTCATAGCTAAATGTGGCGATGGGCAGGATGCCATCATGGACGTGAACCACCTGGGTCAGGCTGCTGTCACGTCCTTGTCGCCACACGGTCAAGGTCACCGGATAGCTGCCCGGGGCTCGGTACTGGTGCTGAGGGTTGCTGATCAGGCTATCACGGCTTCCGTCCCCAAAATCCCAGTGAATCCGCAGGCTGCTTTCTTGCTTTCGCTCGTGAGTTTGGTCGGTAAAGGCAAGAGCATGGCCCAGGG
>CAZFPQ010000267.1:0-9841 GCA_964521065.1 uncultured Bacteroidia bacterium | reverse complement strand
GGAAGTTTCTTGGAAGATGACGTAGGGAGGAATTTTCTTTTGATCCGCCAGTTTTTTGCGAAGCTTGCGAAGCTGATCAAAAAGGACCACGTCATAAGTCTTGAAATCCTCTACCGGAGAGGCGTCCTTTTTAGCCTGGTCAAAATCCTGGTAGCGGGTTAGCTCAATTTTATGGGGTTCTTTGAGGAAGGCCTTACCGGTTTCACTCAACTTGATCACCCCATACTCATTGACATCCTTGATCAGATAGTCATTGATGATCAACTGGCTGAATATGGATTTCCATTCCCGATCGCTGTAGCCATTGCCACGACCAAAAATAGGCAACTTTTCGTGCTCGTAAAGGTGTATTTGTTGGTTGTTGCTTCCTCGGAGTACGCCAATCACGTGAGTTTGACCAAACTTTTCCCCCACTTGTTTCACGGCAGCCAGCACCTGCTTGGCCTCCTTTTGGGCGTTGAAGCGCTCTTTGGGAAAGCGACAATTGTCGCACATTTGGGTGCACTGCTTATCGTCGTAGGTCTCGCCAAAGTAATGGAGCATCAATTTGCGGCGGCAAGCTCCTGACTCCGAAAATGCGGCCATTTCATATAGCAGCAAGCGACCCGACTCACGTTCGCTGACCGATTTGTCTTTCATGAACTTTTCTAGCTTCACGATGTCGTTGAAATCATAGAAAAGCAGACAATTACCTTCTAAGCCATCTCGGCCGGCTCGACCCGTTTCTTGATAGTAGCTCTCGATGCTTTTGGGGACATCAAAGTGGATCACGAAGCGCACATCAGGCTTGTCGATACCCATGCCAAAGGCAATGGTGGCTACCACTACATGAATGTCTTCTTGTAGAAACATGTCTTGGTGCCGAGATCGGGTATTGGCGTCCAGCCCTGCGTGGTAAGGCACGGCTTTGATCCCATTGACGTTGAGCAATTCGGCGATCTCTTCTACCCGCCGGCGACTGAGGCAGTAAATGATGCCTGATTTTTCTCCATTGGCTTTGATAAAGCGAATGATCTCGGTAGTGGCGTGGGCAAAATTGACCTTGGGTCGGATCTCGTAGTAGAGATTCGGGCGGTTGAAAGAAGTAAGGTATACCTTGGCGTCAGGAATGTGGAGGTTGTGCTTGATATCGAGGCGAACCTTGGGTGTGGCAGTGGCCGTAAGGGCTACCACTGGGACGTTGCCGAGTTGGCCTACGATTTCGTGGATTCTCCGGTATTCTGGCCGAAAATCATGTCCCCACTCAGAGATGCAGTGAGCTTCATCTACCGCTAAGAAGCTGATCTGGGCTTGCTTTAGAAAGTCAATGAATTCCTGCTTGACTAAGGATTCAGGGGCTACGTAGAGTAACTTTAGTTGACGACTAAGGACTTTCTGTTTCACAGCCTCGTAATCACCTCGGTTCATGCTGCTATTCAAGAAGCCAGCCTCGATTCCCAGTGCCTGTAACTGATCCACCTGATTTTTCATCAAGGCGATGAGTGGCGAGATGACCAAGGCTGTGCCTTCCATCATGACAGCCGGTAACTGATAGCAAAGTGATTTGCCTGCGCCGGTAGGCATGATGACAAAGGTGTCTTCTAAATTTAAGACACTTCTGATCACAGCTTCCTGCTCTCCCCGGAATGAATCATATCCGAAGTACTTTTTGAGGGCTTGATTCAACTCCGATTCTTGGGCAGCTAAGCGTGGATTCACCTGGGTATTTTTTGTAGTTTTTACCAATTCCCGAATAATACCCAAATATGTTTAAGACAATGTTTCCGCAGCATCACCAAAACCAGAATATTTGGGCCGTATCTTTAAAATTACACAAAAAAACTGCTTAAATACAAGACAGCAATTGTCGCTGCTTATTGACCTCAATGAACACCAATATGCGCCTTCAGTCAATCGATGCCCAGTACACCTATCCCATTGACCAATCACGCTGGCGAGCCGAAGATGGACAGTTGTTAGACTTAAGCTATTCGCCCAGCTTTGATCCTAAAGACATTGTGAGCCAGGATTTTAGCATGTGGAGATATCGACAAGTGCTGCCCTTGGACCCCAAGACTGTACCTGTGAGCATGAATGAAGGACTTACTCCTTTAGTCAAGGTAGACCTAGATGGAAGACGCGTGGAGATGAAATTGGATTACCTTTTTCCATCTGGATCTTATAAGGACCGCGGAGCTACCCTGTTGGTCAGTTATGCCCGGCAATTAGGGGTAAAATCTATGGTGCAGGACTCTTCCGGTAACGCAGGATGCGCCATCGCTCATTATGCCGCCTTGGCGGGGATGGACTGTGAAATCTTTGTGCCGGCAAGTACCTCTCCCGCTAAGCTCCTGCAGATCAAAGCCGTAGGGGCAAAGGTGACGCTTGTGCCAGGTAGCCGAGAAGACACGGCCCAAGCCGCTATGGTCGCAGCCGAAGATCGCTTCTACGCCAGCCATGTTTGGCAACCCTGGTTTTTTCATGGTACCAAGACCTTCATATACGAGGTCATGGAGCAGCGGAGTTGGCAGGCGCCAGATACCTTGATTCTTCCTGCAGGAAATGGGACCCTGTTGCTAGGAGTCTATTTGGGCTTGGTAGAACTCAAGAATGCAGGGGTAATATCTAAGATGCCGAAGTTGATTGGGATACAGGCGGAAAACTGCGCCCCTCTTTTTCATGCCTTTGCCCAAGGGCTATCCCAAATCACAACAGTTCTTACTCAAAAAACGGTGGCAGAAGGGATTGCAATTGCGATTCCCCGTCGCGCTCCCCAAATGATCGAGTACGTAAAGAATACACAGGGTAGGTTCCTCGCCGTCACCGAGGAAGAAATCACCTCCGCGCTAAAAACCATGCTTCAGAAAGGCTTCTATTTAGAGCCCACCTCTGCAGCCGTAGTGGCTGGAGTACGCCAGTACCTCAGTCAGCATGCCACGCTCGATGAGGACATCGTCTCAGTGATTACTGGCCATGGACTCAAGGCCGCTGAGAAAATAGACCAACTGATCAAATAAGGCTAGATTGGGTTGTAAAATGGACGAAAAGTGAATGGGTTAAGAAGGTTGAAAAAGTTAATAAAGTTAAGAAGTGAAGTAGGATATTAGACTTAATCCATTCACTTTTAACTCCTTAACTCCTTAACTCCTTAACTCCTTAACTCCTTAACTCACCCCGCTTTTCTACCCCAAGAGTTCTTCACTGAGCGCCCATAAGCGTTCTGCTTCTTCATCGTCTGCTGCATGAGGGTTTACGCCAAAATAGCGAGCCATGGGACTGTCAAAATCTGTCGGAGCAGCTACGTTGCAATCTTCGCAGTACACTCCGGGCTTTCCCGTCAACAGGGGAGAGGTCGCCGCCCACAGAGTAGTCGAACAACCCTGCTCAGGGGTTTTGAAGCCTTCCTTGGCCAATTCAGTTGGGTTGCCGTCTTGGTCAATCCAACCTAGAACCACCATTTCTTCCTGGGGCAGGTGCCGCTGCAAGGGGGTGAAAATGCCTCCGGGATGTACAGCAAAGGCTTCTCCGCCAGATTCTTTGAGCCGACGGGAAAGGGCGTTGGCGAATAAGGCATTGGCGGTTTTCGATTGGCCATAGGCCTGCCACTTGTCATAAGGGGTAGAGGTGAACTGAATGTCGTCCCAGCGAATGCCACAAATTTTGTGGGCGGTGGAACTCAGGCTGATTACGCGGGTTCCGGCTTGCTTGGTGAGCAAGGGCATGAGGGCTTTGGTAAGGGCAAAGTGCCCCATGTGATTGACGCCAAACTGGGATTCCCAGCCTGGTCCCACTCGGGTTTCGGGGTTGGCCATGATGCCCGCATTGTTGATCAGCAGGTCGATGCCGTCGAGCTCGTTAAGCAAGCTTTGGGCAAAGCCATGTACAGATTTCAAGTCAGCTAAATCGAGTTCAGCTGTTTGTACGTCTCCTTCTATTCCAGCCAGGGATTCTTGGGCTTTTTGAGGAGAGCGTACGGGAACGATTACCTTCGCGCCTTTGGCGGCTAGGGCACGGGTGGTTTCGAGCCCGATGCCACTGTAGCCGCCAGTTACGACGGCAGTTTTCCCAACTAGGTCGATTTCAGCTAGAACTTCTTGTCCGGTACTTTTTCGGTGAAATGGGGAGCTTACGGGGATTTGGTCTGAGGTGGCCATATTTTTGGGTTTTGTGTTTAGGGTAGAGAGTCCTTTTAAATAACTAAGGGACGTGATAAGCGGGGACTACATTTTAGGGCAGAAGAAAAAAACTAAAATCCGAATAGATTTTTTTCTTGCTCTGGCATAAAATACGGCTTCACCAAAAGATAGGAAAGGCCTGTATGCTACATCCTCCTGAACCTAATTGGGCCTTTTTGCCAAAGGGAAGGCCTCCTAAAAAATATTTCAAAAAAAAATCCCGCCCCTGTCCAAGTCTGAAATCTTCGCTCGTCATATGAATGAAATTTGATTTGAACCATTAATTTTATTCATCATGATCATCAGATTTGCGGTTTTTTGCGCCACTTTATTCTTGGGACTCTCAGCTTTGCGGGCTCAAAAGCGAAGCATCCACATCGAAACCACGCAGCACATTGAGGCTGAACCGGCCCAGGTTTTTGCGATTCTCAAAAGCCTGGAGCGATTTCCTGAGTGGTCTCCTTTCTTGGTAGAAGATCCCGAGCAAAAGCACCACGTGACCGGGGTCGACGGAGAAGTAGGTTCGACCTTTCACTGGGAAGGCGTCGCTGAGACCAGCCTTGGCTCTCA
The DNA here is from genome assembly GCA_964521065.1 of uncultured Bacteroidia bacterium. Taxonomy (GTDB): domain Bacteria; phylum Bacteroidota; class Bacteroidia; order J057; family J057; genus CAYVAP01. The sequence goes on along the minus strand of CAZFPQ010000267.1, from coordinate 5,117 downwards.
AACCTTGAGCGCTTATCAAACGGCCAGCCACTTGAGATTTGAGTGTGACATTCAAAAGCCCTTTGCTGGCCAGCCAGTATTTGAGTACGCACTTCGTCCTACGGAGAATGGGACCGAACTCATTCAGAGTTTTGACTTGCCAATGGGAGGCTTTGCCTACGTGATGACTCAGATCTTCGGAGTGAAAAAGAAAATGACCGCTACCAACCAGCTAGGCCTTACACGCCTCAAAACCTTGGCCGAACTGGAAGCCAAGCAAGCTATTACCTTTCATCAACCCTCTAACTAAGTGACCATGCAAGAAATAATGATGCTATTTCGCCACGTGCCAGACCCCTCCCAGCAACCCACTCAGGCTGAGATAGAAGCCAGCATTAAGCAGTGGCAAGATTGGATTGGTGGCATTGCAGCTCAAGGTAAATTTGTCTCTACCAACCAACTCAGCTACGAAGGAAAGTCCCTCACCGCGGATGGACTTATTTCAGATGGACCTTACGCCGAATTGAAGGAAGTAATAGGAGGCTACATCATCGTCAAGGTAGAAAACTGGGACGAAGCTACGGAGATGGCCAAAGGATGCCCCATCTTGGCCTATGGTGGCAAGGTGGAAATGAGAAGCATTGTCGCAATAAACATATGAGTGTAGACCCCACTCGCGCGCTTCTACCCAACTTGTTTCGGACGGAGTACAGCCGCTTGGTGGCTGTACTCTGTTCGAAGTTTGGGCTAGACCAAATCCAGATTGCGGAAGACATAGTTAGCGACGTATTTCTGTTGGCGGCAGAAACCTGGGGAAAGAAGGGCATTCCAGACAATCAATCCGCTTGGCTATACAAGGTGGCCCAGAACCGGGTATTAGACTACCTCCGCCGTGAAAAGCTGCGCAAGGAGAAAGTAGAACCCGCTCTACGCAGCACAAGCCCCAGCATTGAAAAAGAGACCCTTGACTTCAGCGAAGACCGCATCCAGGATAGCCAACTGCGGATGATCTTTGCCCTTTGTCACCCTGCTTTAGATGAAAAAGCACAAGTGATCTTGGCCTTGAAGATCCTTTGTGGCTTCACCAACCAAGAAATAGCCACGGCTCTCCTGAGTAAGCTTGAAACGATCAACAAGCGATTGTACCGCGGTAAGAAAGCTTTGCGAGAGCAAAAGGTCACCCTGACTTATCCCGCGGAAAGCGAGTTGGAGGGGCGCCTCGGAACTGTCCTGAAAGTCTTGTACCTATTATTCAATGAAGGCTACTACGCCTCGCAAGACGCAGGAGGCATCCGCAGGGATTTGTGCCGAGAAGCCATCCGTTTGTGCTTGATCTTGACGTCAAGCGAATTGAGCCATCGGAATGAAGCCTATGCCCTCTTGGCCTTGATGTGTTTCCATGCCTCGCGTCTGGATGCGCGCATTGGACCTGAAGGCGAGTGGGTCCTACTGGATGAGCAAGAGTCTAATCAATGGGACCGTGAGCTGATTCAGCGAGGGGAGTACTACCTCAATCTGGCTGCTCAGGGGCAAAAGCTGAGCAAATATCACTTGGAGGCCGCTATTGCCTACTGGCATACTACCCCTGAATCACCTGCAAAGTGGGCTGAGATCTTGAAGTACTACAACCTGCTGCTTCAGGTGGAGTACTCACCCATAGCGGCCCTAAACCGAACTTTTGCCCTGAGTAAAGTTTATGGTCCTTCAAAAGCGATCAAGGAAGCCCAGAAACTCGCACTAGAGGAGCATTTTTTTTATCAGGTATTGCTGGGGTATTTATTTTCGCAACAAAAAGATTCCTCCCAAGCCAAGGCCTATTACCAGCGCGCTTTAGGACTGGCGAGGACGGAACGGGAAAGGGGTATGGTGACTAAGTATTTAGAAGAACTAGAAAATAGCTAGGCTAGAAGAAAAATTTGGCCTAGTTTGATTACAGTCTTCTTCCATTGGCTGGAGGAAATCCAACTGCTCAACCTGGGAACCAGAGAGATTTCTTTAGCCTACATCACACCATCATCCAAAACCATGAAATTCATCTTGATCGCCTCTGCCTTAATTTTTGGAATGTCGAATACCACTTTGGGGCAAGCAAAGCCTATAGATCTCGACATAGAAAGAGTTTGGAGATCCTATTACTTTGACCCTGATACCAACCTGATACCGCTTACTATTCAATTTGTCAATCAAGATTCATTGCCACTAGAATAAACTAGCACCAGCATTGCTTAGATTTTACGGAGCAATCTTTGAAACCGACTCTTCGGTAAGGGTCCAATTATACTCAGGTTTGAGTCAGGTTTGGAACCCAGAAATCGTTGACTTTTTCCAATTCATAGACTCGATCGACCTCGATACCTTCTATGATAAAATGAGAATCAGCCCTGAGCTAAACGACATGAATTGGGCCTCGTTTTTTGCAACCGGAAAGATCAAGTATCTAGATAATATCCTAGAACAAGTTCCTTATCAGGAGAACCGAGAGGATATGATGCTTTACTTGACGGGAGCGAGTGCGAAGTGGTCGTTGACCTTGAATGCCCTTAACCACCCGGCGGTGAAGGTATACCTAGAAGGATTGTCTTTGGGAGAAGAATACTGCATCCCTGAGATGCTGTCCCAAAATCCTGATGAGATCAGGGTTGAAATGATCAAGGTTTTGAAAGAGCAAAAAGCCAAAGGTGTTTGGCCATAGTGCTGAGTGGCGAGGGTTATCTTTCTTTTTGGATTCAACTTGGACTTTGATTTAACTGACTGAAGAGACTCGAAACTCGCTTATTCATCTAGCCTCTTACCAATCCTAGCTAAAAGTACGAGCCGCCTCACCCCTGCATCACCACTTCCCCTGCATCATCTAGTCCAATCTCACCTAAGCTTACTGGAAGTACCGAGGAGACACCTGTATTCTGCATGGTGACCCCATAGATCACATTGGTGGAAGCCATGGTGCGCTTGTTGTGGGTGACGATGATGAACTGAGACCCTTGGCTGAAGTCGCGGATGATGTTGTTGAACTTGTCGATGTTGGCGTCATCAAGCGGAGCATCTACCTCATCAAAGATGCAGAAAGGAGCTGGCTTGATCAGATAAATGCTGAAAAGCAAAGCCACCGCCGTCAGGGTTTTTTCTCCTCCCGAGAGCTGCTTGATGGTCTGGGGTCGCTTGCCTTTGGGTCGGGCAATGATGCTGATTTCTGATTCTAGTGGATTCTCTGGGTCTATCAAGATCAGATCACAGGTGTCATCTGCCGTAAACAAAGAGCGGAACACCCGCATGAAGTGCTCACGCACTTGGACGAAGGTCTCCAAGAATTTTTCTTTGGCCGTTTCGTCGATCTCCGAGATGGTGTTCAGCAAAGAATCTTTTGCTTCTAACAGGTCGTTTTTCTGGCCGTTGATGAAGTCGAATCGCTCCTTCATTTCATTGTAGGCCTGGACCGCCATGGGGTTGATTTCCCCATAGTTTTGCACCTTTTCTCGGGTTTTTTGAACCTCAGTACGTAGGTTTTCTAGGTTTACTTCCTTGCTGGATTCTTCAAACAGGGCTTTTTCGCTGAGCTCGTCTACTTCTACTTGGAATTCCACCGACATCCGCTCTCGCAGGCTATTCCACTCGATGCGAATTTCGGTGGCCTGCTCTTTGAGGTTGGCTTGGCGCGTGGTGATGTCTTCGCGTCGCTTGCGATGACCAGCCGAGGCATCTTCTTGTTGCCGGATGCTGTTACGGGTTTGGGCCAGAGCCTGCTCCATGCGCTCTACCCTAGCTTCCTTTTCCTTTTTCTGCTGGTACATCTGGACGATCACATCGTCGTCCTGTGAATTGCTGTTGATGAGCTCGTCGGTATCTTGCGCTACTTGTTTGAGCTCCGCTTGCAGATTTTGGTTGGTCTGGGTAAAGGCTTGGACGTCGTTCTCCTTCTGCTCGATCTCCCGCTGGAGATTATCGGTTTGGTTGCGCTGGTGAATCAGGCGTATGTGGGACTCATTGTACAGTTTTTGGGCAGCGGCCAAGGTCTCTTCCGTTTCCTGAGCTTGTACGCGGGCCTGCGCGACCCGACTATTCAGTTGCTGAACTTCTTCCAGCTTGAATTTGATGGCAGGATCTAACTCTTCTGCTTGGGTCTGAATTTGCTCCAGCTCCGCTTGCAGGCCATCACTCCGCTGACCCACCCGAAGGATAAACTCACGGTATTCTTTTTCGCGGGATTGGAGAACTGACAGGTCGCGCTCCTTTTCATTGAAGGCTCGCCGAGCCTTTTCTAGTTCAGGGGTATAGTTGGTGCGCTGCAAGGTGTCCAACTGCTTCTGGGCTTGCTCTAATTCACGCTGCTGTTGGTTTTTCTTCTGGCGGGCTTCTTTGAGTTCCTTTTCTAATTTTTCTAAGTTTTTAGCCCTACCCAAGCGCTTGCCTTCAAACAGTCCCAGGGAGCCGCCACTCATGGTAAATCGCCTGCGAGCCAATCCTCCCGTGCGAGTCAAGAAGACCACTTCTTCTGGAACTTCGGCGGGGATGTCCGCTTCTTGATTTACCACGTACACGTGTCCCAGCAGATAGAGCGCTAGTTTTTTATATTCTGGAGCAAAATCGACTAGGTCTAGGGCTGATTGGGCTTGGGTGAAAAGAAGTTGATTGTCTAGCTTGTAGTCCGCTAGGTCATTGAGTATGAAAAAATTGGCCCGACCTTTAGAAGCATCAGCCAAGAGATGGACAGCTTTGAGGGCGTCTTCTCTGCTTTGGACCACGTAGTAGCTCAAGTAGCTCTCCAGGTAGTTTTCAAAAGCGACTTTAAACGCCTCGGGTACGGCAAATACATCTGAAAGCAAAGGCGCTTCCTTCATCCAGTCGGCGCTCTTTTTTAAGAACTTCACCGAAGCCGGAAAGCCCTCTAAATTTTCTACCAGAGATTTGGTGAGGTTGAACTCGTTTTGCTTGGCGTCGATTACCCGGTTGGTCTGGTATAAAACGTCTTTTAGCTCTTCTACCTGTTTTTCGACTTTCTTGAGCTCGTTTTGATGGTGATCTCGCCTTAACTCTAGTTCGGTAGCTTGTTTTTGTAAACTCTCAACGGAACTTTCCAGCTCGAGCTTTTTTTCCGTGAAGGCGTCGATTTCTCCTTCTCGTTGGGCTCGATCCTCTTGGGC
>CAZFPQ010000266.1:2587-9842 GCA_964521065.1 uncultured Bacteroidia bacterium | reverse complement strand
CTTGTGCTTCAAGGTCATTTGGCGAGCTGTGGCGGATGGTCCCATCTTTCAATTCTTGCTGGTAGATATGCTGGGCAAAAAAATCCTGGAAAACATATTGATGTTTCAGGAGCTGCCTCATGTCATGAATGTCCATTTCATCGAAGCGGACAGTTAGCATATCTAATGCAGAATCAATTTTATCCACGTCTCAAGGTATTGCTTAAAGAATGGAACGTCTATCAGTTAGTTATGGTTATTTCCATAACCGACCTCAGAGGTTGTTTGGGTTTTGGCCATAAACTCAACATCCAAACAGTCTCTAAGGCTTTGCAAGTGGCATTTGCAACATTTACCGAACCCAGACAGCTTAGGTCCTTTTGAATTTTACCTTCCGTATTCGATCGTTGTCTACCTTTAAACCTACGACCTGATTGTCTTCATCTCTGATTACCCTGATCTCATAGGAGTCCATCATTCTTAGATAATCTCCCAAAATCAACTTGGCTTGCCGCTCCCGTCCATTTTTGGTGAGAGAATAGGTATCCCCCTCGACAAACTTGAGAATGATTTCGGTATCGGTCTCGTCATTGAAAAAGCGGCCATTCAATTCGCGCTTTTCAAATCCATTGAAATTTAAATCCGATACCTTTCGGTAAGTAGCCGGCTGGAGAGATGAGCGGTAAAGCGTAAACTCTTGGTCCGCTTTACCGATATTGGTAAAGTTCATCTTCAACCCCTGGAATCTTTCTTCTCCGTACTCAAATAAGCCTCCTTCTTCTGAAATCAAGGCGACAGGATCTTGCTGATACATTTCCCTGTATAGGGTGCCGTCTTTCTCTGTGATGCGTATCACGGTTCCTTCCTCGTTTCTGTAATTTCCCAGCAAATCTCGAATACTCTCTACCTCCTCAATCCTATCAGGGTTGGCTGCATACACCCTATTTTCTTCCCCTTCGTCTTCTACCTTTTCCTCTAGCAATTGCAAAGCAATCTGCCAGGCCACATAATTGGTCGGTACACTTTGATTGTTGGTGATGATGACAATGGACATATGGTGAGCAGGAAACCTCAGGAAGGTGGCATTGTATGCACCGGTGCTGCCATTGTGGTAGCGATGATCCAGCCCCTTGTAACGATCAAACATCAGTCCGAAACCATAGCTGTTTTCGAGGGGGGACTGACTTTGGTTGATAAGTCTTTGGGAAAGATGGCTGCCGTCGTTGAGTTGGATGAGCTGCTCCCACTTTAGCTGATCTGCTAAGGTGGTAAATAGTCCCCCGTCTCCGTGGATATCGGTAATGGAGGGGTCTTCCTTCCAGGCACCCCAATACCGGTAAGGCCGGGCTTTGTTGGGGATGATGGCTGCATAATCGCTGCGGAATTGGGTACTAGTCATGCCCAAGTCCTCAAACATGGCTTTGGCGTACTCGCTGAACTCCTGTCCGGTAACTACCTTGACGACTTCGGCCAACAAGACATAATTCGAGTTGCTGTAGAGATAGTCGCTTCCTGGTTTAAAGTTCAGGTCTTTTTGCGCTTGCAACAGTTCGATGGCATCTCCATTGTCGACAAATAGCTTCCACCAACTCTTACCCTGCAAACCCCATAGATGGCCGATGTCTCTGATCCCGCTGGTATGGGCGATCAGGTTGGAGAGGGTGATTTTATCTTCGATGTCCACATACAGGCCCGGGAGGTAGTTTCGAAAATCGTCCTCTAGGCTAAGCTTGCCCTCTTCCGCGAGTTTGAGGATGCAGAGTGCCGTAAACTGTTTGGCATTGGAGGCGATGTTGAAGCGGGTGCGTGAATCTATCTTTACTTCAAATTCTAGGTTGGCGTAGCCTAGGTACTGCTCATATACCACTTTCCCATCTTTGACGATTCCCACGGCCATGCCTGGGGTATCATCGGCTGCGTGTTGGTACAGAATACCCGTGATTTCCTCGCTGTTGACGGCAAGAGTTGATTGGGAAAAAAGACTTGTGCTGCTGAGTAAGAGTAGGGCCAGTAAGACTTGTTGCATGATATTGAATTTGAGGGCAAAGTATCCCCCCTGCGGCCTTGCCGCGCTTCAAATCACCATTTGAACCTATTTTTACAGCTGATTTTGGACGATAAACTGCCTAGGGGTGCTACCGGTATGCTTCTTAAAGGCCCGGTTGAAGGTGGTCTTGGAATTGAAACCGGCATCTAAGGCAATTCCCAGTAAAGTATGTTGGGCATGTTCGCCGTTTTTTAGTCTGCTTATGACTGCTTCGGCTCGCTTTTGATTGACAAAATCATTGAAGTTCATGTTGAACTCCTGGTTGATGGCTTTGGAAACGATGTTGCGGTTGGTGTTGAGCAAGTCAGCCAGTTCGGTCAGGGTCAAGTTGGGGTTTTTATAGATGTCATCAGCCTCAAAAAGACGGGCAATTTTGGCTTTCCATTCTTGAAGAGCCTGGGCATCTTCTTGCTCATCTTCAATTTCCGCTTCTTCCTCCTTTTCTGAGGGCTCAAACTCGGCCAGGAGCTTCGGGTCCAATTTGACCGTTGCCTTAATGGTATTGGTATAGCCAGTGATGGAGATGTATAGCAGTAGGAGTGAGAAACAGAGGTAATACCAATATTTGCTGCCAAACTGGCCCCAATCTGGATTGACAATGAAAAATAATACCCTGAGAATGAGGATGACGCCAAAGGCCAAGGCAAAATGCTTGATCCATTTTAGGGCAATTTCGTCGGCAAAACTTACCTCCTGTAAGGCGAGTTGGCGGTAGTTTGAATAGTATTTGAGAGCCTGAAACAGATAAAATAGCATGGAAACCAGACCCGCCATGTGGTACCAAAAGTCTAAGTCTTTGTCTCTTCCGTCGGCGTAGAAGTAAAACTCATCCAGGATGAGCTTATCCCCCACGAAAACAATCAGGCTGTAAACCAAATAGGCAGCAGCGGGAATAAAGTGGACGAGGTCTTTTCGGGTCAGTTGAAAGTCACTGTTTAGCAGGGATTTGATGTAGAAGTAGAAAATGGGGCCGATCAAAAATAGCTGCTGAAAGGGGACAAAAAACATGAACTCCCGATAGCTCCTGACGGAATACCAGCCTGCATAACCCAGCATAAAAGGGCAGAGGTATAAACCTCCCAAAAAAATGAAAGCAGCCAACCACTTGCTGTCCTGTTTGCCCTCTCGGATTCCATTTCTGAGGAGCAGGTAGGAAAAGACCAAGGCGTGAAAGAAGAAGATCAGCAGTATCGAGCTTTTTTCGTTGTGGCCGAAGATGATGAGGTCTTCCAAGGTGGGCTTAAGGATTTAGGAGTTTGGTAACAGCCTTTGCCTAGCGGAGATGGCTATGGGAAATATCTGTTTTTGATCATATGAAAGTATCAAAGATTTCTTTCAGGCCCAACGCAAGTATAAGTCAGACTTGCATATTGTATCGGTCAGGGATCATATCCATCATTGACAAACCCACAGTTAGCATGGCGGCTAATGCTTGATATTGGATATGTTAAATATCACTCTCTTTTCTTCATGAATTTCTTTCTAGAGTAGGGAAAGAATATGCTAAGTATGGGGGGATAGGTAAGTGGAGGATATAGTTTCCCAAGGATCATTCCGTTCCTCTTTCCTGGTCACCTGAAGCTAAGTCCTTTCACTCACCCCACCAACTGCCCCACCTGCTCCTCTATTACCTCTATCCGCCGCTTCCAAACCCGCCAAAGCAAGAAACCCTGCACCAGGAGCAAGCCTGCGATTCCCGCTACCCCCACATAATGTCGCGCCTCAAAATCAACTGAGGATAGGAAAAACCCAAACAAAATTAGAATGGCCAGGACTCTGGCCCCGATGGACACCCAGGCGTAGCGACGAATCTTGCTTAGGTAGTGCCCAAGAGATGAGCGAAGGTCCTTCCCTTGAATGGGACGGCTGGTGATGCGATAGCCGAGCAAGTTGTGCACCAGCAAACCGGCCACAGCCAAGATCAGGAGCAGGTTCCAGACAAAGGGCTTTTGTTGGCCATCGAAGAAGTCATGGTAAAAGGCCAGAAAGAGGGTCCAGGCCAGACTTTCGAGGATTAATTGCCGTCGAATGCCCTTGAGGCTGGGATGCTGGCCGGGATCGAGCATGTTTCCCAAGTTGGCGAGACTGTGGGGTTCTACTTCTTGGTGGGAAAAACTGGATTTTAAGTCGTCGAGGTTCATGGGTTGGTGGTTAATAGTTTTTTGATCTTGTCTCTGATTCGATTGAGTCGCACGGCCACATAGTTCTCGGTGATGCCTACGATGGCGGCGATTTCTCGGTAGCTCAGGTCTTCTAAGTAGAGGGTTACGATGGCCCGTTCGGCATCATTCAACTGGCGGATGGCCCATTCAAGCGCTTCTTTATCGTTATCTTCGGGGTCTTCCCCTGCAAGCTCTATCTGTTCTAGAGGAGTCGCATCCAACTCTACTTTTCCTTTGCGAAAACTGGCCATAGCCGTATTGAGGGCGATGCGATACATCCAGGTGCTGATCTTGGCTTGCCCCTTGAACTGAGGGTAGGATTTCCATAGCTGATAGATGATTTCTTGGAACAAATCCTCCCGGTCTTCCTGCTGGTCTCGGTACATGCGACAAACCCGATGAACCAAGGCCTGGTGGGAAAAAATTTCGGCTAAGAACTTCTCTTTCATTTCGCTAATTCCTTGTCGAAATGGTCTTGCCGTCCTTTGAACTGGGTCTCTAAGGAATGTAGTCGTCCTGCCTCGTCTCGGAGGAAACGGAACCGGACTTCTACCTTTTTGCCATAAAACACATCCTCTCCATAGGGATACATCTGGAAGGGAGGCGCTGGGCCGAGTTTGGCAAAGAGTTGGTTTTGATGCAAAAGTAGCTGGAGGCTTCTACCGTTATCTGCGCGATAGCTACCAGCATATTCGCTGAGATAGTCGGGCGAAAGTTGGATGACGGGAGGAAAGGCATCTGGCATGTGAAACGCTTGCTTGAACACCAATTTCTCAAGGTCTCTCCACAAGACATCATCTAGGGGTAGGAAGGAGACGTTGCTCAAGATGACCAGGGCAATTTTTGACTCAGGATATATCGCTGCCTTAGATGAAAATCCGTAGGTCCCTCCGCCGATATGATAGGCCCGCGGACCTCGCTGGCTGGCCTCGCGAATGTACCAACCTCGCGCGTAGCGAGCTCCTTTTTTATGCTGCATGGGCAAGTCGCTGAGGGCTTGCAGCGAAAGGGCTTGGACTTCCTCTCCCCAAGCTTCCGCGTCCAGGAAGCTTCGACACCAGCGGTTGAGATCAGCGGCATCAACGCATAGATTTCCCCCTCCTTTCATCATGGCCATGTTTCGGTAGGGGGCCTGCACCAAGCTGTCGTCATTGACTAAGTGATAGCCGTCACAGAGGCCAGGAATGATGGCTGGCCCATCGCAGACTTGGGTATTGCTTAGGGAAAGCGGCGCTAGGATTTTTTCCTGCAAAAGGGCCCCATAGCTACGCTGATACACCTGTTCCAATACCACAGCCAGTAAATAGTAGGCCGGGCTAGAGTAGGCCGATTGGCTACCTGGAGGAAAAAGAAGGCCCATCTGAAAGATCTCTTTTAGGATTTGGTCTTGACTCAAAGACAAATTGGCCTTTACCGTCCAGTAATCCTCCATGCCCGTCCAATGAGGGACGCCAGAGCTATGGCCGAGCAGCTGGGCCAGCGTGATTTGTCGCCAAGACAGATCTTCTAGCTGGGGAAAGAACATCTCCAGCGAATCTGAGAGTTCTATCTTGCCATCTTGCTCAGCTAGGGTAAGCAAGAGGCCCGTGTAGGCCTTAGTCATGGAGGCCATTTTGAACTTGCTGTCCACCCACATCGGGACGTCGAGTTTGATGGATGCCTGGCCAACAGCCGACTGGGCCAGAATGCCATTGGCGTTTGAGATCAAGACCACGCCGCTGAAGCCCATTCGCTGTTGCTGGATGGCCAGATATTGGTCTAGTTGGGTTTGAAGTTCGAGGTCGTTTTGACCGTAGTAACTTGTGGGATGGGAGATCAGGAGCCAACTCAGCATACTTCCCAAGATCCAAATCAGGTTTTTCATCTGGTGGTTTTTCTCATAGGTTGAGAAAGCGAGGAAAAACCTTACAGGTCGCTGAGAAAAGTTGGGAATGTTGGCTGGGTGAGAAGAGCCAACATTTACAGAGAATGGGCTGGATCAAGCAGGTACACTTTTAATGCTTCACCACCACCGTACCGTTCCTTCTTTCTACGATGTTCATCTCCTCCAGCGGGTTGAGGCCGATGGAGAGTCTATTTCTGTTGTATTCCATCCTTTCTTCCTCCGTCATCCCAGTCCAGTTAATTGGGATGGAATAAAACAATTGGGGCTTGCCCGCATTCAGCAGATGTCTATCCATAATTCGAGCATACCCCCTTGGTCTTATGGCCCCTTCTCTCAATGCCACTGTTAAACTTTCGCCCATAACGTGATTGGCGGTATCTTCATCATAGTGAAGTAAAATGATGGAAACCATGAAGTTGGTTGCTGCTCCTACCATTTTTTCCGAGGGAAACCCGTGGCTTGAGATTACCTGTTTAATCAACTCAACATTACCACTGTCGACTCGCCTCCATTCCTCCATCAATCGCTTTGATTTGGCTAGGGTCTTCTCCTGGTAGTTGAAACTGCTGTCAGTTTGGTACCTTTTACAATAGTCCCTGGCCTTCACATATTTTCTGCTCCTCACCCTTTGGTCTTCTTTACCCGCGCTGTCGAGCTTTGCTTGTAAACTTTGGTCAAGGTTATCTTTGGCTTCGCGCAAGGCAAGTTCGCAGTAAGCCAACAATTCGTTGTCCCCTACTTGCTTAGCAATTCGCTTTCCGAGCCTTAAGTCCTCGACATGGACGTAGGCCACTAGGTCAAAAGCTTGTTTCAGGAACAAAGTCAAGCTGTCATGTTGCCCAGCTGCTTGACGTATTTTCACCTTGTTTATCAGTTGATAATATGGAAGGTAGTCATTCTGGGAGTGGGAATTTTCCGTAATTAGGAACAACAGGAAGGTGATGAAAATGTGTTTTGTCATGCCGTTTGATCTAAGGTTTCGAAAGGTTTTGACTGGGGAAATAGGCAAGGAGATTTGTTGAGCCTTTTGAAGGAGTATCAGTACTCGTCTAAATTACAATCAGCGACCCCTCTCGCCCTACGTTTTTACCCTATGATCATATAGCCCCGCCCCTCAGCGGCAGTCTTTTTAGTTGCTCGTATCGGTTTTGCTTATCTAAGAGCTAGGTGTTTTGAGAATGA
>CAZFPQ010000266.1:0-2487 GCA_964521065.1 uncultured Bacteroidia bacterium | reverse complement strand
TTTTAGTTGCTCGTATCGGTTTTGCTTATCTAAGAGCTAGGTGTTTTGAGAATGACCAACATCCTGTATAACGACCGATATGCTAAAGGGGTGTTGTTGAAATAAGTAGCCCATCTACGGCCGAGCCTCATCCCAACCTTTTTCCCTCAATCCCATCTTTAGCCACGTATGGATCAAGTAAGCAAAGCGCTAGGGGAGAATCGTCGAAGGACTGGGACCTCTAAAAACCTGTGGTCTCAATATCTCACCCTCTCATAATCTCAAGGTCCCCTAAAACATTCCTCCTAGGCTTTTCGTCATCTTGAGAAATGCTAACTTAGAAGCGATTAAACAGCGGCGATACTACGCCCAAAACATAACTCAAACGACAAAACATATCATGCGCAGAGCATTTTGGATTTTTTTAATCAGTGTATTGGTTCTCGGTGGCTGTGGCTTCATGAGCTTTCAAAATAACCAAAACACCATGGTGGAACTGGAAGAAAAGGTAGAAGCCCAATGGGGTAATGTCCAGACCCAGTACCAGCGTCGAGCTGATCTAGTGCCCAACTTGGTTGCGACTGTCAAAGGAGCGGCTGATTTTGAGCAAGAAACCTTGACCGACATTTCCGAGGCCCGCGCCCAAGTAGGGCAAATGACCGTGACCAAAGAGGTCTTGGAAGATCCCCAAGCATTTGAGCGTTTCCAGCAAGCCCAAAGCCAATTGGGCAATGCCCTCTCTCGCCTGCTTTCAGTAGCGGAACGCTACCCAGATCTTAAGGCTAGCCAGGGCTTCCTTACCCTGCAAGATCAGCTAGAGGGCATCGAAAATCGAATCGGCAACGAACGCCGCCGATACAACGATTCGGCTCGGGAGTACAATACTTATATCAAAAAGTTTCCCCAAAGCATCTTTGCGGGCATCCTAAACTTCGAGGAGAAGATTTATTTTCAAGCTGATCAAGGAGCTCAAAATGCTCCTTCTGTAAACTTTGAGGACTGATCCCATGGGCTTGTTTTCCAATCCCGCTCGTACCTTCTTCTCCGATGAAGAAGGCAAGCGGATCGTATCTGCCATCCAGACCGCAGAGAAAAACACCTCTGGTGAGATCCGGGTTCACCTAGACCCCAAACTCAAGAAGGGCCTCAGCGCCCGCGAACAAGGGGTAAAGGCTTTTGCCCGCCTCGGCATGGACGATACCGAGCAGCGCAACGGAGTCCTGATCTTTTTGGCGGTGAAAGACCATAAGTTCTCCCTCATCGCCGACCATGGGATCCACGCGGTGGTGCCAGAAGGCTTTTGGGACGAGATCGCAGCTGGAATGAGTGAGGCGTTTAAGCAAAAAGACTTCGCAGGAGGTATCGTGAATGGCATCCAACATATCGGGGAGAAGTTAAAAGAGTTCTTCCCTTATCAATCCGACGACATCAATGAATTACCTGATGAAATATCAATTGGCTGAGGCGAAGAGTGGGGGATGGCTGACTTTTCGTCGGTGGGGGATGAGCTTACTGCTGGTGCTGGGGTTGGCCATGCCCACCGTTTTTGGGCAAGGCTTTGGCTACATGGATCAGATTCCTGAATCCCAAGGCTTCGTAAATGACTTCAGTGGACTGCTGAGCCCTCAGGAACGGATCCGTTTGGAAGCTTACCTGACCCAAAACGCCCAGGAAACCAGCAATGAAATTGCCCTGGTCATCATGGATATGCCTGAAGGGGCTGATATCAAAGACTTTACCAACGATGTGGCCCGTAAGTGGGGCATTGGAGGCAGCAGCAATGACAATGGAGTCCTGCTGGCTGTCTATCCCAACCAACGCAAGGTTCGCATTGAGGTGGGGTATGGATTGGAGCCTGTGGTGACCGATGCTTTGTCTGGTCAAATCATTCGAAACGTGATTCGGCCGGCTTTTCAGCAGAATGACTATTATGGGGGGATCAGCAAGGCCCTACAGGTCTTGGTTCAGACCGCCAAAGGAGAGTTTGATCAAGGTACGGGGCGCGAATACTACTCCTTGAGTCGAGAAAATTCTGGAGGGGGATTGAACTTGATCGTTTTCGTTGTGATGATCATCTTATTCATCATTCTCAGTCGCCAAGGCGGTGGCGGAGGAGGAGGCGGCTATGGGGGTGGCGGCTGGAACTGGTTCCCTTGGTTCTGGATCTTCGGCAGTGGCTGGGGTGGAGGCAACCAGGGAGGTAGCAGCTGGGGTGGCGGCAGCTCTGGCGGAGGCTGGGGCGGCGGATTCGGAGGGGGAGACTTCGGCGGCTTTGGTGGAGGAGATTTTGGGGGAGGCGGAGCCGACGGAGGCTGGTAGGTTCAGCCCAGAATAATATAAGGATCGGATGTGGAGTGGGCTCTGCATCCGATCTTTTTTATCTGAACGAATGGCAAGCTATCCCCACACCTATTCAGCACGGTTTCCAAGCCCAACTTCCCATTTTTACCCTCTTTTCTCCTATTTCTACCTTTTCTAGCGGGCTCATGATCAGGATATTTGTCAAAC
>CAZFPQ010000265.1:0-9857 GCA_964521065.1 uncultured Bacteroidia bacterium | reverse complement strand
GACTTTACCTGGGTGCCTAATTCCCAACATACGGTAAACTTTGGGGCCAGTGGCATCTACCACCGCTTCTTGGTAGGGGGATTCGATGCGGGTTCTTCAGACAGTACCTTCGACCTCAATTCAGGTGAGCTATTCTACGGTACGGAGTGGGGGGCTTACATTTCGGATGATTACGAGGTGAATTCTCGTTTGAAAATTAACGCGGGAGTTCGCCTTTCAGGCTTTGTCAACGAAGGAACGAGCTATGTCAATCCTGAGCCACGCTTTGCCGCCAAAATCAGCCTTACCCCTAAGGCCTCCCTCAAGTTGAGCTATGCCCGCATGGCTCAGTACCTGCATTTGGTAGCTAGCAGCGGCACTACTTTGCCCACCGATATTTGGTACCCTTCTACTGAAAATGTGAAGCCCCAACTTTCTGATCAGGTAGCAGCTGGGGTAACCATAGCCTTGGGAGAGCAGTGGCTACTCAGCAATGAGGTGTACTATAAGTGGCTGCAAAACCAGATCGATTTCAAGGACGGAGCAAACCTGTTTGTCAATGAGAACCTGGAGGCTGAATTTGTATTTGGCCGGGGCTGGGCCTATGGCAATGAATTTTACATTGAAAAGACCAAAGGTAAGCTGACCGGTTGGATTGGCTATACCTTGTCTTGGACTTGGCGGGAGTTTGACGGGACCCAAATCCCTGGTAGCGAAGTGAAAAATCTTCCCATCAACGATGGCGAGCCTTTCCACCCACGCAATGACCGGCGGCATGATATCTCCATCGTCGGGGTGTATGAAATCAATCGGCGTCTAAGTGTGAGTAGCTCTTGGGAATATCGTACGGGCAATGCCGTTACCTATCCTAGAGGTCTCTCCGTCGGCTTCGGCCCCGACTTTCTAGGTGGGGGTGGAAACCCCAATCCTACTTTCGTGCCGATTTATGGCCCTCGTAGTGCAGACCGCTTGCCCGCCTATCACCGATTAGACTTGGGACTGGTCATCAAGTTTTTCCCTAAGTGGGGAGAGTCTGACCTCACCATTAGTGCTTACAATGCCTACAACCGGCGGAATGTGTACTTCGTTCGGTTCTCCCGGCCAGAGGGAGAGTTTCGCAACATTGCTGAGCAAGTTGCCCTTTTCCCAATCATCCCTTCTGTTACCTACAACTTCAAGTTTTAAGATCTCTAGACCAACAATATGATGTCTCGTTTTTCGCTCATCATGCTTTCTCTGGGACTCCTGCTGGGTTCATGTAGCCTACAGCAGCAAGTAGACCTAGATTTGCCAGAATACGAACCCGAGGTCGTGGTGGAGAGCTACCTGCGCCCAGGCTTACCTTTTGCAGTGGTCTTATCGCAGAGTGTCGGCTTCTTTGACACCTTGCAACTACAGTATGTCCGCAATGCCACCGTCGTCATGGAGTATGGCAACGCCAGCGATACATTGGTTCCCCTAGAAATCGCTTTAGAAAGCGATCTGATTGGCCAAGTCATTGATACATCTCTGCTCATCAATTTTGGTCCTTTGTTTGGGGAGAGTTTGGTGGTATATGCTTCACTTGGATCGGTGGTCCCTAATCGATTTGACCTTACCTATCGAATGACGGTTATCACAGAAGAAGGAGATACCTTACGAGCGAGTACCATGGTGCCGCCTCCGGTGGAATTTACTTCGAATTCCTTCCGCTTCAACGATGACAGCCTGGCGATCTTCATTACCAATTTTCAGGATGATCCCACTCAATCCAACTATTATCGGCGTTTGCTCCAGCAGCGGGTACAAAGAGATAGTGTTTGGGGCACTCGTACCAACCAAGACTTTGTCTTGGATGATGGAATAGGGAGCGGAGAACTGATCACCTTTGGAACTGGTTTTGAGTTTGAGCGTGGGGATACGCTAATTTCCACCCTGTATCACATTACACGGGATTATTGGCGATTCTCCGAAACCAGGGACGATGCCATCGCTGCTAGTTTGAGCCCATTTGCCCAACCAGCCTTGATTCATACCAACATCGAAGGAGGACAAGGCTTGTTCGCCGGATTTTCGGTGACCTCTGATACCATTGTGATTGAGTAGATCTTTGGTGATTTGTAGCAAAAAGAATAGGGGCAGGGAAGATTTTTTCCCTGCCCCATATTTTTTCGGCATTCCTTAAAAGCGAGTTTGGGCTATTTCCCCCGATGGTAATCCAGAAGATTGATCTTATAAAAAGGGCCATAAGCCTTGCTCCCTGGCAAGGCTGGGTAGATGGTCTTGCGGAGCCAATAGCGAAAGCGTTGTTTGAGTGAGACCGTTCGGTCGTAGCGATGGCCTGCCCGGTAGAATCTTTTTACCTGGGTCTGCCGCTTGCGCTCGAATTGACTTAGGGCCCGCTTCAAATTCCTACTCTCGTCCAAGAGACGGGCCAAGAGCAAGGCATCGGTAATGCCAAGATTGCTTTCTAAACCTAAGTATGGCAGGGTAGGTTGGGCTGCTTGGCCAATGAGCATCACCCGACCAGCAGTGTTTTGCTTGATCGGAGCCCGGTCTGCATGATAACTGACCAAGAGCAGCTCCGGTGGAATGGAAGCCAACAAAGCTGGAATGGGGGCAGGAAATTCTGCAAAACTGGTTTCAAGGTAAGACTTGACTTCACTTGCAGGTTGAGGGACTGGTGGGGCGTAAGCGGTAAATTCTGCCCCTAAGCGCCCATTGGTCAGTGGGAAGTATGAAGTACGCAAGCCTGGTCCAAGGTATTCCTGTCGATTGGCTAAGTTTACGTCCTTTAAATCTGCGCTTATCTGATCTTGTTCAAGAATCACTCTCCAAGTGGCTAAACGGGTTTCTTCACGCTCGCTTTTTCCCATCAACTGGAGTCTTACCCTGGAATCTAAGCCATCGGCAGCGATCATAAACTGTCCTTCGTGGGCTTGGCCTTGGGAAAAGTGAGCCTCTACTCGCTTGTTGTCTTGAGTAAAAGAGATGAACTCATGGCCAGTCAGGATGCTGTCTTGGGGTATGTCCTTCATCAACAGCTCTCGCAGGTCAGGGGCTGCCACCGATAAGGGAAAAAAGCCTGTTTGGTCCTTTAGTTTTTGTAAGTCAATGCGGTGAAAAACTTGGTCACTGCTCCATCTTAGTCCGGCTTCCTGCCAAGGAATACCAATTCTCTCAAAGGCTCCCACCCGCTCCATCTGATTCAACGCATTCAATACCTGTGAGCCTAAATGCAGAGGAATCCTAGGCCAGCTAGGTTGGGCTTGACGATCAAGGATTTTTACATTTTGATAGCCGTAATGATTGAGAGCCCAGGCGGTAAATAAACCACTGACACTGGCACCGATGATCAAGATGGGGTCTTCTTTGGAGATTTTCATGCGTAATTATTTGGGACAGGCCTACGATCGAATAAGGAGGCTTCTTGTTGATTGCGAATTTGCGCAATACCTAATCTTGAATGGGGTTGATGTAACAAAGTCGCCTAGAATTATGGGGTCATCTGTTCATATGTGAATATAGCGTACACAAGATAGTTCTTCTGTTTAGCTTTTTAGCGGTATGGATATAACTGACTAAGGCCTTTTCTGTTAAAGAAAATACCCGCTAATTCTGCAAAATGTATGGGTTCACAGGCTTTTGTGCACTAGGCCAGCTGAAAGTTATGCTGGATCAACTTACTCGATGCATTCAGTTTTCTGGTGAGCTCAGAAGACTGATCAAAACTAAGGGTTTGCTGGGCATCAGAGAAAGCCTTCTCTGGTACGGGATGGGTTTCGTAGATCACCCCATCAGCTCCTGCCATGATTGAGGCCAGCGCAACTGGCTCTACAAAGTCACGTATTCCAATGCCGTGTGAAGGATCCGCGATGACTGGCAGATGGCTCTTTTCTTTCAGCAGGGCAATGGCGTTGATGTCCATGGTGTTGCGGTAAGCCCCTTCATAGCTACGAATGCCTCTCTCACAAAGCATGATGCGCTCGTTGCCACCTGAGAAGATATATTCCGCCGACTGCAAAAGCTCGTTGATGGTCCCACTAATGCCTCGCTTGAGCAGCACCGGCTTGTCTATTTCTCCCAAGGAGTCCAGCAGATTAAAGTTTTGGGTATTGCGGGCACCTACTTGAAAGATGTCTACATAATCAAACATCTCCTCAATCTGAGAAACTTGCATCACTTCGGTGATGATTTTGATCCCTTCGGCTTGAGCCAGACGGTGCCACATCTTGAGGCCTTCTATGCCTAAGCCGCGGAATGAATAGGGGGAACTGCGAGGCTTGTAGACCCCTCCTCGCATGATGCGAATGCCCTGTGCTTTGAGGTGTGCCAAGGTCTGTCTCACCTGATCCTCACTTTCTATGGAGCAAGGGCCAGCCATCAAGGCCAAGTCCCTGCCACCGATGAACACCCCATCTCCTAGGTCGATCTGGGTCGGGTGAACCTTCCATTTTTTTGAAACGAGCTGGTAGGCATCCGTTACCATATGGATGTCTCTAACTCCCGGCAGGGCTCCGATACGACGAGGGTCAAACTCGCTCTTACCGATGCCTACCAAGTAGTGGCCATATTGGGTGCGGACTTCCGTATGCTTATAGCCAAGAGCTTTAATTTCAGCTTGTATGTGTGCCATTTGTTCCTCGGAAAGGGCACGGTCGAGTTGGATAATCATAGTTCAGCGAATCTGCTTGCGAGTTTACGGGCTGGGGGGCATTCCTGCAACTGAAAGAAGGAATTTGGAGGCATAAGGCTGATTTTTACCCTTCCTTTTCAATAATCTAGAATTCGCAAGGATGGCTTTTTTTGCTTTAGGTATGCTAGGTCTGTTGTAGGAATTTTTTTGGGGTCAATGAGAAGATGAGACAAGGACTTTAGGTTGGCCAACTCCGTTGGGAGTCGGGTAATGTCGTTATCATGTAACCAGAGGTTATACACTTCATTCCAGTGATACACCGAAGGAGGGACGTGGGTAAATTGATTGTCGTCTAAGCCTGCGAAAGTGAGTTGAGTTAATGGTTTAAGAGGCTGTTTGGAATTTGGTATTTGCTTGCCAAACGCAGGATTTTTGAGTTCTGGCAAAGAAGATTTCCGAGAAATAGCGAGCTATTTTGAGGAAAGATGATGTAGTCAGGTTTCAAAAAGACAAGTTTGGCGCGTAAAGGAAAATTTCCAAACAGCCTCTAAAGGAATCTGGTAATTCAGTTAATCGATTGTGGCCTAAACCAAGGTTTTTCAATTGGGTTAAGCTTCCCATTTCAGGTGGAAGAGTGGTGAGTTGATTGGCTCCCCAGTTGATGTATCTGAGTTCTGTGGCTTGATCTATTTCTGAGGGGATGGTCTCCAAATGTCAAGCGTTGTGAATAGGATGTGAAATGATTTCATGGTGGAGTGTTTGAGAAGGAAAGTAGACGAATTCAGTCTATCTAAAGATAAAATATCCGTTGGAAGGTCTAAATTGGCCCCATGCACCTGCTCTACGTTCAGCAACTTTTGGTTTTGCCGGGCTGCCCCGGCAATGATCGCTGCTGGCGCTTTGCCCAGCAATGGACCCAGGCGGGACACCAGGTTACTTTTCTGGCCAGTGATGCGCACCTGCCTGCGGATCACCCTTTGAGGCCTTTGCCACCGCCTGGACAGTCAGTTTTGTTTCAGGGGGTGGAGATATTTTTCCTACCTGTTCCTTATGACCATCTCTTCCCCTTTCCTCGCCGAGTATGGAGCTTCCTGAGCTTTTTTTTTCAAGCCCGGCGCATATGCCGAAAGCTTCCGCCTGTAGAGGCTATTTTAGCTTATACCGCCCCCTTAAGTGTGGCCGAGTTAGGCCGTTGGCTGAGCCGGAAATTGGGTTTGCCCTTTTACTTAGAAGTGGCAGATGTGTGGCCTGAGGTTCCCATTGGAATGGGAGTAATACGCTCCAAGAGTTTAGCCAGGATGCTCCTGCGGCGGAGTCAACGCATCTATCAGGAGGCGCGATTGATTTTTCCTTATTCCCCGGGTATGGCTCAGCAAATTCAAGCCCATGGCATAGATGGGGAGAAAGTTCGGGTGGTGTACAATGGAGCAGATTTGGCTCGTGTTCATTTCGTACCGCGTTCACATCGGGCATCCCTTAAGCTTATTTATACAGGAACCATAGGCCTGGCCAATGACCTGACCCAGGTAATGGATGCGTTGGATCACTTAGAAAGAAGTGGCTTTCAGGCGTGGAGTTTTACGGTGATTGGGCAAGGCAATGATTCAAACCGAGTACAAGCTCATACCCGAGCTTTAGGGCTTAGCCGTGTCGCATTTCGGCCCAGACTCAGCCGAGAGGAGGCGGTTCAACTGTTGGCAGAGGCAGACGTGGGGGTGGTTTCGTTTGCTCCCTACCCAGTCCTAGAGGCAAATTCTGCCACTAAGTTCTTCGATTATCTTGCTGCGGGCTTACCCGTACTGATCAACTACCGAGGCTGGCAAGCTGATTTTTTGACAAAATGGGAAGCCGGCCTTTCCGCAGACCAAGGAGATACCGAAGGCTTGGCTAAGGCAATCTTGAGTCTAGCCCAAAACCCTTTAAGACGTAAATCCATGGGGGAGAATGGCCGTAGACTAGCGGAGGAGCACTTTGACCGGAAAAACATGGCCCAAGCCCTCCTCTCATCCATTGAGCATGATTTGCGTCTTAGTCGAAATCAGTAGTTAACTGAAAGCGCAAGATTCTCCCATTTCCAGCATCTGCGACGTACAGCAATTGATTGAGGTAGGCAACTCCGCGCGGCTGGTTAAATTGTGTAAGGCCTTGTCCAGTCCCACCAAAAGAAACCCTGATGAACTTGTCCGAACGTGATCCTTGGGGAGCTTCTACCCCTTCAAACCCTTGTGCGTTGAATTGGTACAAGGAATCTTTTGCGGCATCAACGATGAAGACATAACCAGTTTCATCCCCAGCGATGGTGATATCACTCGGTGTAACAAAGCGCTGTGCTTCGTATAAGATCCCATCTGCTTTGCTGGTGTCTTGGGAGGCCAATTGTTCTTGGCGATAAGTCACTCCACCTACATCTTCGATCCGGAGGATGGATTGTACGCCTAATGCCACCGATGGGGAGGCTGACGTGAAATAAAAGCCTCTTTCACTTCTTGGGCCTGGCGTTTGGGGAGCTTGAGATCGGGTAGTAATGGCTCTTGGGGCCTGGAAGTAGTCATTGAAAACCCCCAACTCTGTCGAGATCCTCAGTGGGCGGGGTGATTGTAATTGCCCATCTTGGTTGATTACGCTCAATACGGCGTCATCTGGGCCACCAAATTGGTTGGGAATGTTACTTGGACCGCTCCTCACTAGATAAAGGTCTCCATTGCCACGGGTAGCCAAACCGAGAAAACGTACTTCTTGGTCGCTGAGAACTGGGGAACTAATCCGGAAATAAAAAGGATGGACAATGGCGGTATCAATGCTGGCTTGGTTAAGGCCATAGGCTCCACTGCGATTGAGGTCGATTCGGTACAGCGCTGCCAAGGTGAAGTCAATGCCGTCGATGGTGGTGTCTTTGGTACCGGTGGCATAGAGGTTGAGCTGCCGGTCTTGGGCAATGGCATGTAATCCAGGAACAAAAAATCTCCCTGTCTCATTACCTGCCTGGTCAAAAGAGATGATTTCACTACTGATGGAGTCTGCTACGTAAATCAACTCATCATAGCCTGCGATCACGTCAATAGGGTAACCAATCTCGTCCCATACGGGCTGAATAGGAACGTAGGCCACTTGTCGCTCATCAAAAGTAGGCTCATCAAGAAAATCAATGGGAGTGCGGGTACCAAAAAAACCTTCACAGCCAGTTAAGCTACACAGCAGCAAAAGTAGGAAAGGGTATATGCTTTGATTCATGTTCAACATTTCAACTTAGAAGATAGCGATAGACGAGGCTCGGAGACCAATTTTCTCCTGACCGACGCTTTCTTTTTGTTCAATTATATCAAAGGGTCATCTCGATAGGCAGATCCAATGTGGCAAAGGTGATTCAGAACTTCTGCAAATAGTTCGTATAGGTCATGTAACTGCTCCAGCTGGGTAATAACTCCAGGGACCGAAAAGGTCAACTCACTAGTACCTTCCCCCCAAGTATCAGTCATCCAGCCTTCATCTGGATCATTTTCTAAGAAGATGGCAGGTTGCCAGGATATCAATTGGCGGATGCGTTCGGGAGTGAAGAGCATTTGAACTTTGCGCACGTCATTGGACTGGATGATAAAAGGATCGTCAAAGTTGGGCCATCCAACTTCTAAATCCTGCATCCCCAATCGCTTTTGGACCCCGCTGAATGCTTTTTTTCTAAAAATCCGGAAGTAGAAACTGTCTCGGTTTACATAGGGGGCACGGATGCGGGTACCGAGCGTCTTGCCTTTTTTATATGTTTCTAAAATGATGGTCCAGTCGTCAACCTTGGCAATTACGGCATCGTGCTTCCGCCAGCCTGTACCTGGTACGAAAGCACCTTCTAGCTGCCTGGCCAATTCTTGCCAAATAGCTCGCTTACGCTTTCGGAAAAAAGGGAGTCGACTCATGCAATCACGATCTTAGAAGATGCTCAAGAATGGCTCAAATTTATAACTGGAATGAATAGGCAAATCTAGTTTAGTCAATCGAATGGGTAGATAGCAATGACCACAAGATTACTTTATCCCGCTTCCCGCCTCTCACCTCGTCACTGCATCGCTAAAGTGCAGGGACAGTCCAATGCGGTGCACAATTCCCAAGAACTGTAAGGGATCAAAGGCATAGTCTAGCATCATGGGATGTCTACCCAAGCGCATCCGCAAGCCGAGTCCGGCGGTAGGGAGCCGTTGGTCGTCCACATTGATTTTGTAGCCCATGCGTAGAAATAATAATTGTCGGTAGGCATATTCTACACCCAGACGAATATTTTCAGCATTGTCATTGGGATGATTAAGTTGGGCCAAGGTAGTGATGACGTGTTGATCGCCTTCACTGCGATACGGAACCAAAGAAAGTCCCAGTTTGAATACCGTTGGAGCGGGATAAGCATCAAGGGTAATCGGGCGGGAGTTGAAGGTGGTATCAATCTCCCGAAAGCCACTCAACGTTGTGGTAGGGCCAAAATTCTGCACCAAAACGGCAAAGCGCAGTTCTTTGATATCCGTTTCATATAAGAAGCCTAGGTCAATGACCGCTGTATTGTCGACAAATTCAGCCAAACGCTCATTGATCAGCCTGACCGTTGTTCCCCAGCTAAACTGATCAGTCAATTGTTTGCTATAGCTTAGCCCTAGGGTGAAGGTAGAGGCATAGACCTTGCGGCCTGTGCCACCAGGTTGAAAGGTGGTGCGTTCTTCGATGACACCAGAGTTGAATCCGCCTACAGAAAGCCCAAAACTTCCGACCCCAAACTGCTGGGTAAGGCTGAGGTAGGAAAAATGAGTACCGGCCGCCCATAGCGTATGGGTGGTGGCAATTCCTGTTCCTCCTAATTGATCTAGGGTGGCAGGGTTGGTGTAGGTGGCATAGGGATCGGCCGTCAGGCATATGTTGGCGCTTCCTAAGGCGGCAGCACGTGGGCTAACTTCAATTTTTAGGGGAGTAAGGCCAGAAATGCCCGCCCGTTGGGCTCCTAATGGGGGAAACAATTGTGCCTGAACGGAGGCTAACATCATGCTCCAACTTAGGCACCAGAGTAAACATCGCTTCATGCGGGCAAGTTAGCCAAATCTGCGGGGCTTTTCTGTTAGCGAAACATTAAATGGCGCAGAGATAGGACGGAGGACAGGGAAAAGTTGGGCAGGGAAAAGTTAAATAGTGAAAAAGTTAAGTAGTGAAAAAGTTAAGTAGTTAAGGATTCTGGACTTTCTTAGCCCTTAGCCCTTAGCCCTTAGCCCTTAGCCCTTAGCCCTTAGCCCTTAGC
>CAZFPQ010000264.1:0-9903 GCA_964521065.1 uncultured Bacteroidia bacterium | reverse complement strand
AGGTATAAGTCTCGAAGATGCTTAGCGATCAGGTGGCTAGGGTTCATAAAATATGATTAGAAATAATAAGGGGGAGTTTTGGCGATCATGGCCAAACTCCCCCCTTGAATTTTTCTCGGGTACAAAAACTGAATCTAAACAGTTTCCATACGGTCAATTAATGGTTTAACCACTAGGCTTCATCAATCTCCGATACAACCTTAGACTTGATGAAGTCTGCGTTCATTCGTGCAATGTTGGTGATAGAGATGCCTTTGGGGCACTGAACTTCACAAGCTTTGGTATTGGTACAATTTCCAAATCCTGCTTCGTCCATGGCCGCAACCATTTTTTGAACCCGGCGCATCTTCTCAGGCTTTCCTTGTGGCAAGACACCCATATGGGATACCTTAGCAGACACAAAAAGCATAGCTGAGGCATTCTTGCAAGAAGCCACGCAAGCCCCACAGCCGATACACTCGGCCGCGTTCATCGCTTCATCAGCTATGTCCTTGCTCACAGGAATCTCATTGGCATCCGGAGCCGAACCCGTGTTCACAGAAATAAACCCTCCTGCTTCGATCACCGCGTCAAAAGCGGTACGGTCTACCATCAGGTCTTTGATTACCGGAAAAGCTTTGGCCCGCCATGGTTCGATATAAATGGTATCTCCATCTTTGAAGGTACGCATATGTAATTGGCAGGTGGTGGTCATGCGGTTAGGGCCGTGGGCCACACCGTTGATCACCATGCCACAGCTACCGCAAATTCCCTCACGACAGTCGTGGTCAAAAGCAACCGGTTCTTCTCCTTGCGCAATAAGGTCCTCATTGAGAACGTCCAGCATCTCCAAGAAGGACATTTCAGGAAAGACTTCGTTCAAAGTATAATCGACCAATTTGCCCTTATCTTGGTCGTCCTGCTGACGCCAGATCTTGAGATTTATTTTCATTGATTTTCCGCTCATTGCTGAAAATATTTTCTTTGTTGAAGGATGGTAAAGCTTACTTGTAGCTCCTGGTTTTCAATTCCACGTACTCGAACTGCAGCTCTTCTTTGTGCATGATCTCTTGCTCATTGAAGCCCTGGTATTCCCAAGCTCCCACGTAAGCAAATTCATCGTCTCGACGAAGTGCTTCACCTTCTGGAGTTTGGAACTCTTCTCGGAAGTGACCTCCACAAGATTCTTCTCTTTGGAGCGCATCGTCAATCATCAGCTCTCCC
The DNA here is from genome assembly GCA_964521065.1 of uncultured Bacteroidia bacterium. GTDB lineage: Bacteria > Bacteroidota > Bacteroidia > J057 > J057 > CAYVAP01. Next base: position 8,700 of record CAZFPQ010000264.1, on the reverse strand, counting down.
AGTTCCATGAAATCACCTACCCGCCAGGCCTTTTGTAGCTCGGGGTTGTAATCTTTGTCGCTACCTGGAACTTTCACATCTTTCCAGTACTCATTGCGCAAGTCCTGGACCATGGTCTTAGCCTTTTTCAAGCCTTCCGCGTTACGAGCCATGCCACAGTAATCCCACATAATTTTGCCCAGTTCTTTGTGGAAGCTGTCAACAGAACGAGAACCTTGGTTGTGAATCAAGCGATTTACTTCATCATCCACGGCCTGTTCTGCTTCCTTGAAGGCAGGGTGGTCAGTAGTAGGATGATCGTTCAAAGGTTGGGAAGCAAGATAGTCCCCGATGGTGAACGGGATCACAAAGTAACCGTCGGCCAGCCCTTGCATCAATGCCGAAGCTCCCAGTCGGTTGGCTCCGTGGTCAGAGAAGTTGGCCTCCCCTAGCGAATAAAGGCCGGGGATGTTGGTGCTGAGGTTGTAGTCTACCCAGAGTCCGCCCATGGTATAGTGAACCGCAGGGAAGATCATCATGGGGGTTTCATATGGATTGTCTGCGGAAATACGCTCATACATTTCGAAGAGGTTTCCGTAGCGGGCTTGAACGGTATCTTTACCCAGTCTGCCAATCGCCTCAGCAAAGTCAAGAAATACCGCCTCACCATTGTCAACTACTGAGCGACCCTCATCCGTGACATACTTGGCATTGCGGGAAGCTACATCTCGAGGCACTAGGTTACCAAAAGAAGGATATTTGCGCTCGAGATAATAGTCACGATCATCCTCAGGCACCTGATTGGGACGGACCTGACCTGTACGCACCTTTTCAGCCATCTCTTGGCTCTTGGGAACCCATACCCGGCCATCGTTTCTCAGAGATTCAGACATCAAAGTCAGTTTAGACTGATAATCTCCATGCTGAGGGATACAGGTTGGGTGAATCTGAACGTAAGCAGGATTGGCAAAAAGAGCTCCTTTGCGGTGGGCGCGCCAAGCGGCAGAACCATTGCTATTCATGGCATTGGTGGAGAGGAAGTATACGTTGCCATACCCCCCGCTAGCGATGACCACTGCATCGGCAGCGTGGCGCTCTGTTTCTCCATTGAGTAAGTTCTTAGCGATTACGCCTTTGGCATGCCCGTCGATCATCACGATATCGAGCACTTCTCGGCGAGTCAGTGACTCGACCTTACCCAAACCGACTTGGCGGGCAAGAGCAGAATAAGCACCTAGCAGCAATTGCTGACCGGTTTGACCGCGGGCATAGAAGGTGCGCGATACCTGCGCTCCACCAAAGGAGCGATTATCTAGATACCCGCCATATTCACGGGCAAAGGGTACACCTTGTGCAACCGCCTGGTCAATGATATTGACTGAAACTTGAGACAAACGGTACACATTGGCCTCACGGCTACGGTAGTCACCTCCTTTGATGGTATCATAAAAAAGGCGGTAGATGGAGTCCCCATCGTTTTGGTAGTTCTTCGCCGCGTTGATTCCACCTTGAGCTGCAATTGAGTGAGCCCGACGTGGGCTGTCTTGGAAGCAAAAGGTGGTTACCTGATAGCCCAATTCCGCCAAAGTGGCCGCGGCTGAAGCGCCAGCTAAGCCTGTACCAATGACGATGATCTTGAACTTGCGCTTATTTGCAGGGTTTACCAGCTTGATGTTGAACTTGTGATTGTCCCACTTCTCGGCTAGCGAGCCCTTGGGTATTTTAGCGTCTAATTTCATTTGAAACAAAATTTCTTGATGGGTAAAAAGCTAAGGGTAACAAGGATCGCTGGCGATCAACGAAAAAAGAAGACTACAGGCATTAGAGCAAAAAGAACAGGAATCACCACCGCGATGAAGTAGCCTGCACCTTTGATCAGAGGCATGTATTTTTTATGTACCAAACCTAAAGTCCGAAAGGCACTCTCAAATCCATGTGACAGGTGAAAGGCCAGGATGGCCATGGCAATCACGTAAAACACGACAATGTACCAGATAGAGAATGAAGCCTTAACTACGTTGGTCATGGAAATGGCCGTCACTTGGGCGTCCATCTTCCCAGCATCTTTAAGAAGCTGCAGCTTCTCAAGGGTTACGTAGGACTTAGCCCCCAATAACTCTTGGTCTCCTGCCATGACAGGGGTAAGAACTTTGTAAGAGTAATCATAAGCCTGTTGAATTCCCACCGTCTCTACCACATCTGATTCGGTACCCGCAAAGTGGTAGCGCCCATAGAACATGGTAATGTGAATCGCCAAAAAAGCCAACAAAATAGAGCCAGTAAGAAACATGTTACGCGAGAACCAAGTACTTCCAGCATTTTTCTTGTAGGCATATCGGACGGGACGAGCAGCACGGTTCTGAGCGGTCAGGATGAATCCGTAAATGATGTGGATCAAAAATCCACCAAAAAGCACCCACTCCAAGACACCAATCACGGGATTGGAAGTCATGAATTGCACAAACTCGTTGAAAGCAACTCCTCCATCATTGAGAAACAGCAGGGAGTTGCCCCCCACATGAACGAAAAGGAAGGAAACCAGAAAGAGGCCGCTCAGCGCCATTACCAGTTTCCTTCCTATGGAATAAGAGAACAAAGATGCAGTAGAACTCATGGAGCATTAAGGTTAAAATGTGGTTCCTATGAAGTCAAAATTACCTTGGCCCATAACGAATGTCAAGCGAATATTCGCCGCCAGAAGCTGTTTAGAATGTTTCTAAAATATGTAAATTTTTCGATGTTTATGCATAAAAAAGTCATCATATAGAACAATTGAAATCTGTGTTTGTTCAATAAAGTCTGAAATTTCAGAAAAATAGGGAAGCGAGCTTAGAACGCCCGCTTCCCTATTTTTGATTAAGAAATGTGATTTGAAAACTCGTTCAGGACCTACTCAGCTACCACATTGCCTTGGAATCGAAGAATTTTATTCACTGGATCAAAATTACCGGTCACCACCACCGTTTTGCGCTGGTTACCCATTTTGCCCGTTGAATTGAATGCCACCTCGATGAAGCCCTCTTCACCTGGAGGAATAGGCTTCTGGCTCCAAGAAGGCGTAGTACACCCGCAGGAAGCTTTTACCCGAGTCAATTTCAGGGGAGCTTCACCGGTATTTTTGAAACGGTAGACATACTTTACGGTCTCTCCTTGCTTAATCTCGCCAAAATCATGCTCTGCTACATACCAATCCACCGTCGTGGCCGTGAGCGCTTCGGCATCTAGCATGTACTTAGGACGCTGAGGGGGATGGCCTGTGGTTCGAGGAGCGGCTTGGACAGCACTGGGTCGGGGGGCAACATCTACCGTCTGAGGCGTAGAAGGCGTAGCAGGGGCTGCGGCCTGTGCGGGAGCTTCTGCTTCTTCTGCCTGCTGGCGAGCTACCAAGACCTTTTTGGCTTCCGCGTAGCGCAGAATATCTTGCTGGGCCTCCACCGGTAATTCGCGCATGATCTCCTTTAGCTCTTTGCGAATAACCTTTTGATCTAGTTTTTGAGCTTGTACCAACTGAGCGCTTCCCATTAAGATGAAGACGATCAAGAAAGTGCCAATCAAATTTCTAAGCTTCATATGTAAGTAGGTATTTGTCTGATAAATATTAGGGTGAAAATAAGCCTAGGCTTCCCAGCTAGCAAATTTTTCCCTGCGTCTTTCTTTCGAATACAGGTGACTAACCAACGACAACAAACTACGTATATTGATATTAACTTTGTATAATAGGTTAATTTGACGCGGGATTTAACCACTCCTTACCTAGTTACCTTCTACTGCGATCCATACATCTATGTCACAGTTTCAAAACGGCGCAACCGCGTCCGTTGAGTCGCCAAATAGTCAACATATTTCTCTTCAAGTAAAGGGCATGACCTGTACCAACTGTGCCCTGGGAATTGAAAAGTACCTCTCTAAGCAAGGAATGGAGAAGGTACAGGTAGATTTCAGTAGTGGAGAGGTGGATTTTGAACTAATCGAGCCTAAACAGCTGCCTAGCCTAGTCAAAGGCATTGAACGCTTGGGCTTCGAAGTGGTTCAAGAAGAGGGAGCCCCAGCAGGAAACATGAGTAAAATTGAAGTCTATTTCTATTTATCTCTCATCTTCACCTTGCCCCTGATTGCTCACATGTTTATTTCCTGGGCTTGGCTTCATCAGCCACTGGTTCAACTCGCCCTGGCCGCCCCTGTATTTCTATTGGGGCTATGGCATTTTGGACGCAGTGCCTGGAATAGCCTCAAGTCCGGCGTACCCAACATGGATGTATTGATCACCCTGGGAGCTAGTGCAGCTTTTGGCTATAGTTTGTACGGGACTGTTCTACAACTCGGGCCCGATTTTTTATTCTATGAAACAGCAGCCAGCATCATCACTTTGGTCCTGTTAGGTAATCTGTTAGAACATCGGGCTGTTCAGAAGACCACCACTGCCTTTAAAGCTCTCAGCCAACTTCGCCCTGAAAAAGCTAGAAGAATTATCTTGCTTAATGACGGAGAAGAACAAATCAGCACCGTTCCGTTTAGCGATCTCCAAAGAGGAGACCTACTTCAGGTCAACAGTGGGGACCGTATCCCTGCCGATGGGCAAGTAGTTCAAGGATCAGGAGAAACCGATGAATCTATGATTTCGGGAGAAAGTCTCCCTCAGACTAAATCAATTGGCGACGCCTTAATCAGTGGAACCCTGCTTGTAAATGGAACTTTACGTATGCGAGCCACCCAAGTGGGGAAGGCCAGTACTGTGTCTCAGATCATTGAATTGGTTAAGCAGGCCCAAGCGGAAAAGCCTGAAATCCAGCAGTTGGCCGACCGCATCAGCGCAGTTTTTGTGCCCATAGTGGTAGGCATTGCCCTGTTGACTTTTGTCCTCAGCTACTTCGCCTTTGGCCTTTCCCTATCCTCCGCCATCATTCACAGCGTGGCAGTATTAGTGATCGCTTGTCCCTGCGCTATGGGTTTGGCCACCCCAACGGCCGTAGTAGTAGGTATCGGCAACGCTTCTCGAAAAGGTATTTTAATAAAAGGGGGACGAACACTGGAGCAGATTGCCCAAGTCAAACAAGTGGTTTTTGACAAGACCGGTACTTTGACCACAGGTGAGTTCCGTCTCCATGCCATTCATGGTGATCCTGATCAATTGGACCAAATTAAGGGGATCATATTAGCCTTGGAACAACATAGCTCACATCCCATTGCCAGATCTCTCAGAAAAGCACTGAGTAGCTCAACGCCCTTGGCGTTACGTGAAGTCAGCGAAAGCAAAGGAATTGGCCTATTAGGCAAAGATGAAATGGGAAATACCTATCAATTAGGATCCAATCGATTGGTAGCAAACCTTGAAGTGTATCCTGGCCATAGCCTGTATCTGCTAAAAAATGGAGCCTACTGGGCCAGTATTGACCTTGAAGACCAAATTAGGCCGGGGGCTGAGGCCGTAATCCAGTACCTCAAAGAACAACAAATCAAACCCATCATGCTCAGCGGTGATCAACTAGCAAGGTGTCAGTTAGTTGCTGACCGATTGGGCATTGAGTCTGTCTTTGGCGAACAGCTACCAGAGGAAAAACTCAAACAAATAGAAGTCTTAAGTCGTGCAGCTCCGACCGCGATGGTAGGCGATGGCATCAACGACGCCCCTGCCCTAGCCCAAGCAGAAGTTGGAATATCTTTGGGATCCGCTACCGATATTGCCAGACAGTCCGCTCAAGCCATTCTGCTTCAAGAAGACCTAAGTCGCTTGATTGACCTACACCGGTTGAGTGTAAATACGGTCAAAACCATTCGTCAAAACCTATTTTGGGCATTTTTTTATAATGTATTAGCTATCCCCGCCGCAGCCCTTGGTTTCCTAAAGCCCATTTTGGCTGTAGCGACCATGGCCATTTCCGATGTCATTGTGGTGGGCAACTCCTTACGCCTTCGGTTTAAGAAATGAGAAGCGAGAAGCGAGAAGCGAGAAGCGGGAGGCGAGAGGCGAGAGGCGAGGCGAAAACCTACTTGGGGTGGATAGTATCCACCCAGGAAAATCAAGATCAATCTATCCAAAACCATCAACCTCAAAGCAATGAAATACCAATACCAAACCAATATCAACTGTGGAGGCTGTGTGGCCAAAGTCACGCCATTCATGGATCAGGAACCTCGCATCAAGGCTTGGTCCGTAGACACCGATAATCCCAAAAAGATCTTAACCGTTGAAGGTCAAGACTTGAGTTCAGAGGAAGTAATGGCTTTGGTGCAAGAAGCAGGCTTTGAGATCAAGCCAAAGAAGAAAGGTCTTTTTCGACGATAAGGATTTGAGGCGAGATTAGAGAGGGGGCATCATGGGATCTTGTCAGGTCAAGCTCTCTTGGAAATGCTGGATACTTTTCAGGATTCGTGCTTGGGCATTTTCACTGAGCGACGAGGAGGAAGGGAGACTTAAGGCCTGTTGAAATATTTGCTGGGAGACCTGGTTTTGGGAAAGGTAAGGGGAGCTAGTAAACATGGGGAGTTGATTCATTGGAGTCCAAAGGGCTCTCGTCTGAATTCCAACTTCTTGGAGTGCTTGCGCCAACCCATTTCGGTCCAAAACCTTTGCGGTACAAAGCCAGTGATTAGGCTTACAGGCTTCACTTGAAATCGGGAATACAAGATCAGGTAGATTTGCCTGATACCGATTCATGATCTCGTTTTTTTGCGCCATGAAAGCGGGCAGTCTTTTGAGTTGACTTAAACCCAAGGCAGCTGCCATGCTAGACATTCGGTAGTTGTAAGCAACTTGGTCATGGTAATATGTGAAGGCGTCTACTCGTGCTTGGGTACTTAAGTGCCGAACTCTCTCTAACCATTCAGGATGCTGACTAAATACCATACCTCCCCCACCGGTGGTCATGATTTTGTTTCCATTAAAACTTAAACAACCAATATCCCCCCAGGTACCCAGTGCCCTCCCATCATAGCTGCTCCCTACCGCTTCCGCGGCATCTTCGATTAATGGCCAACCGTATTTTCGGGCTAGCTCTATCCACCCATGTACATCATGGGCATACCCTAGCAGATGCACCAACAATATACCAGCAATCCTACGCCCCGAATTCCTCTCTACCCAATGTCCATTTACTCGTTTTAGACAGGTGGCTAGTTCCATTTTAACCAGATCTAGATCCATCTGCCAATGCTCGGGATCTACATCGACCAAAAAGGGGCTAGCTCCAAGGTAGGAAATGGCGTTGGCAGGTGCGACAAAGGTCAAATTAGGCATCAAAACCAAATCCCCTGGTCCGACCCCTGCCACTTGCAAAGCCAAATGTAAAGCAGCGGTTCCACTGCTCAACGCAACGGCATCGGGCACGCCACAATACTTGGCCATGGACTGTTCAAAATTCTTTACCCATGGTCCAGCAGAGGAAACCCATCCAGAATTGAGGCAGGCTTGAACGGATTGAAGGTCTTCCTCATCAATATCGGGAACTGATAAGGGAATCATGGCTTGTTCCATTGTTACAAATCCACCCATTTGCCTAAGGAAGCCGACTGGTATACGGCTTCCAAAATCCGGATATCGCGAAGCCCTTCTTCTCCAGGAACCAGAGGGGGTCTCCCCTCTATAATCGCCCTAGCCTCAGCATCCATCTGACGGGCCTGTTGATTCCCAGCCCAAGGACGGAGAGAGGTCCCATTGCTACAAGTCCCTCCGACCTTATCATACTTGGAAAAAGGATCCAATTTAGCCCAGCCTTTGTCGTAGGTCACATGCAAGTAATCCATGTTCATGGCGAAACTACTAGCGCATTGGGCTATTGCGCCATTGGAAAATTGCAGATCAAAAAGGGTCGTTTCATCGACCTCAGAAAAAATATCAGGCCTCAAGATGCGATGTTCTCCCCTCACAGCTATAGGTTCTAGGCCCGTGGTGTAGCGGGCTGCTTGCAAGGGATACACCCCCATGTCATACATCACTCCCCCACCTAAACTCTTCTTAGTTCGCCAATGCTCCGGATTCTCCCCGTATTTCCCATAATACCCGGCTGCTACCGAGATGTGTCGGACTTCCCCATAGTCTGCTTGCAAGGCCAATCCCATCAGCATGCGGGTAACAGGCTCGTGCTGCATGCGGTAGCCGATCGACAGAGAAACCCCACTCGTTTCAGCCGCTTGAATCATGGCTTCGCATTGTTGCACGTTCAAAGCCATGGGTTTTTCACACCAAACGTGCTTTCCCGCCAAAGCGGCACGGATGGAAAACTCTGCGTGCATAGAATTAGGTAAGACGATATACACCACATCTATCTCTTCATTATTCGCGATTTCATCGAAATTATCATAATCATACACGTTCCGGTCGGGAATCTGATATCGTTCTTGCCAAATGGGAATCTTTGTGTAAGATCCAGTTACAATGCCTGCCAAATAGCAGTGTTCGGTGAGCTGTAGGGCAGGGGCTAGCAAATCTGTGCTGTAATAACCCAAGCCCACCAGAGCTACACCAAGCTTATTCTTGGGTGCAGAGCCCATCCCCGAAAGCCAAGGAGCAAGGGCCAAGCTACCGCCCCCCAAAGCAAGTTTTTTAATCGTATCTCGGCGGGTAGTTGAATGAGAGGTCATAAGATCCAGATTGAGGTATGAGTCCAAGAAAAATAATTAAATGCCCAGAGCAAAGAAAAGCAGCTATGGTATTTGAGTTAGGGCTAAGCTTCTTAGAGGCTGTTTGGAATTTGGTATTTGCTTGCCAAACGCAGGATTTTTGAG
>CAZFPQ010000263.1:0-9931 GCA_964521065.1 uncultured Bacteroidia bacterium | reverse complement strand
TATTTTCATAGGCTTCACAATTTCTCACGTCCGCCATAGTAGAATTTTCAATTTCGATGCCGGCTACATTGCGGTAAGCCACGGTATTGCTGACCAAGATATTGTGGGATTGGCCTACATAGACGCCAGCGTCCGATGCACCTATCGCCACACAGCGGTCGATCAGTACGTCTTCACATGCGACCGGATAAAAACCATACGCCCCATTGGATTTCTTAGGCTTTCCTGTCCACTCGACTTTGACGTCAATAATTTGAATGCCTTGGGTATTCATCACCTTGATCAAATCGCCACGGGCATCTTGGAGAGTCATGCCCATCAAGGTGATATTTTTGCTGTTGTCTACTCGGATTCCTTCAGCCCCATCAGTTTGACCTTTGAAAGAAATTAAGGTCTGATCCATCCCCGCCCCTCGAATCACAATGTTTTCCTTTTCATCCAATGAAATCGCACCAGAAGAGATGAAGTTCCCTGCAGGTACATCGATGGTATCCCCCGCTTCAGCCATGATAAAGCGAGTTTGTAGTTCTTTTCGGATATCATCTTGAGCCCAGCTGGGGATACTAAAAGCCACCAGCAGACCTAGGAGGGCAAGAGGTCTCATAGAGTAGTAGTTGTAATTAATTTTCGAAATATTCTCTATGAATATAATCAAAAAAACGCATGTATCGCGATCGGTCTAATTTGACCGTGCAATACCACCACTCTATTAGGATAAATGAAGGGATTCTACATCATGCTATTCACCTTTCTCACAATCCATTCTGTAGACAAAAAGGCTAGCAGCAAGACCATGATCCACCAATACTCGTGAAAAGACTTGCGATTTTTCTTGAATTCACTGGTAGGCTTGAGGTTCGGAAGAGCTTTCAGCGCTGAAGTAACTTCGCTTAAATCTCGGACAGAAAATGCTTGTCCCCCACTCCGTAGCGCTATTTGCTTCATGAGATCTTGATCCGCCTGCAACTGGAAATGTTCCACGTTGGAACGACCAATGGAAAACTCTCCTTGATCTCGGCCCAAGAGGCGATCGCTTTTTCGCCCTTCAGCGACGTAAGAGTAGGCCCCCTCCGCCAAGTTGTATAACTCCAAGTAGTATTGGGCTTCCCCCGTCTCATTGAGATAAAACTCCTCTTGACGACCTTCAGGGTCAGTTAAGACCATCTTTATGTCTACTGCCGAAACGGGATTATAGCTGTCATCGTAAACTTGGCCTCGGAAAATCACTGGATCGCCTCCGGTGAATAGACGCTTGGTAGGCTCAACTTTAAACTTGCGCTTGTCATCATCTACCCGAAGCCACTTAATGATATTGAACAACCATTCGTCAAACAACTCAAAGTCGTCACTTTCCAGGTAACTGTGCGGCCGCCAGCGCCAAAAATTTTCACCCAGCAAGACCAAGTTTTTCCGCCCCAATTGATTCTGTAAAACTAAAACTGGGTAATCTAGCGCTACATTCTTGATGCGAGCCGTAGCAAAAATTTCAGACGTGGCTTTGGCCTGCCAATCGGATTGATTTCGGTAGAGCGGCGGAGCGTTGTTGATCCAGTTAAGCCAATTATTTCCAAAGGTGTAAGTCGAGTGGTCGCGGTACTCAGGTTGAAAGTTGGCGATGACCTCTTCTGACTTAGGGGAAATTCCCTTAGGAGTAGCCCCCATGTAATCAAAAAGTGGACTCATGGTCGGCAAATCATTGCTGATCCCTACCAAATACATGACAGGGGTTTTTTCTTCCTCGATGACCGATGCCAATTTTTTGACGGTAGCTTCATCCAAGCGACTTTGGGGGAAGTTGTGCAGAATAAATAAATCAAAATCCTCAAGGTTATAGGCATTGGGATCCTGATAAAAAATTCCAGGTCTACGCAAAACAAACTCAGTCAGTTCGTAGCTCTCTTCTCGAGAAAAAGCTTGATTCAAGGCCCCTAAGTCTGGGTGAGGGGCACCGGCAAAGAGGGCAATTTTGACCCGAGTTTCCAGCACGTTGATATACAGTCGCTGCTGATTATTGCGGTAAGTGATCTCTCCGTCCAAGCGACTCACCGTAACCTGATAGGTTTGGAGGCCAACTTTTTCAGGCTTGAAATAGAAATCTACACTGCCCTCCTCTTGGCTGGCAGTCAAAGTCACGTTTTGACTACCTAAAACTTTACCTTGGTTACGCAAGGTAACTTTCAAGTTTGCTTGATTGTATCCTTCATTTTTAACCTTTACCCGCACCGGCATTTCGGTATTTAGGTAAGCGATTTCATTGAATAATACTTCTTGAATTCGAATGTCTCGTTGAGCGGTCGTGTCTCCCATCAAGACCGTAAAAACGGGTTGCTGCACTCCCTCTAACTCATACAATGGATTGACCCCGGCAGTCGGAATTCCATCGCTAATCAGCACAATGGCGCCTAAGTTTTGATTTTGATACAGGTTTTCGAGGTAGTTTAATCCTGCCGATATATTGGTTCCCGCCTGATCAAACCGAAGGGAGTCTGGGTTGAGATCCGCAGAAACTTCATTGGAGAATTTATATGCATCAACCTGATAGTCTTCTCCTTCAAATGAATTCAGAAAACTTTGCAAGGCTTGGGGATAGGCCTCACGTACATATGTGGAATCAGATTGAATCACCAAACTTTCTGAATCATCCTGCAGAACAGCTACAATGGGAGGAAAGGTCAACTTACTGAGTGAAGTAAGCAAAGGCTCAAGCAACAGGAGACCAAGTCCCGTAAGCACCGTCATCCGAAAGATGGTCAGCAGCCATTGCGGGCCTCGCCCCAAAAGGTCTCGGGTACCTCGATATAGCCACCAACTCAGAAAAGCCGCCAAAGGAAGGATCAGAGCCAGCCACCAGGGCGAATAAGAAAAAGCAAATTCCATGTTTTCGTTTGAGAACCCAAAAGTTACGACCTCCCCCCGGAAGCCCCAAATCTAGCGCAGCAAGGTGATGCTTCCTTTATGTCGTTCGCCATCCAAGGCAAAAACGTAGAAGTAAACTCCCTCTGGCATCGGTCGTCCTTGCTGATTTCTTCCGTCCCAACTTTCACCAGCTGGATTATCACTTACGAAAATCTCCCTTCCATAGCGATCCACAATCAGCAATTGTGCAGTTTCCCCCCCTCCATAGGTAACCTGGAATTTATCATTATAACCATCTTCATTGGGAGTAAAAACATTGGGAATGAACAGGTTAGCTTCTGCAACTTCTATAGATAAACGAGCAGTATCGCTACACCCCTCATCATTGAAGGCAATCAAGCTAATTTCAAAGGTTCCCTCTTGTAGATAAGTGTGATTTAGGTTGGCAAAGTTAGCCGTAGTACCGTCGCCGAAGTTCCATATGTACTCTGTAGCTCCTTGCGACCGATTGGTAAAAGTCACCGGAAAGTTTAGAGGAATACTTCGCCCAGCCCCAGGACTGAGAACAAACTCGGCCTGTGGGGATGATATAACATTGATGGTGGGACCATCAAAAGCCGCTGAGCAGGTAGCTAAGTTACTCAGTAACAATTCTGTCGGATAGCTACCAAGTTGCGCAAAGCTAACTTTAGGTCGAGATTCACCTAAGGTATCTCCCGCAATGACCCATCTTATTTGATCGGAATTCGCGGCATTGCTGACCAATTCTACCGTATCATTTAGGCAAATTTGATCATCACTCACGGTCGGAGCAGCACCAGGTACTGGAATAACCGTCAAGGTAATGGTATCACTGGCTTGGCACTCTCCATCCTGTCCAATTAAAACATAAGTTGTCGTCACTGCAGGATAGGCTTTAATTGAAGCACCTTCATTGGCACTTAAGTTAAGGCGCGGTAACCAGGAGAACTGGGTATTACTGGCAGTAGTGCTCGCTTGCAAAGATGCCGTGTCCCCCGCACAAAAAGTACTTCTATCAGCGGCAATAGACACCTGAAATTGTTGCGAGGGTTGACAGGTATCAGGTTCTACTATCTGGGTGGTATCCTCCTTTAAAGTATTTAGCAAAAATAAACCCCCTCTCTGATTGCCAATCACCCAGGTAAGATCCCCTGTCGAATCGATTACTGCTGCCGTCAAAGCAGAACGAAACTGAAAATCTGTACCCCCCATCCATTGTTCAGCAATTGGTAGCGAATCTGTCAGTCCCAGCTGAGGGTTTTCATAGACCAAAATTTTCCCTGAAACTTCTCCCACTACCAACTCCACTTGTCCATCTTGATCGTAATCTAGTATCCTTGGCTTGCTGTGGTTTTCATCCCGATATAAAGGATCTACATTTGCTCGGATTTTCCCAAAAAATTCACTTCGCAAAGTAAATATGGCTGGACCTGCCGTACTGGTATTTTCATAGTACTGAATTCGGCCTCTTCGGCTACCTACCAACAGATCTTGATCCCCATCCCCATCTAAATCATAAAGTTCTGGGGCGCTATCACTGATCGGATCAATGGGAACACCATTGTCATCTACCAGTTCAAAGGGATTGGCGGGTACCCATTGTGCAGGATTCCCAGGACCAGCAATATTATTGTAATGAAAAATCTTCCCAGAAGTAGTGCCAAATAACAAGTCAAGGTCATTATCTCCGTCTAAGTCTCCTGCAGCAGGAACCGCTCGACTAATCAGGGTGCCATTGTTTTGCAAAGCCTGAAAATCCAGGTAGTTACTGTCTACCAATTGAAAGGCAGGTCTGTCACTGTCCCCAATATTTTGAAAAAGCCGAAGTTGATAGGTATTGGTGGTCTCAACGCTGTTGGCTTCCCGTCGAGAGGTAAAATCTGCTCCCACTAGCAGGTCTAACAATCCATCGGCATTGAAATCCAAGAAATAAGGAACTGATTCCCCTCCTACATCAATTTGCTCATTGGCGATAAAGCTGCGCCCCTGAAATCGAAAATCAACATTGTTATCTTGCCCAAAATTCAAGTATAAAACGGTGTTATCCACATTTTCTCCACCGACCTGGGCATTAGGCGCGACGACCAAATCTCGGATGTTGTCATTGTTGACATCCAGATGAAACAAACCAGGAAAAATCGTCACGTTGATGGAAGAATCAAGTTTTGGATACCGATACTCTGCATCCACCATCAAGGCATCATATATGGTTCCTTGATTAATTGCCAGGACAGCCGTGTTGTAAGATACATCTGAAATTAGGGCGTCCATTAGAGAGTCGGCATTGGTATCGAGCACCAAAATCGTCCCCCCCTCATGTCGGGTTCCCCCACTAGGTATATAGGGAGATCGATCCGACCGGGGACAAACGAAGGTATCCGCCAGAATGAGAGAGTCGTTGTTAAAATTTTCGCCAAAGTGGGCCCAACAAGAGGTGTCATATTCCATGATGAGGGTATCACAGCGCCCAGAATCTTCCATCGCCAAATTGCGATATAATGCCCAACGGTTGCTACTGGGTTGGGTACTGATGATATCCAAGTCGCCATCGTAATCTACATCCACCAAAGCGGGGATATCCGTAAGGGTGGTGTATAACTCCAGTGGTGCTGTAAAAAAAGGGTGGGTTATAGGCCTAATTTGTTCAATAAACTGAATGGAATCGGTACCCAGCGGCGTGTTTTTATACGCCGCAAGTTGTTGCCCCGCTGAACCTGCGCCACAAATCAGGTCTTCTATCCCATCACAGGTATAGTCTACCATTAAAGCCCACTCTTTACAATCGCAATGCTCAAACATCTTCATGTACTCTGGCGCATAGGTATAGCTAATCTGGCCAGGCAGTCCATCATTCAAGTAGGTTGTGAAAAAATAACCGATCCTGTCAAAGACGACCAGGTCTTTGAATCCATCTTGATTTAGGTCTACGTCGGAATATTGGGGACTGCTATTTCCTCCAGCCCAAGCCTTTTCTAAAGGCTGCCCGAAAAAATCGTTTACAGGGATGTTGTTGCTGAGTCGAAGATCTTGGGCCTTTATCGCCAGAGGTAGGCTTATTCCAAGCAGTACAAGAATAAAATGGGCGCGCATGTTCATACTTTTTAGAGACAATGAAGTGATGATAGTCAAACCATTAGGCCTACTCTTAGGATTTTTTTCGTCCTCGACATACATCATTTCAGTTCTTAGAATCTTAAGTTTCTGCACCTTCTGGGGTCTGCCTAGAGTCAACACCTTGGTAAACCTCTTTGGAACAAGAAGAAACTTGTCTTTAACTAACGAGAATTATTGCCTCAAAGATGGGACAAAATCAATCACCTTTTCCCCCTAATTTTTAAGTGGTTGATGAGCGATATTGGCACGAAGGCCTAACAGTAGGCTAGCTGATCGGCCGCCTTGAGTTTGGCGATACCTTCCTTCGGCTTCCAGATATATATCGGAGTTCCACAATTGGTAAGTAAGTCTTCCATGCACTTGTTGTAATCGATAGGCTTCACCTTCGCCAATCTGAATACCAAAATCTCGATCAGGAGGGCGATTACCGGTGACTACTCCTGGATCTGCTCCGTAATTCAAGTCTTCTTGATCTAAGCCTTGGTTTAGGAGATAATATGCCAATTGCAAGTTGACCTTGGCCCAGGGATGGTAGCGCAAAATCAGGTGAAAATCACTTAGATTCGCCCCTGAAGCATGCCCCAGTGGTTGAGCATAATGCAGATAGGCAGAAGAAAGATTAAAATGTTGATAGGTATAGGGTCGTACCTGATTGATCTCCACTTGAAAGTCTAGGGTAGAAATCCCAAATGCATCAATGTATTTTAACCCTGCTTGGTAACCGAGCTTGTTTCCCCAATATCGAAGATCTCCACCTGGGCGGTTTCGAGCACCAAAATTAAAGTCATCTAATACCAGCTGCCCATAAAGTTGCAGCCTACGCCACAAGTTTGCTTTCATTTGCACCCCTAGCAAGGCATTGTCCGGGCTGCCAAAGTACTGTTCAATGGAGCGATAAAAAATAACTGGATTGAGGTACTGAACTTCAAAGTTGCGAAAGCGATTGGGGAGATAACTACCATATACAACCGATTCAAATAAGCCAATGGAAAAATTACGATTGGGTTTGAAGTTTAATAAATGAAAGGCTCCATACTTCCGCGGAAAATCTCCTTCGTCATCATTATGTAAAGGAATGAAGTCAATAAACTGAGCAAAGTGGTTGATGTATTCAAACTTCCAAATCCTGGTCGTAATGTTTAGGAGAAGATAATCTGTGGCTTGATCACTGAGCAACAAACTTTGATGGCCATTGCCCCACATCACGCGGTCTTTCCCAAACTTGATCCTCATGCCTGAGAAAGGACTGTAAGTCAAATATGCTTTGGTAGTGAAATAATCTAATCCATTTCTTCCTCCAAATCTAGGAGTAAAGCCTTTCACAAAGCCCTCTCCCTCAAGTAATTCAGTAGCTAACCATCGCTGAAATAGGTGGTAGGGTACACGATTGTAGTTATCTGCCACTTCCGTATGAAAGCCTAGTTGATTAAAGAGAGTCCCTCGAATTTGGGCCCCACGGGTATTGAGGGTCAAAGGAAGCCATGGATCTTGTAAATTGGGATCGCTCAAACGTTCCACTCCAGCAGAGGTATGCAATACAGGATTGACAAAAAGTCGAAGCTGCTCGTTCTTTACTGTGAAAAAATCTCTGTGATTGGGATAAATAAAATTGAGCTTTCCTTCTCTTTCTAAACCCAAGGCGTACTCATCATCAACTTGGGTTCGCATCAGGTGAAACCATTTTTTTTGCGTTTGAGATAACTTGCTTTCGTCTACCTCCTTAAACATTGCAGTTAATTGCTCTCGCCCGTATGGTTTTTGATCCGTGTGAACGGTCGTATCTACCCAACCTAAAATATCTAAGCGGTCTACGTAATGGTATAAATCATGATTGAGGTCAAAATCTGTATTCTGGCCTTGAGCTTGAATGGCCATCAATAGTGACAGGAGCAAGCCGAGCTTACGCATCTTGAATGATCTAGAGGGATAAAAATAGTCGAAGGGCCAAAAATAAAAGGGTTCACCCAATCATCACACTTTAGATATGTGGGGCACCTATATCTGATTACCCTTCGAGATAATCACGCCCAAAAGCTCGTGAAATTCTCGCAAAGGAAATAGAATAACTTGATAAGAATTCACATCGCCATTTATTTATGCGTCCCTAAAACCTAGAGTAGGACAGGTAGGATTAAGGCGAATGAGCAAACTCCCACTGGTTAACTTCCCAAGGATGAGGCATCAACAAGTTTTTGTGTTGTTGCTTTAACTCAGCATGAGAATCTGAAGGAGCTTTCTGGAGCATGCTCTGCAAGCTTTCTTCAAAAAAGAATCCAATCGATCTTCCTTCCCTTTGGCGCACAAATGCCGATATATATTGAAACAATGCCTGGTTGACGGGCAATCCTTGAATCAAAAGCCGTTGGCCTCGCTGTCCATAGACCGAGAGAAAATGCTTGATTTGCCGAATTTGATTTTCCTGGTCAAAGCGATCACTAAATTCTAAGTTCATCTTATCCACACTAAAAACATGATGATGTGGATAACGCTTTTGCAATTCAGCTCTCAATTTAGGACTATCTACTCCATAAGTCATTACACATTCGAACTGAGGAAGATGGCCTTTCGCCTTTTCAACAGTCAAAAGCTTGGTAAGTAAGCTAGAGTCTTCTTGGTTCAAGCTACGCCAAAGGGCATTTTGATGGTGTAGACCTACTGACTGGAAAGTCGCCTGGATGCTGGAGGCATCTCCCATTTCATATTTGATGCGAGGAACCAGTTCATCGTTGAAGCGGCGAGTCATCTCCAGAACCTCGGGCTTGCGCTCACACCAACGGCCTAAAATGTCAAAATGTCCAAATACACCAACTAAGCGTAGATCCACCCGGGTAGCTAATCGACGATAATAGCCAATTTCCTTAGGCCTTAATCCCCACTGCAGAGGGATGGCATGGAAGCGGACCAAATCCAATATTCGCCTTCGCTGTTTGGGGATCACGTCTGTATGTTGAAGCAATATGTCACGTGCGATAGGGATACTTGCTATTTCGTGACCTTTAGCTCTCCACCGTTCATGCTCCCACTTGGTAGTGACCGTCTTTCCTATGTCGTGAAGGATCGAAGCCCAATACAAGACTTCGTGATCTTCTTCATCAAGTTGAAATAGGTGATGATTTTCCTGGTATGCTTTGAGCACCAATTCGGTGTGTCTCAGTACACTCCCTTCTGCGTGGTACCTCGGGTTTTGTTTGGTAGCCGCCATGCTTTCCAAATAAAACTGAGGAAGAGGTAAGTCTGATATCTGCTTCCCTAACTTGGTTTGAGATTGGTCCATCACTGGTTTGGGCGTAAACTTTCAGGCTAAACGCGGGGGGATGGCTGGGCAAAGTTAACCTAATATTAATAACGTTTCTGGAGCCATCAGGTTTGCTTCTTACCTAAGCCAAGATTATTGCAAAAAGAGCCTCATATTTCCCCACAGCTTTTCCACATGTTTTTCCACAATTCACCAATCTGGAGGACGCCGAGTTTGCTTGAGCTTACTGCGATGCTTTTTCCGATCAAGCCGATTTAGCTGACTAGCGCGGGTAGGTCGAGTTGCCTTGCGGGGCTTTGGCGGTTGTATGGCTTCTTTGAGTAAAGCGATAAATCGAGCCTGGACCTTCTCCCGGTTTTTGTGCTGAGACCGATAATCCTGGCTCTTCAAGATTAAGACTCCTTCTTTGTTAATCCGATTAGCTAAACAGGACATTAAGCGAGTCTTTTGCCATTCGGTTAGGACATTGGAATCAAGCACAGGAAAATACAGCCTGACTTGAGTTTCAGTCTTATTCACATGTTGTCCACCAGGGCCTCCACCAAGTGCCGTTTGAAAATGGCATTCCGCCAACAATGCATCTATGTCTAAAGTTATTTTCACTTTCGCTGATTTGTCCTAACTTTTGCCTAAGAGGCTGTTTGGGTTTTGGTGTTTCGAGCCCAAACGCTGGATTTTTTGGTT
>CAZFPQ010000262.1:0-9951 GCA_964521065.1 uncultured Bacteroidia bacterium | reverse complement strand
AATACGCCTTAAAACCTTGACTAAGAACTACATTCAGCTTCGTGAATATTCTTGATATACTAGAGCGGCTTCAGGAGTACCTGTCTCATCTACTTAAGAATTGGGCTTGGATTCTCCTCTTCACCTTTTCGGTAGCAAGCTTGATGCTGCTTCATGGATTGAGTAAGCCTCCTTTTGTGACAGCGCGAGCAACTTTTCATCCTACTTCTGAGAAAGGAAGTGCAGGTATTGAAAGCGGCTTAACTCAGTTTTTTGGCCTTCCAGGGCAAGAGGGCAGTGAGCTGACATACATGAAGGGACTACTAACTAGTAGGAGCTTAAACCGAACCCTCGTTGCAGACACCATCATCTTCAAAGGTGAGAAACGACTCCTTGCCGATCTATTGCTAGAGTATTCCCCAAGATTTACTTCGCTTCCTTCTAGAATTGAATCTTGGACGATCCCCCCCCTAAATCTGGAGAAACTAGGTTTAAACCAGAAAATCCACAGTGCAGCAAACGCTGCTCAACGAAGTTTAAAAATTTCTACCACAGAGACAGGCTTTGGGATGATTTCGGTTTCATTTTACAACCCAAGCCTAACATCAACCATTTGCGAGAGGTACCTTGTTCTCTTACAAAGATACTATGCCGAGCAGAAGGCCCGTAAAGGAAATCAGCAACTGCAATTTCTGGCTAGGAGAGCTGATTCCCTAAAACGAGAGCTAGATACAGCCAATTATAAAATTGCTAGATACCGAGAAGGTGGGCGCTTCAACATTCGTTTTCGAGATGAGATCACCCCAGCTCAGCTCGAATCTGAAGCGAGCTTACTCAGCCAAATGTACGTTTCCCTTTATGCGAGTCAGGAGCAGGCACGAGCGCAATTGCAAAGGGATCTACCTGTCGTACAAGTAATAGATCCTCCTATGCCCCCCTTTCCGACCACTAGGGCTAATCTGCTGTTGCACTTCATGATCGGACTCTTTTTAGGACTGGGCTTGTCCTTGGTTTTATTCAGTTTTCCCTTGTTGCGTAGGGATCTTATAACCTTAGTTAATACCCAAGTACTCGAGCCAGCTAGGAGACAAAGAGCGAACGAAGAGCAATCTTCCCCTAGTGAAGGGCTGGAGTAACCCGCCCACGTACTTCCCCAAACCCTACCCTACCTAAGCCTTGACCTCCATGGCCGCTGATTCGGATTTGATCACCATCTAAGAGGAATTTTCTCTGGCTCCCATCAGGCATCGTAATCGGCTTGGTTCCCCGCCAAGTAATCTCTAGCATGGAGCCAAAGCTTCCTGGCTCAGGTCCAGAAATGGTTCCTGATGCAAGAAGATCTCCAACTCGTAAATTGCAACCATTCACGCTGTGGTGGGTCAGCTGCTGGGCCATGCTCCAGTACAAGTGGCGAAAGTTACTCTTGCAGATAGTTAATTGACTGCCCTTTTCATCTTCGAGATCTACCTGTAAATGGAGATCAAAATGGCTAGGACCATCTGCCTGTAGATAAGGCAATACGGGGGGATTCTGTATTGGCCCCTGAACCCGAAACGGCTCAATGGCGTCCATTGTCACGATCCAGGGAGAGACAGAGGAGGCAAAATTTTTGCCTAAAAAGGGCCCTAATGGCACATATTCCCACTTCTGGATATCCCGAGCCGACCAATCATTGAACAACAATAATCCAAATATATGGTCTTCGGCCTCACTGATGCCCACACGCTGGCCCAGTTCCGTTTCCTTTCCAACGACCAGAGCCACTTCCAATTCGAAATCAAGAAGCCTAGACGGGCCAAATATGGGGGGACCATCCTCAGGCTTAAGTTGCCCCATAGGTCTACGAATCGGAGTGTCGGATATGACAATGGAGGAAGCACGTCCATGATACCCCACAGGTAAATGCTTCCAATTGGGCATTAGGGCATTCTCAGGTCCCCGAAACATGGTCCCGACATTGGTCGCATGGTACTCACTCGCATAAAAATCTGTGTAGTCCCCAACTTCCACGGGCATAAGCATAGAGACCTCTGTCTCTCTGTATAAGACCTTTCCTTGGTGATCCTGATTTGTAGCCAGGCTTCCCGGCTCCCTGCTAGAAAAAACTTGCTGGAGGACTTGCCTCACTTCTCTCCATTTCGCTTGTCCTTCCTTGATAAAACCATTCAGAGAGGGTGCATCAAAGATGCCCTTGGTCAGACCAATTGCCCGAAAATAGCCCAACTGTTGGAGGGCAGCCAGATCGACCAAGTGATCCCCTATTCTCGTAGCAGCTCTAGGAGAATCGTTCTGTGGCTGCATAATTCCAAAGGGTATATTTTGCAGGCTAAAGTCGCTAGCATTCGGGATCTTAAGCCAAGAAGTAGGAGTAGTCATGTATTTGCTTATTGAATTTCTGATAGTAAGATTTGCCATGCCTTTTCCAGCTCACCCTTTCCTATTAAATCCTGGGCGTATTGATGAACCTGTCGGCTTTGATCCTGCTGGTTTCCAGCGCGGATATTGATCAATAATTCATCGGCCAGGATTTCTTCTTTGAAAATCGGAATAGATTCAAAGGCGGCCAATTGTGCAAGGTCATTTCCCCTAAGGACTGAGCTTTCCCTGATGTATCCAGGTAACTGATCAAATCCTATTCCGATCACTTTTACAGGCCTTAGCAGGGGCCATACAGCATTACCGCTGGCACGGCAGTAGTACGCCCGTCCCATACGTCCCACCAAATCGATCTTATGAGGATCAATCCTGCCATTCTCGTCCAACACTTGCTCATCTACATGAATTCGAAGTATTCGGCACAGAATCAAATTTGCCGCTCCTCCTTCTTCCCCTGTGGGGATTATGCGATCTACTTTACACTCAAACTGGACTGGGGATTCTTGTACCCTAAAGGGAGAAACTAGGTCTGATTTCAAAGCCGTAAAGCCAGATTTGTCAAACTCACTCACCTCAGAAGGATATTCGACACTAGCCAAAGACATCTGCTGTACCATCGCGTAACTCACCACATTGATGACCACCTCTTGGGTTGCCTCTACATTCAGGAAGGTATCCTTGGTGGAGTTATCGCGGACCCTGCGATTAGAGGAGAATATGGCTAAAGGAGGGTTGGACCCAAAGACGTTGAAAAAGCTGTAAGGAGCTAGGTTTGCTATTCCTTGGGGAGAGACGCTGCTAACAAAAGCAATAGGCCTAGGAGCTACCGCTCCTATCAGATATTGATGTAAATCCGGAATGGCAAGCTGAGTGGGATCGAGACTTAGCATAAGCATTGGATGGGGACTAATTGGAATAGGCTACAGGAAATGATAAGTTTCTATTTCCACATTCTCACATAACCTGCATACTTTCCCAGTAAAAACCTAAGGTAACGGCCTTTGAGGGATTGGCAAAAAAAAGTGGGACAGCCATTTGGCTATCCCACCATATATAATTCAAAATCCCACCTAACGCCCTTCTTTAGCGGTTACTTCTCCTTTGAACCGCAAAATGGTATTGGGGGTTTCTTCTTCATTGGTGGTGACAACTATGGTCTTCGAGAAATAGCCAACGGTAGCTGCATTATAGGTAGCTTTGATGTACCCAGTCTCTCCAGGCTTGATGGGCTCTTGGGTGTAATCTGCGGCGGTACATCCACAAGCAGGTTTTACCCGTACCAGTTCCAAAGGTTGATTGCCCGTGTTCTTTACGTAGAAGGTATGGCTTACCGGCTCTCCTTGCTTGATAGAACCAAAATCATGAGTCTCGGCTTCCCAGGTTCCTTCTATTTCTACTCCGGCGACCGTCAAGTTAAGGCTTGATTCTCCTCCAAACATCGATTGGCCAAGGCTTACTTGGGTAAGGGCCAATAGCAAGCTTCCCAGCAATACAATTGATTTCATGTTATAAATGATTTGGGTACAAAGTTAATTCAAATTATTTCTGTGACTCTGCGTCAACGGCGGGCTCTCCTTCAAGTCGGGCAACCGCAGCTTTCACTTGTAAATCTTCCGGATTCAGTTCTAATGCTCGTTTATAAGCCTCCAATGCGGCTTCTTCCTCTCCCATTTCTTCCAGCCCTTCTGCATAGCTATCCCAGGTATTTGGATTGAAGGGAAAAAATACCGTATTCAATTTAAAGATAAAGAGCGCCTCTTCCACCTGGCCTGCACGAAGATAAACGTAACCTAATGTGTTGAGTTCGCTGCTTTTCCCTACCAATTTCCATGATTTTCTGACGTGGGGCTGTACGTCAGCCCAAATTGCTTCCACTCCTAAGTCGTCAATTTGCTCTATCAGATAGCTTGCCGCACGATAGTTTGGTTCAGAAGGAAGTCCTAAGGCAATCTGCCCCAAGTCCGTTAACAAGTCATTGCGCGGGGATTCTACGATTCTTGCTACTTCTTGTCCATTCTTACTAAAAATGAAGGTTGGAACTCGGTGAATCTTCCGCCCCTCCTCTTCCCCATTTGGCCCCTGCTTATACTTTTCTTTGCCATTGTAGAGCGCAATCAAGTCAACTTGCCCTACATCCAACCCAAGCTGTTCCCAAGTTTCCATGAATTTAGGGACCCAGTTCTTGCTGTCGCCACACCAAGTTCCCAAAAACACTTCAACTTTGAGATCTTCTAAGTCTTTGGCCCAGTGCGGCGGATTAGCCAAATCAATATTCTCGTCCAAACTTTCCTCGTACCAAACCGAGTACAGTGTGTCTCCAGTCAAATGCTCAATATCAATCGGTCCACATAGGTGGCGGGCTCCTTTTTCGTCCACATAAGATGAAGCCTGGGCCCATATTCCCTGTACCGCCAGTATCAAACTGGCCGTGAGTAATTTTTTCATTATGGTGAGTTAGATGATTAGAAAAGAGTGGCCACCTAAACCGATTGCCAATCAACTAAAGATATAGTTCATAATCAACTATATCTTTAGTTTAATTATAACTAGGCTTTCTTCCGATTGTACTTGCCTCACTATCAGCACCAAACACTTTCAGAAAAAATTGGGTAATCTTAAGGGTTTAGACCAAATTAATTCCTACCGCTTCTTCCGATCGGTTTGTAGCTTTGAGATCTATCGTAGCTTGATCGCAACAATCTCATGAAATCAATATTTCGCAACGTTTCTTTTCTACTCCTCATCAGTCTCAGTGGCTTACTAAGTGACCATTCTCTTTTTGCCCAGCAACGTTCGTTTGCGTCTTGGCGGACCTATGTAACTCCCAACCGGGGAACAGCAGTGATTGCTAGAGGTGACCAATATTTTGCAGCTACCAGTGGGGGGGTACTCGAATTTGACCGAAGGACGGGAGAGATACGCCAGTTTACCACTATCGAAGGCCTTACGGCCATCGATCCGACTACCATTGCTGTTGACCCAAACAGTGGCCTGATTTTTTTGGGCTATGAAGATGGAAGCATAAACTATTTTGCTGACCCAAACGACATCAAGGTGCTTACAGATATCAAGCGTAGCACCTCTTTTCCTGACCGAAGAATTAATCGCTTTGCGATCAGTCAAGGCCTGCTTTACGTCGCTACCAATTTTGGCCTCGTGGTCTATGACCTACAGACCCTGCGCCCCGTAGCTGACGCTGCCCAATTTGGAGACAATCCCAGCAACCAACCCGTTTCCCAGGTAGCCGTTTATGATGGCCGGATCTATTTACTGCTAGAAGGAATCGGAGTATTCTCTATCGACCAAGATTTTCCAAACCTCAGAGACCCAACTGCGTGGCAGGATGAGCGGATTGCTAGCAATCTGCCCCCCACTGCGCAAGTACGCTTACTGGTGGCTTCTGATTTTGGTCTATATGCCCAGACCCAGGAGACGGTCCTGGAAAAACAAGGAAACAATTGGGCTGAGTTTCCACCTTTTGCCGGACGCAAAGGCCTGATCCACGCTACATCTGACTTCGTGGCGTCTACTCTTTTGACAAGTGCCCAGGTGATAGATCGAGAAGGTCAATTAGATGCCTTCAACGTCGATGGGGCCATTTCTGACTTGGGGGTGGCCGCCAAAGGCGAGTATGCTTTGGTGACAGCCTTTAGTGGAATGTTTACTTACTCTCAGGGATTCATTTCTCGTATTCAGACAGATGGTCCAGGAAGCAACAACTGCGTAAGAATTGCCGCGGGAAATGGCGAACTGTACGTAGCCCCGGTAGGCTATGACCGCATCTTCGTTCCAACTCCACGCCTGGATGGAATCTATTACTATAACCACGAACAGGGAAACTGGAAAAACATTGATGCCTTGACGGAGCTTCCTCCTGAGGTAAACGAAGGCTTTGCCCGTGCCTATTATGATCCCACCACCCGCCAAGCATATTTGGGATCGTTTGGAGAAGGGATTGTCGTCCTCAAAGATGGGGTAGCAGAAGGCTTTTTTAACTGCACCAATTCTACCATCAGTTCCGTCAATGGATTTTGTAACCCCAACGTAAATACCCTTTCCAGGGTGAGTGGGATCACACGAGACCTAAATGGAAATCTCTGGGTGAGCATGGATAGGGGGCTGCCACCTTTAATAGTGCAAAACCCTGAAGGAGAGTGGTTCGAAGCAGCGCCAAATCTCTTTCCTGTCACGGCAGAAGACAATCACATCACTGATTTGATGGTTGACAGCTATGGAACTGTCTGGATGGTCAACTGGAACCGCAACCTCTACGCCTACACTTCCAATGGAACTCCCTTCGAATACAGCGATGGCCGTTTGCTGAACTTTGGGAGGGGATTAAACCAAGGAGGCTTGCCTTCAGATCAAGTGTTCACCGTCGCTGAGGATAGACGAGGGTTCATTTGGGTGGGTACAGCCCAAGGGGTATCCATTATTTTTGATCCCTTTTCTGTTTCACAAGGACAAATTGTGGATGGCAGTGAACCAGTAATTGAAAACCGGGGTCTACTCAGCAATACTTCTGTGAATGCCATTGCCATTGATGGAGGAAACCGCAAATGGATTGGCACGGATGATGGGGCCTACTTGGTCTCAGAAAATGGAGATCGAGTTTTGTTCGAATTCAATACCGACAACAGCCCTCTCCTCGCCAATCGGGTGACAGACATTGCCATCGATCAAGGATCAGGAGAGGTATATTTTGCAACGACCAAAGGCATCATTAGTTACCAAGGAGATGCGGTACAAGCAAACAGTGGCTGCGATGAAATCACCGTCTACCCCAACCCTGTCTTCACCGATTACGATGGACTCATAGGTATCCGTGGCATGGCTGCAGGTTCAATAGTAAAAATCACTACCCTATCTGGCCTACTGGTTACCGAGTTAGAGTCCCAAGGAGGGCTAGCCACCTGGGATGGACGCGACAACCGAGGTCAGAAGGTCCGATCTGGCATTTATCTTACGTTGATTGCGGGTCCCAATGGAGAAGAAGGCTGTACGGGTAAATTCGTGGTCATCGATCGCCAAGGTCAATAATTACAGCAAGTCTTTGAGGTGAGAGACAATTCTTTCGGTAGACTTGCCGTCCCATAGAGGAGGAATTTGACCTTGTTTGTACGTCCCATTCGCAATGCGATCTATTTTTTGGGTTAGTTCAGCAAGATCAAAGCTAGCCAATTCATTGGTACCTAAATCAATGGTAGAGGGGCGCTCTGTATTGGGACGCAGGGTAATACAAGCCACTTGTCGGAAAGTGGTTTCTTCCTGAATCCCCCCACTATCAGTTAAGACAAAGGTGCTTTGAGAGATCAGTCTCTGGAAGGCAAGATAGTCCATGGGGCCGGTAAGGGTAAGTCGATCTAGAGAGCTAAATTTCTCCCAAAGGCCAAACTGCTCTAAGCGGTTTTTGGTCCGAGGATGAAGGGGTAAAATGATGCGATAGCGCTCAGCCGTAAAGGCCAATAATTGGATCATTTTTTCCAACGATTCCGCCGTGTCCACATTAGCTGGACGATGCATGGTTACCAAAACAAAAGGTTCCCCTTCGGTCAGACTTAGATCTTCCATGATAGGACTTTGGGCAATGGCATCATCAAAGGCTACCAGGGTATCAATCATGGTATTACCCACGAAAAATATTTGCTCATCCTTCTTCCCTTCTGCTTTCAAGTTATCAATGCCGCTCTGCTCCGTGACAAAAAAGAAATCAGTGATTTCATCCGTCAAGATCCGGTTGATTTCTTCTGGCATTCCCCTGTCACGACTCCTCAATCCTGACTCAAGGTGTGCTAAGGGAATCTGGTGTTTGTTTGCCGTTAAGGCCGCAGCAAAGGTTGAGTTCACGTCTCCCACCACCATGACCAAATCTGGTTTCCACTCAGTAATGACGTCTGAAAGATGGGTAATGATCTTTCCCATCTGTACGGCCGGGCTTCCTCCAGCGATTTGTAGATAGTAATCAGGTTCTCTAAGTTTCAATTGTTCAAAAAACACCTTAGACATGGCTCGGTCGTAGTGCTGACCAGTATGAAGCAAGCGGTACTCAAAATCATCCCCGTGCTTGGCGAACACGCGGTCAAACTGAGTGATTTTGATGAAGTTGGGACGAGTCCCGACTACGATTAGAATTTTCTTTGGCATGGAGGGAAATTCGTTTGGGAACAATGTTGGTTAATGTCAGCCGAAAATTACAGGCACTCTGTCAAGTGACCTAACTTCACCCAAAGTTTTTTAGCTTTACGCCATGAAGCGAGTCCTCCTGATCACCTATTATTGGCCTCCCAGCGGAGGGGCAGGCGTACAGCGGGTCCTGAAAATGGTCAAATATTTCCGAGACTTTGGCTGGGAACCAGTGGTTTTTACAGCAAAAGACGCGGCCTATCCTGTGTTAGATAAATCCCTGCTCAAGGACGTACCAGAGGACCAGGAGGTTGTTCGAGGCAATATCTGGGAACCATACGAGCTCTATCGACGCTTCATTGGGCAAAAAGGCAACAAGCGGGTGTACTCTGGCTTTTTGAGCGAGGATAAAAAACCTTCTCTTACCCAACGCATCTCGGTTTGGATTCGTGGCAACTTATTTATCCCAGATGCGCGGCGTTTTTGGATAAAGCCTTCAGTAAAACTTCTTCGCAAACAAGTCAAAGACCTCAAGATAGATGCCATTCTGTCTAGTGGTCCCCCCCATTCTGTTCATCTCATCGCTAGAGGGGTCAAACGAGCCACTGGCCTACCCTGGATTGCTGATTTTCGTGATCCCTGGACCAACATAGACTTTTACGACCAACTGATGCTCAGTCCTTGGGCAGACCAATTGCACCATCGCCTTGAGGCATCAGTAGTCAAAGAATGTGACCGCCTGGTCACCGTCAGTTGGTCTTGGGCTAAAGAGTTTAGGGAAATGGGAGGTGGTGAAAAGGTCAAAGTCATCACCAATGGTTTTGATCCAGCGGATTTTGAGTTTGACGCCATTGAGCCTGATTCTCAATTCGTGATTAATCACATCGGCTATCTCAACACAGACCGTAATCCACCTATCCTGTGGCAGGCTTTGGGAGAACTTTGTCAGGAAGATCCCCAGTTCAAGCAAGACCTTAGGTTGCGTTTCATAGGCAAAACCGATCGGGTGCTGTTCCAGCACCTAGAGATGAACGGACTGAGTGAGTTGACCGAATCGCTGGACTATGTTCCACACGAAGAGGTGCTGAGCATGTTGCCCAAGGCCCAGGTTTTGCTACTTCTCATCAATAATACCCCCAATGTCATGGGTGTTATTCCAGGAAAAATATATGAGTACCTAGCTAGTCGTCGTCCTATTTTAGCCATCAGTCCTGCCGACGGGGACAGTGCTCGCATCATTAAAGAAACCAACGCAGGGGTGGTCTGTGGATTTGATGATTTAGCTGGAATAAAAACTCAAGTCAAGCACCTATACCAAGCCTATCAACAAGGCAGCCTCAAGGTTGACGCCGCGAGCATCGACCGCTTTTCTCGTAAAACAGCCACGGGCCAAATGGCCGAACAGCTGAATGGGATTACTTAAGGGAGTTAAGGGAGTTAAGGGAGTTAAGGGAGTTAAGGGAGTTAAGGGAG
>CAZFPQ010000261.1:0-10004 GCA_964521065.1 uncultured Bacteroidia bacterium | reverse complement strand
TGATCCGATACCTCGCTCCCATCCTAATGGCAGCCTGCGTTTTCGCCCTAGATTGGATCAATGGGATCTTGACGGTTTTACCTCCATTTAGCAGTGTATCAATCGGCTTATTGTTGATTTTGCCCCTGGCTGAGCAATACTATCTCTGGCAGAGGCCTAGCCATTTTGCTTACACTGGGACCTTAGCGGTGTTATTGCTTTGCTTTCATGCTAATTTGGCCTTAGATCAATACCTTACTTGGCATCTAGCCCGTGGAGAAAATGGCCTCGCCTGGTCCGAGCTTACCCAGTGGACAAGACTGGCCAAAGGCATCTTTTCGATAGGAGTAGGCCTAGCCTATGGGGGCAGGACATGGGCGAAAACTCCCCGTCGCCGTATTGATTTCCTTAAGCTACTGTGGGTCGAATGTATCTTTTTGAGCTATGGACTCTTAATGATTTTAGAGGGGCAATCTTGGTGGATAGACCTATCAGGCGTATCCCTGTCGAGAAGCCTCGGAATTGTGGTATTGGTTTCATCTGCCCTCATGGCCCTTACCCATCTATATGAATTATTTTTCCTGCCGGAACCCAAGGCTCCCGATAACAAGGATCAATTGATAAGTGAGATTGGGAAAGAGTAGGGGAAAAATAAAAAAGGGAGCCCTAAAGCTCCCCCATAGTAGATTGGTTCATCACACTCATTAACGGAGTTAATGTGAAAAGGCTGCCTGGGTTCAAGAAAAAAATACAATTTTTTTCACTGAAAAAGGCGTACATTTGTTTAGAGCAAATCGTTTCTCGTCATGAATTTTATTGTCTCATCTACCTCACTGTACCGACAGTTGAGTCGTATTGCCGGCGCTATCCCTAGCCGCTCTGTTTTGCCCATCATCGAAAACTTCTTGTTTGAGATAGAGCAAAATACCTTGACCATTTCGACGACCAACTTAGAAACCAGTATGCAGACTCGGCTATCGGTCGAGTCTAGGGGAGATGTGATTAAGGTGGCCATTCCCGCTAAGATCCTGCTGGATATATTGAAGGTGTTGCCGGAGCAGCCGGTGACCTTTATGGTCAATGAGAACTCTTTTGCGGTAGAGATTAGCTCAGAAAATGGTAAGTATAAAATCAGCGGAGAGAACGGTGAGGATTTTCCCCTGATTCCCCAGCCAGAGGCAGCTGAATCTATCCAAATTCCTGCCCACGCCATGCTCAAGGCGATTAACCGGACCCTGTTTGCTGCTTCTACTGATGAAGACAAAGCTGCGCTAAATGGAATCTATTTTGACTTAGGGGAAAATGGGGCAACTTTTGTGGCTACGGATGCACATCGCCTGGTTCGCTATCGCCGCCTAGATGTAACCGTACCCAATCCCACCAATTTTATTGTTCCTCAAAAGGCACTAAACCTCATCCGAGGATCGCTAGATCCGAATGACAACCGGGACATTGTGGTTCAGTACAACGAGAACAATGCCTTTTTCCGAACAGATAATTTGCTGTTGGTCTGTCGCCTAATTGATCAGCGTTACCCTGATTATGAAAATGTAATTCCTGCCAATAACCCCAACAAGCTGTTTATTGCTAAGCAGGAACTTGTGGGTACCTTGCGCCGGGTAAATATTTTTGCCAATAAGTCCACCCACCAAGTTCGCTTTACCATCAAAGGATCGGAACTAGAAATTTCTACCGAGGATCCCGATTACGCCAATGAAGCAAGCGAAACCCTCAAATGTCACTATGAAGGAGCAGACATTGAAATCGGATTTAATGCGGCTCTGCTATTGGATGTCATTCAGAATGTGGAAACGGAAGAAGTCACCATCGAACTTTCTGAACCCAATCGGGCTGGTATCATCTTGCCCAATGTCCAAGAAGAGGGCGAAAACATCTTGATGCTGATCATGCCCATTATGCTCAATAGCTACGTGGGAATTTGAACAGAGCTCGAGGAGATGACGAGACGGGGGATGTTTAGAGCAGCATCTCCCATTTTAAATGAGTACTATCCTCAAATGATCCTTTTCTAGTTGATAGCCTTCATGGGTTGTTTATGGAAATACTTTGACTAGTTCCTTGAGCAATTTCTTTCCATCCGAGCTCTCATGTTCTGCCATAAATCCAGTGAAAGGCCTCGCTCTAGCTCCCAGGTGAATAAATTGATAAGTCTGTTGGTCATCGCTTAATTTTAGGGCATAATAATCGGTGCTAACCCTATCACAGCAGGCAGATACATCAAGATTTAGCTCAACTCCCTCCGTTTCAGGAACAAGCTCTACCAGTTTGGCCAATTGATCCTCGGCTAGAGAGTCAACCATGGTATGAGATAGGGCCAAGGACGCTCTTAGGTCCTTAGCGTCCCACTGCAGGCTATCCCCGGCTCCAGTCCAAGGCCTAAAATCAGTTTGGTTGGTTTGGAGTTCCAGCAAGCGCCCATTTTGATCAACTAATTCCATCCTGAAGATGGGGAAAAACCCTCCGTAGGATCTGGCTACAAAATACGCATCCTGCTTGGCCTCTGGCTGAATGATGGGCTTTTGGCAAGCAAGCATGGAAAAGATGCTGAGGAAGACAATTACATTTAAAGACTTCATGGTTTTGGTTTTGAAAGGAGGTGAACGGAGGATACAACAAACCTAGGCTAGCTCTATTTTGCCAAACTCACTTTCAAAACGTATCGACGCTTGATTTCGCTGCATTAAAAAAGCGGGCACCTTATGAAGGTGCCCGCGTGCTTATCAAGCGTGCTATTTTATTGCCTAGCGCAACATTACTTGACGAGTTTCTACTCCTAGAGGAGTGCTAACCCGTAGCAAGTAGATGCCACTAGCTTGGTTGCTCAGGTCAAAGCGAGTAAACAACTCGCCTACGCGACCAGCATCTCTGCGCTCGATCAGTTTGCCTTGAGCATTGATCAGCTCGAGGCTTACTTCAGAAGCGTTGGTCAGAACCAGTTCTACCTCCAACTCACCCTCAGTAGGGTTAGGGAAGACTTGGATGCTTTCTAGACCAGCGTTGCGGATGTTGTTGACTACAAATGAACATGCGTTACCGGTGATTTCAGTGGTATCGATACCCACACATCCACTTACATCAGTAACAGTGATCTCGTAAACACCACCACATAGCAACAGCAACTGTTCGTCACTGGTGTTGTTAGAGGTCTTGGTTTGCAGAACAGTATCTTGTGTCTGGCCAAGAGCTTCAATCAGACGGGCCACGATGGTATAACCAGGACCATTACCAGGCTGGTCAAAGTTTACGTTGATCGCACCGTTGTTAGGTAGGTTTGGATCGTCATCAGGTAGCAATTCAGAGGCAGTGACAACGATAGGATCAGGGTAGCTAACCGTAGCGGTGGCGGTAGTGGTACAGCCATTGTCATCGGTAATGGTAACACTATAGCTACCAGAGTCAAGGTCAGCAAGAGTTTGACCCATGGTGCCGCCATCCCACATGTAGGTTAGGTTGCCAGTTCCACCAACAGCCTCGACGAAAACAGATCCATCTGTATCTCCAAAGCAAGTAGTAGAGCCATCTAAAATGGTCAATACATCAATGGAGTCTGGCTCAACAATGGTTACTTCTGCGAAAGAGACACAGTCGTTATCATCGGTTACTTGGACAGTATTCAAACCAGCAGGCAAGCTGAAGGCCGTGTCATTCATTTCACCATTACTCCACATGTAGGTAAATGGAGCGGTACCACCGGTAGGAACTACTATGGCGTTTCCGTCGTCGAATCCGTTACAGGAGATATCTGTAAGGGTGGAGGCAGCCAAAGTAGCCGCTCCATCAGATTCTAGAACGAAGGTCAACTCAGTTTCACAACCTTGGTCATCAGATACGGTTACGCCGTATTCGCCAGGAGCGAGTCCAGATACGGTACCGGTGATGTTACCAGCGGCTCCACTGCCAGTCCAAGAGTAAGAATAAGGGCCTACTCCTCCAGTTACATTAGCGGTAAGTTCTCCATTGCTGACCCCACAAGTAGGATCTACGCTGGTGAAAGCCACACCAAAGTCAAAACAGTTGTTGAAGAAAACGGCATTTTCAGTGAACTCAGTAGCGGTATCGAAGGCTACATCGGTGAAGTACCAGAAGTTGGTCTCGCCCGTACCGTCTCCCGTCACGAAGTCAGAGATCATGGTCGGCATGATGTAGGTTGAACCTGCACCTTCAAGGGCCGTAGGCGCAACGGTCGCCAGCAAAGCCAAACCATCCCAGTTGAGGTCATTTATGGTACGGTTATTTAGCGTAGTGGCCATGCGGGTATCGACATCGTAGCCCATGGTAATCATGTTGGGCGCTGTATTATCGTTACTTTGGAAGTTGCCAGTAGTATCGGTATCGGTGTAAGAGAAAAAGATGTAACGGCCATTCTCAGAGCGTGATACCTGGGTATATGATTCAATTCCAGTCAAACCACCAAAGTCTCCATCGAAGGTATTGAGGTCATTGATGAAGATACCATTCCAGTTGCCAGTGTTGTCCCGAGTCAAGTCAACCACAAACTTGCGAAGACCAAAGAAAATGGTGTAACCAGGGAAGTTGTAAGCACTGTCATCAGGACTCCAGAAAGAGTTGTTGCCAAACCAGGTGATGATGTGAGGATCACCATTTTTATCAACGGTCATATCCAACTGGCCCCAGCAAATGGCTTTTCCACTACCTGCAGGTACAACCACATTGTTAACGGTATCATTGAACACCCAGAAGGAGCTCATAGAGTCGCGGAAGCTATCGAAGATGCTCAGGTCGATTTCGTCAAAATCAGACCAAGTATTTCCTCCATCATGGCTTTCAGATACCAAGATGCCAAGGGTAGAATCTCTAGCTTCTACTCCATTGTCCATGTCACCTACAGTGGCGATGTAACCGTGCTGTCCATCTGGAGAGAAGGCCATGGCCTGATTGATAAACCAGCCTTCAAATAGGTATGGAAGTGGGTTACGGACGCTGTCCACGATAGACCAAGAAATTTGGTTGGTGGTAGAGTTCAATACTCCTTTACGTACCACGATGGTTCCTTCTTCAGGACCATCATTTACACGAGAAGGGATGAAGTATTCACCTGGCACACGCTCTGCGGAAGTGTAGGTTCCGTCTTCCAAAGAGGTAGCCATGGGATAAAACTCCTGGGTAACGTTGGTAGCTTGATTCGTGAAGTTTGAAGGGTCATTTACTACACCGGCTACGTTACCTTCCCACCCATTGGCTCCAGAGATACGACCGGTATAAACCAGGTCAACATCAGCAAAAGCCGTAGAAGATGGGGGATTGTAAGCGAATACGCTAGGATAACGACCTGCCTGGGTAGCGTTGTTGGTGTTCAATGGGCCATAACCAAAGCAGCCACCGGCTGAGTTGGTCTGCCAAGTAACACCCCCATCGGTAGAATAAGCAAAACGATAGTCTCCGCTGTTACCACCACAGTTTGCGGTATTGCTACGGTGGATGGCATAAATGGAGTTGTATTGGTTAACTACGCTGAGCTGGTTAACAGACTGTAGGAGTGAGTTAAATCCATTGGTAGCTTCACCAATCTTTACACTGGTAACCGCCCCATTTCGGGTGGTACCCATAGGAATTCTCGAGCTGAGTCCTGGGTTTCCAGCGACAACGCTGGTTTCCAGTCCACTGCGAGAGTCGATGCGGGAAGAGATGTGTTTAGAGGGTTGTTCGCCTGGTTTCACTTGGTAGAGCTCTTGTGCCCATACCGACGTTCCAACCAAGATAGATAGAACCAGAAGGGTAAATCTTCTCATGACCTCGATAGATTAATTAGATGGTTTTGGTAAAAGTTCAGTTTTAGCAACGTAAGTTACTTATAAGATCGAATTTTTAAAATGAAGGGTAGCCAATCAAAATTGACCATTTACCGGAAATGTCAAGTATGGGACTGGGAATTAGCCATTTGTGGACTAACTTTTTTTATCAGTTTCCCGTATGAAATTGAAAGTTTGGATTTTTAACATCTTGACTTCATCTTTGTTCCACACACCGATCTCGTGAACTAGGTCGGTCTATAAAGAAGAGGCTAGAGACCTGACTCTTTGACCCTCTGGCAACCTCCTGTAAACGGAAGGTGCCCCATTCAGGCCCGAAAGGGATATATAGACATTAACAACGACTAGATTCATGAACCTTTCCTATTCCACAGATTTATTGACCCCTGCATTGATCGCTTCCAATGAAGGGTGCTGCTGTTGTTGCTTGTAAAGGCAATGACAACCTCTTTTTAGTTTCCATCCATCATCCAATTGTCATTGCTACACCCTGGTCCCTTTGGGATTTGAGGAGGTGCCTCATCGTTTTTGTACAAACAAACATTTTCATACTTCATTCTAGTTCACAATTTTATATCACCATGAGTCAGAATTATCGATTTGAGACGCTACAACTACACGCTGGTCAAGAAGCCGATCCTACTACAGGATCTAGGGCAGTACCCATTTACCAGACCACTTCCTTTGTCTTCAATGACAGTGATCATGCGGCTAACCTTTTTGCTTTAAAAGAATTTGGAAACATATATACCCGCATCATGAACCCCACCACCGATGTGTTTGAAAAGCGCATCGCTGCATTAGAAGGGGGCGTCATGGCCTTAGCTACCGGGAGTGGGCAGGCGGCTCAGTTCTTGGCTTTGAACAACTTACTCCAAGCGGGCGACAACTTTGTTTCAAGCTCACATTTGTATGGGGGTACCTATAATCAATTTAAGGTCGCCTTTAAGCGCCTTGGCATTGAGGTGCGCTGGGCGGATGGAGTGAATACGGAAAGCTATGAGCCTTTGATCGATGAGAAAACCAAGGCCATCTATGTCGAAACCATCGGCAACCCCGAATACAGCGTGCCGGATTTTGAAGCTTTGGCTGAGATTGCCCATCGTCACGGAATTCCGTTGGTCGTGGACAATACATTTGGGGCAGGAGGCTACTTGGCTCAACCGTTGAAGTGGGGAGCCAATGTGGTCACGGCTTCTGCCACTAAGTGGATTGGTGGCCATGGAACCAGCATCGGTGGCGTCATCATTGATGGAGGCAACTTTGATTACGGTAATGGGAAGTTTCCGGGTTTTAGTGAACCCTCGGAAGGTTACCATGGCTTAGTCTTCAATGACGTTTTTGGTCCCGATAATCCCATTGGATTGCCCAACGTGGCTTTTGCGCTGCGCGCTAGGGTAGAGGGATTGCGTGACTTTGGCCCTGCCGCTAGCCCCTTTAATACCTTTATGTTTATCCAAGGGTTAGAAACCTTGTCTCTGCGGGTGCAGCGCACCGTAGAAAATGCCCTGGCCTTGGCCCAGTGGTTTGAGCAGCACCCGCTGGTTGAAGCGGTTCATTATCCAGGATTAGAAAGCAGCCCCTATCATGAGCGCGCAAAGAAGTATTTGACCAATGGCTTTGGTGGCGTTTTCTCGCTGGAACTGAAAGGTTCGAGAGAAGATGCGGTCACCTTTGTGAACAATCTCCATCTAGTTAGCCATTTGGCAAACGTAGGGGACGCCAAGACCTTGATCATTCATCCCGCTTCTACTACCCACCAACAGCTCAATGAGGCGGAACAACTTGCGGCAGGAGTAACCCCGACCAAGCTTCGAATCTCTACTGGTTACGAGCACATCGATGACTTAAAAGGGGACTTTGAACAGGCTTTTGCCAAGATAGGCGCTAGTCCAGTAGCATAATGTCTTCATTGAATTCTCGAAGAGAGATTGTGGCCGGAAAAGCACGGCCTCAATCTCTCTATTTATATATATTTGATCGAGAATGAGCCTTTAGGGAACAAGCATGTTTTGTCCTATGGTTTCCAACTTCAACTAAAGCAGATCGCCTTGTCCCATTATTTTAACTATCCTGATCCATTTCCGCTGGAAAGCGGAGCCGTGCTGCCTGGATTTACTTTGGCCTATGAGTTTGGAGGTAGCTTTGGCCAGGCCGGAAAGCCCTTGGTTTGGGTCTGCCATGCACTGACTGGCAACAGCGATGCTCCCAGTTGGTGGCCAGGCATATTTGATGCAGGAGGGGTATTTGATCCCTCAGAATACGGGTGGATCTGTGCCAATATGCTCGGCTCCTGTTATGGCTCTACCCATGCTTTGTCGCTAAACCCCAATACCAACGAACCCTGGTTTCATGAATTTCCAACATTAACCAATAGAGATATTGTCCGGGCTTTTGATTTACTCCGAGAGTCTTTGGGGCTTAAACAAGTGGAGGTGCTTATTGGAGGATCTCTAGGGGGGCAGCAAGTATTAGAGTGGGGATTGCTCCGCCCAGAAATATTTAGAAACCTTATTCCCATAGCCACCAATGCAAGGCACTCGGCTTGGGGCATCGCCTTCAATGAAAGCCAACGCATGGCCATTGCCGCAGACCCTACGTGGAATGAATCCCAGGCCCAAGCTGGACTTGATGGCTTAAAGGTGGCTCGCAGCATAGCCATGTTGTCTTACCGTAGCTATGAGGTATATAACCGCAAACAAACAGATCTCAACTCCGAGCAACTTAACAGCTACAAAGCCAGTTCCTACCAGCGTTATATGGGAGAGAAAATTGCCCAGCGCTTCAATGCCTTTTCCTATTGGACCTTATCTCAGGCCATGGATAGCCATCATGTAGGGCGAGGTAGGGGAGCGATTGAAAAAGTCTTAGGGGGGCTTACCATCCCTACCTTGGTCATCGGGGTAGACAGCGATTTACTCTTCCCCATCACCGAACAGGAATTTCTAGCCCGCCATATTCCCTTGGCGACCTTTACTCAACTGCATTCTGACTTTGGACATGATGGATTCTTGGTGGAAATGGAGCAGCTAGATCGTGGCGTCAGAGACTTTTTGGCTAAAAAAACAAGCTAATTGCCATCGTTTTTGGTATATTTGGCTAGGGATATTTGCGGGATTCATCTTGCGGGTAAAAGATTATTGACCCGAAGATTGGCTAATAAAAGACCCGCCTCTCAATCTCCAAGAATTAACTTATTGTCTCAAGATCTCGCCTCTCGACATCACATCACCTACTTAACATGGAGTCGTACCAAGGATATCTCAAAGGCCGAGGTAGTCAAATCAACCCTCACAATCGATTCAAGGAGCATGAGCTTGACACGGAGGCGGAGGAGGGCTTGGATGAGGCCTGGGAGGCTAAGACTGAAACCCAGGTGGTTTATGACCATCCCAAAAAGATTCTAAATAAAGTAAGCAGCCCTGATATCCCCTTTGGTTGGTCCATCAATCCCTATCAGGGATGCGAACATGGATGCAGCTATTGCTATGCCCGGAATGCCCACGAATATTGGGGGTATTCTGCGGGACTAGATTTTGAGCGCATCATCATCGTTAAGAAAAATGCTCCCCAGTTATTGGAGAAGGAGCTAACCCATAAGAAATGGCAAGCTACGCCCATCATGTTTAGTGGGAATACGGACTGCTACCAACCCTTGGAAAAGAAATTTGAACTCACCCGTGACTGCTTGGATGTATTCGCTCGCTACCGCCATCCTGTGAGCCTGATTACCAAAAATAGACTCATTTTAAGAGATCTAGACCTTCTCCAAGATCTGGCCAAAGATGATTTGGTTCATGTAGCGATTACCATTACGACTTTAAATGAAGATCTGCGCCGACGGATGGAACCGCGAACTTCTTCGGCCGCTAAGCGACTCGACACAGTTCGACAACTGAGTGAAGCCGGTATTCCTGTCCATGTCATGCTGGGCCCAGTAATACCTAGCCTAAACAGCCATGAAATCCCTGAATTGCTTAAGCGGTCGGCAGAAGCCGGCGCTAGAGGAGCGGGCTATACCTTTGTCCATTTGAACGGTGCCGTAGGAGGGATTTTCGAAAACTGGCTAAGAGCCAATTATCCAGACCGGGCGGATAAGGTCGTCCACCAGATCTCTGAGGCCCATGGAGGAGGCTTAAATAACAGCCGCTTTGGCGTACGCATGCGTGGCGAAGGCCCCATTGCCGAAACGGTGCGTCAGATGTTTAAGTTAAGCAAGCAGAAGTATTTTGC
>CAZFPQ010000260.1:0-10067 GCA_964521065.1 uncultured Bacteroidia bacterium | reverse complement strand
TCAAAATTGACCAGGTTGTCAGCCATGGGGCAA
Source organism: uncultured Bacteroidia bacterium (assembly GCA_964521065.1). Taxonomy (GTDB): domain Bacteria; phylum Bacteroidota; class Bacteroidia; order J057; family J057; genus CAYVAP01. The sequence continues at coordinate 10,034 of CAZFPQ010000260.1, read as the reverse complement.
AGATTACCTGCTTTGTCCAGGATGCGTACGGTGACGTAGGCCAGGTCTCGGCCATCGGCGTCGATTTGCTTACGGTCTACCGAAAGAGCGATCTGTGCAGGTTTCCCTGCGGTGTGGATTTCCTTTTCAAGGATGGCTTCTCCGTCTTTATATCCGACCACCTTGATGCTGCCTGCCTCATAGGGTACTTCCCAGGAAAGGCGGTAAGGAGAATCAAAAGTCTTGGGCTCATAGCGCAAAAAGTCGATGAGGATCTCAGTTTTGTCCTTGCCTTTGACCCTCCGTCCCATGGACTTGCCATTCACAAATAGCTCCGCTTCATCACAGTTGGTATAGCAGTAAACCGGAATGCTTTCTCCTGCCATTTCCTCCCAGTTCCAGTGGGGCAGCAGGTGAATCATGGGTTCTTGAGTCCATTGGCTTTGGTAGAGGAAAAAGCGGTCTTTGGGAAAGCCACAGAGATCTACCGCTCCGAAGTAAGAACTGCGGGCGGGCCAGTCGTCGTTCCAATAACCATTGGTAGAATTGTCACGGCCCCCAAAGGGGGTAGGCTCTCCTAGATAGTCAAAACCAGTCCAGATAAACTCTCCCATGCTATGGGGATTTTGCTCCAAAAAGTGGAATTCAACGTCTGGAGGGTAGGCCCAAGGAGGACCAATCAAATCGTAACTGGTGACTTGTAGCGAGGGATGATGCTTATATTTTTCAATGGGAAGGTGATAGACCCCCCGGCTGCTGGTACAGCTAGAAGTTTCGGAGCCAAACAGGGGAAGATTGGGGTATTTTTCCCTTACTTCTCCATACTTGGTGGGTTTGTAATTCATCCCAGCTATGTCAACTTGCTGGGCCATATTTTGGTCATATGGGGCGGGGTAATAATTGAATCCCACGTAGACGGCTCGGGTTTTATCCACTTCCTTGGCAAAATCGTAGAGCCGTTTGGCTACTTCCCAGCCATGCTTTTTGTCTTGCTGTTCGATGATTTCGTTGCCAATGCTCCACATCACCACGGAGGGGTGATTACGGTCCCGAATGATCATATCTTTGAGGTCTCTTTCGCCCCATTCATCAAAGTATTTGTTGTAGCCGTTGGGGACTTTGGGAATGCTCCACACGTCAAAGGCTTCATCTTGAACCAAAAGACCCATTTCGTCACATAGTTCAAGAAATTCCCGAGAAGGGGGATTGTGACTGGTACGGATGGCATTTACGCCCATGGCTTTCATGATCTCTAATTTCCGTTCATCCGCACGGCGGTAAACGGCTGCCCCTAAGGCGCCATTGTCGTGGTGCAAGCAGACTCCCTGGAAGCGGACTTTGCGCCCATTGAGGTAGAATCCGTCTCGGTCATATTGGATGTCCCGAATGCCAAAGCGGGTTTCGTAGCGATCCATCAATTGCTCGCCCTGACGAAGGGTGGTGATGACTCGATAGAGATAAGGTGTCTCCAAATCCCAGCGTTTGGGCTGGTCGATGTTAACGTACATTCCCGACTGCGTAGTGGCCTTGGCCGCAACTTCGATTTCTTCCTCGATACGGGCCACTTCTTTTCCATCAGGATCCAGGTATTGATGGGTAATGGTGATGTTTTTTGCCTGGTCAAATTGGTTGACGATTTGGGTTTCGGTTTGTACTACCGCTAAGTTCTCGGTCGCAGTAGGGGTACTCACAAAGGTGCCCCACTGGTCTACGTAAATGGGCTCATCTATTTTAAGCCAAACCGAACGGTAGATGCCTGCTCCTGGATACCAACGGCTAGACAGGTCCTCGGGCGTCAATCGTACGGCCACTACGTTGTCAGTTCCATCATAATTTAACGCCTCACTGATGTCAAACTCAAAGCCAATATATCCATAAGGCCTGCGGCCGATGAATTGGCCATTTACCCACACGTGGGCATCATACATGGCCCCTTCAAACTCTAGCCTGACTACTTTCCCTTCAGCTGAGGCGGGCATGGTAAAATGCTTACGGTACCAGCCGGTTCCATGGAAAGGCAGTCCTCCCGCTCGGGCGTTGTATTTGATGTCAAAGGGGCCTTCGATGGCCCAGTCATGAGGCAGGTTCAAACTGCGCCATGATTGGTCTTCAAATCCAGGCTTCTCCGCTCCCTCGGCTGGCGCATTATAGAAAAGCCAATCGGCGTCAAAGTTTTGGTCTTGACCAATCAAAAACTGAGCTGAAGAGAAAGAAAAAAGGCAAAAAAAGAAACCGAATAGCTTTTTCACAGGCATTGAGATTAGGGGGCGTGAACATCAAAGGGTCCTCATAAGTACTTGGGCAGAAGGAATCGGGGTATGGCGGTACGGGTGATGGATATTAGGATGAATGAATACAGCCACATACCCCGTATTCCCGTACCCCGATTACCGTTTTTCTTTTGGCCTCCTGCTTAGGTCTAAGCCAAGTTAGAATTCCCCTGGTCAATCGATAGAGGTGGCCTAGTACCTATGAAGACAAATCAATGTTTCTTTTGAAGGATTAACCATTTGTAGTAAGTGAACAGCCTCCTACTCAAACGTAAGCTGTAGGGGCTTACTCTGAAGGCGACCACTTTTAGCGATCAGGGTCCCTTTTCCCTTTTCAAAACCAGCTTGAATGATGGCTAAGGCTCTACCTTGATGAGTGGAGACTTGGTTCTGATAGTGTGGGGATACATTCTGTTCCCAACCATTGTCCACGGCCAGCAACTGACCTGATCCCTCATACTCGAACGTAATTTCTTCTTCTTGATGGCGTATAGGTCGCCCCGCCTCATCCAGCAATTGTAACTCGACAAAGGTCATGTCATAGCTATCCGCTTTAAGCTTTCTAGTTGAGGAACGCAGGTGGAGCTGGGTTGGGCCTCCAGCACTTTCCAAGGTATCTTGGGCCACCATTCGCCCGTCTTGGTACCCCTTTACTACCAGCTCTCCCCGCTCAAAAGGTACAAGCCATTTGAAGATCCCATCCTCTTTTACCGACTCAAAACTTACCCGACCCTGGCTTTCGCCATTTAGGAATAACTCTGCCTCTTCACAATTGCTGTAAGCCTGGACAACGATTTCTTCCTGGGCAGAAAAGTTCCAATGCTCTTCCACTGGGTACCATTCCCACCTGCGCAACTCACTCCAGACCGGAGCCGGGGTCATGTGCATATCAAATTTCCAACCTAATTCGGGATCATAGGAAAATTCTGAAGAAGAGGCTGACTTAGTGAAAAGCTCGATTTTGGGTGCTTCTTTCCACAAGCATTCGAAAAAATGTCCTCGAGGGGTTTTGAATCCTGCAAAATCGAAAAAAGAAAGGTTAAGCCCTTTGCGTGGCCAGGGGCCAGCTTCACCTAAGTAGGCAAAGCCCGTCCATGCAAACATACCAGCTACAAAATCACGCTCATTTACTGCCATCCATTCTTCATAGGTCCCCCAGTTCTCGCTGCCGAGGATGTTCAAATTGGGGTAAACTGCATGTGCGGCATCGTAAGAAGCCGCTCGGTAGTTGAAGCCCAGGATATCTACCGCCTGCCCATACCCACTGACCATGGCAATAGAGGGACGCACACTGCCACAGGTGATGGGACGCGTAGTGTCAAGGTCTCTAACCCATGAACTTAACAACTTGGCGATGATGGCTAAAGAATCCTTACCCTGACTCAACTCCTCAAAAACAGGTTTCACTTGTTCAGGGTCAAAAATGGGAGCATCCCCATAAGGGATTAGGCCAGGATTTATTTTGTTAAATACTTGAGAATACATCGGGAAGGTCCACTCAATCTCATTGCCAATGCTCCACATGATCACGGAGGGGTGATTGAAATCCCTGCGGATCAAGTCCTTGAGGTCTCGCTCAGCCCAGTCCAGAAAGTATCGACTATACCCTTCAGCGATCTCCCCTTGGGCGGCATTGTCACCGATGTAGTGGAGGTTTTTTCCTTTGGGACGATGCCATTCATCAAAAAACTCATCCATGACCAGCATGCCCATCTCATCGCATACCTCCATCAATTCTACGGAATGGGGATTGTGGGACATGCGAATGGCATTTACCCCCATGTCTTTAAGGCGCTGCACCCGGTAGTGCCAGGCGGCCTTGGGAACCGCCGCCCCCAAAGCCCCTGCATCATGATGCAGGTTTACTCCCTTGATTTTAACCGCTTGCTCATTGAGCAAGAAACCTTGGTTGGCATCAAAGCGGATGCTGCGTATGCCAAATCGCTGGCTTTGCTGATCTAGGATCTCTTCGCCTCGCTTTAGGCTGAGAACAGCGTGATATAAATGAGGGGTCTGCAGTCCCCATAGCAAGGGTTGATGGATGTCAAGATCTGCTTCAAAGTCTTGACCACGACGCTTGCCTACAGCTCGAGTAATCTCTTCGCCATCTGGACCTAAAATGCTGATATGGAGGGTTTCTGCATCTCTACCTTCAACTTCTGCTTCGAAGTGAATCGTGGCTTGATCCTCACTGACTTGGGGAGTGGTGATCTTCACGCCCCAATGGGCTAGGTGGGTGGCAGAAGTCTTGACCAAACGAACGGGACGGAAAATTCCAGATCCTGAATACCAACGTGTATCGGCGTAGGCTGCATGGTTAACTTTCACCAGAATTTCATTGTCCTGGCGCCCATAGCGTAGGTGTGGACTTAGGTCATAGGCAAAGCTGCTGTAACCACTGGGTCTAAAGCCGAGCTTTTCTCCATTTATCCATACCTCAGACTCGCAGTACACGCCATCAAATTCGACCCAAATGGCACGTCCCCGATCTTTTTTAGGTAGAGAGAACTGCTTGCGATACCACCCCACGCCAGCCGGAATGAATCCGGTGCTGGCGGAGGTGCTTTCTTGTTGATATCCCTGTCGGATACTCCAATCGTGGGGCAGTCGAACAGATATCCAGCTGACCTGACTTAGGTCTGGAGCAGGTTCTTCTTGTAGGTGAAACTCCCAGTCAAAATTGAAATCAATGATCTCTCTGGGCGATTCTTGGGCCCAAGCATGGGTCGCACACAGGCTTAGCAAGGCTAAGGCCCAATATCGGATAGAAAGCATAGAAAAGACTATTTATATTCCGTTTTGTGGCGCGGATAATGGGATTACTTATGGATGCTCTACCAATAATTTCAAGGTGTCGCTTCCTTCTGGGGTATCGATTCGGACGAAATAGAGCCCATTAGAGAGGTCAGAGATATTCAATCGATGCTGAAAGGAAAGGAACTGGGTCTTTAGGACCATTTTGCCCCGTAAGTCGTAAACCGACGCCGTTTTACTTCCCCTTACTTCGGCTACCAAGCTGACTTCATTGCTGCGGGCAGGATTGGGGAAAAGGGCAAAATGAGGCTTGGGGAGTTGAGGCGAACGGATACTGGTTACCCGGCTGCTGCGGTCCCAGTTAGGGCCAGGCACCCAAAGGGTATCCCCCCTCTCATAAGCTCCAGCATCAGGAGCACCTACGGCATTGTCGGTATATCCAGCAAGAGGGGTCCCTGCGTTAATGGCTGAACTCCCAGCCAAGGGCATGAAATTCTGATTGTCAAAGTCCTCAAAGGGGTCATCGTTGAGGTTGACGACTACATTGTTGCCCTGATCACTTGCATGAAACTCTCCCTCGTTCGCAAAAGTGTTGTACAGTTGGACATTGGTAAAGGTGTAGCCATTTACCCAGCGTCCCATGGACTTACTTTCTGGGCCTGAATTGCTCCAGATGGTGTTGTTATACAACAATAAGTTGGTACCAGCCCAGTTGATTTGTATGCCGGTCCATTCCAGATTCCAGAGCACATTGTGGTGGGCGATGACGTCTTCGGTCGTGTTGTCCAGGTAAATTCCGGTGGCTTTGTACTTGGTAAAGTGCCCATCTCTTGATTCACAGTCATGGATCCAGTTGTGATGGATGGTGGTATTGTTGTATTTGCCACAGCAAAAGTAGATGGGGCCACAATCATCATTGTTCAAGTTGGAGTGGTGCATATCGTTGTAGCCACAATTGCTGCCATTGCCACCCCCGCGAACCAAATCTCGCCCGCCATTGTAAATCTCGTTGAAGGTTAGGTCGTTGGCTCCACGCAGTTCCACTGGAGCTCCGTAGGAACTCAAGTAGTTAAAGTTGCCTATGTAGTTGTTGGTGACGATGTTGTCGTTGCCTTTTAGGACAATGCCGTTAGCTGCTCCCCATTGAATGTTGTTGCGTTCAATACGGTTATTCTTAGAATTGTCATTCATGGAGATACTTGCCTCACCGACGAAAGCCGCCGAAGAGGTTGCAATGGTATGGTTGCCCCAAATGATTTCGCAGTTGATGATGGTACAGCCATCTGCATTGGCGAGGTTGATGTTTGCTCCAGTAAGACTCAGTCCATCTAGGGTTACTCCTTGGCGGTTGGCTAGGTTGAAAGCCATGTTGCGGGCTTTGACGCGCACCTCACCTTCAGCAGGTGCAATGCCATTGGGAGGGTAGAAGTACATCTTCTCATTGGCGCGGTCCAAAAACCACTCACCTGGGCTATCCAAGGCGTCAAAGTGATTCATCAAAAAAAAGTCTCCTCCATTGGCAGGACTGTGGCTACCCGCCCATTGCCAATTGTCAGAAAGGGTGTTAAAGTTTACTTCACCAGCACTTGAGCCGGTGATGGGGATGCGCCAGGAGGTCCAACGGTTTTTACCTAGAAAAAACAAAATGCCGCCATCTTCCCAGGTAATGTTACCTGGAATATCCGAATTGGTGACTTTTGTCTTGTCGCCAAAGCCCTTGGCAGCCGCCAACTCAAAGGGATTAAAGGTGCTTTTGTTTGGCCAGCGGGCCAGGATCATCATCTGATCGCCAAACATCAACTGATTACGGGCTCCCATGCTGAAGTCCATGTCAGCCACGAAAATATTTCCGCTATGCTGCGTCCAACCATTTAAGGGTTCGAAACCAGTAACTTCGACGGTGTCCCCTTCCATGGCTTTGAAGGTGACATTGTTTTGGCGTACAGCAATATACTCCCGGTAGACTCCTTGCATGATGATGCAGGTATCGCCGGCAGACATGGTTTCATTGGCCTTCGAGATGGTTTGGAAGGGCTCGGCCAAGGTTCCTGCTAGAACATCGTCTCCGTTAGGGCTGACGTAATAAGTGGTAGCCAGTAGATCAGAGCTTAGGAAGCAAATCGTACCGAAGAAAAACAGTAAGTAGTGCCAAGATTTCATTTGAAATTGTACTTGAGGTTAGCATAATGGTAAGAGTAGTTCGACGGTAGATGTTAATATGACGTAGAAGGAACGATTCTAAAAACAAAGGCATGCTGGCCTGGAGGGGCATCAGGAAGTTGAACCGATAGGTGATCTTCGGTCTGCTTCCAGTTAAGCGATTCCTCATAGCCGAGTAGGTCAATGCTTGATATAGAATTAGAGAGTAGGTTTGCTTGTTTGCCCAGGGCGGGGAATTGTGCTGCTTGGCCTTCAGGCCAACCTAAAAGGATGGCATAGAGGGTATCACCCTGGGTAGTATACCGGATATCTTGCGGGCCATGATCTCGGTTTTTTCGTTCGGAAAGATGGCCTTCCACAATTTCTGTTGGCCCTTCTCCATAGATCTTCCAAGGGCGTGAGCCATAAATGGCTTCTCCATTCTGGTCGAGCCATGCGCCCATTTCCCGCAGACGCTCTTGGACAGGGAGGGGAATCTCTCCATTGGCTTTGGGCGTGATGTTCAGGAGCAAGCATCCATTTTTACTGACTACATCGATCAGAAAATCAACCAATCGGTTGACGCTCTTATACTCGGGATCTTGCACGTGGCTCCAGCTACCCCAGTCGATGGAATCGTCCGTTAGCCAGGGAAATTCTTTTTTCTCACTCATGCGGGCTCGCTCCAGGTCCAAAACGGCGCTGCCTTTGGCTAAATCTTCGAATTTGTAAGTCACTACTACTTCCTGCTTGCGGATAGCTGCCTGATTGTAATAATGAGTCAGAAATTCTTTGCGGTATTCCTCCCCGATGATATCCATCCGGTTGTCAAACCAAACCAAGTCTGGCTGATAACGGTCGACTACCTCCACGATGCGGTCTAGCCATGCTTGGTTAAAGGCGGAGTCGGGTAAGGGGTCTTGTTTTTCATTGGCCATGGCAAAAGACCCTTTAGGAAGCTTTGGGCCATATAAGCCAGCATATTCTGGATTAGATGCGTCTACGCTGCTATCCCAGGTCGGAAACCAGCCATAGAACCATTGGCGATGGTAGGTAGCGATAAACTTCAGCCCTCTTGCTCTCAGGGCTTCAGCCATTTCGCCCACGATATCCCGCTTTGGACCTCGATCTTTGGCATCCCAGGTGGTCAGTCGACTGTCCCACATGGCAAAGCCATCGGCGTGTTCACTGACGGGTCCCCCAAATTTAGCCCCTGCAGCGGCCATCAATTCTGCCCAGGCCTCAGGGTCAAATTTTTCTCCCTTGAATTTGGGAATGAATGCTTGATAGCCAAAGGTATCTAAACTCCCATAAGTCGTCTCATGATGACTTCGTATGGGATGGCCTTCTTGATACATCCAGTGAGAATACCATTCGGTTTCATAAGCCGGAACAGAATAGGGACCCCAATGGCAGTAAATGCCAAACTTGGCGTCGCGAAACCAGTCTGGTGTTTTATGTGTCTGTAAGGATGGCCAGTTGTTTTCGTAAACCTTAGTTTGATCCGTGACCGAATCTTGGCTCACTTGCCCAAAGCAAGCCATCAGAAGGATGCTCACGAGGAGGAAAGCGAGTATGGGTAGTCTGCCGAGGAGAGCCATTCTTTCAATGCATTTGATTGGATTCTAACCTGCAGAAAATAGGTGTGGTAAGCCGTAATTTGTCTGGTTGACTGCTGGCTAAAGCCACCCCTGCTTTGAGAAAATATCCACTCATTTCTGCCATATAAATCACCTTAGTCATCGCTCCGCTTAAGTTACCTTTAAGTGGAAAGATTGGTGATTTCCCTTGGTTCAATCTATGCCCTAAATGGTTAGAAGCTAAGCTTAGCCTTGAAATTCCTCTCGATATAAGTTAGACAAATCCAGGGTATCCCCCATTTCTTGTTGCAAGCGCATCAAATCCTGGAATAGTTGCTTGACTTTGGCTCGATGCTCTGGTTTCTCCGCCAAGTCCATTTGTTCTTCTGGATCTGCTGCTAGGTCAAAGAGCAGAAGCTTGTTGGCTTTGGGGAATACAATCAGTTTGTCCTTGCCTTGCCGTATCATCCGCTGATAGTTGATGTACCCTCCGTAGATCTCGGACCTTTGAGCTGCCCCTTCTTCTTGCTTTGCTAGACTCAGCACGCTTTCAAACTCCACGTAGGCTGGCTTCTCTATTCCTGCTAACTCCAAACTAGAAGCCATCACGTCTTGGAGATAAATGGGCGCATCTATCTGGGTACCACCTTTGATGCCAGGCCCTACGGCCATGAAGGGGACTTTGACGCTGTGTTCAAATAGATTTTGCTTTCCTAATAGGCCATGTCTGCCCATGGCTAGGCCATGGTCCGCAGTGAAAAAGATATAGGTATTCTCTTCCTGTCCACTGGCTTTGAGGGCATCCAAGATTTTCCCGATTTGCTGGTCCATGTGAGTGACCAGGGCGTAGTATTCTTGGTTATGAACTTTAAGGGCATACTCGGTCCGTGGAAAAGGCGCCAAGGCTTCATCCCGGACTGTAGGCCCGCAGCCCATTTCTACTTGGTATGGATAATTTGGAAGCCACGAGACCGGAGGAGAGACCTTATCTAGGGGATAGCGATCTAAGAATTCTTGTGGAGCTTGCCTGGGATCATGAGCCGCATTGAAAGCCAAATACATGAAAAAGGGAAGGCTATCCTGGCTGGCCTGCTGGATGAAGCCCAGGGCGTCATCACGCAATACTTCGCTCCAATGGGTACCCCCTTCCCAAAAACCTCCAAAGCTGGTATCAGTAGGCGACCAGCTGTGGTCATCTGGACCTAAAGGGCGATTATAGCCGATAGGCATGGCACCAGCCATGGCTTCAAATCCTCCTCCTGCAGCCTTGATCTGTGCAAAGGTGTCCACCATTCGCGCGTGATTCCAATTG
>CAZFPQ010000259.1:0-10080 GCA_964521065.1 uncultured Bacteroidia bacterium | reverse complement strand
CATTCACTGTGAATCAGAGCTGGGAGCCTCCACCTTATTTGAGATTCACCTCCCCCTTGGAACATGATTCCCAACATTTGGAACATGCTTCCAAGTCCATCCTCTTGATCCCCACGACCTTTGAATCATTCTAAGTTTTATGATTCAACAGTGATCTCATGTCTGTTTTCCACAAAGTTTCTCTTCTGTTGTTGCTGAGTCTGCCCATCCTGCTACAAGCCCAGGTAGGCATCAATGCCGATCAAAGCAATCCTGATCCCAGCGCCATGCTGGATGTACAAAGCACCGACAAAGGTTTCCTCATTCCCCGGATGAATACGGCGGGGCGAAATGCCATCATCAGTCCTGCTACGGGCCTACTTGTTTACAACACGGAAGACTCTTGTCTCAACTATTACAATGGTCAGGCATGGCTACAGGTATCCAACCCCGGCTCTTCTCAGGATAGTTGGAGCCTCACTGGCAATGCAGGCACCGATTCCACCCATTTCCTGGGGACAACCGATAGTACGGCGCTGGAATTCAGGGTGAATAATCAGCGAGCCTTCACCTTGATTCCTGAAGGCATTACCGTCAGTATACTAGGCGGGCATGAGGATAATGCCATAGACAGCACCATCATTGGAGGCGTCATAGCAGGCGGGGGAGGGCCTGGATTAGGAAATTATATAGGCGATGACTTTGGTACCATTTCCGGAGGCTTGGGCAACCGTGCGGAGGGCCAAATGGCAACGGTCAGTGGAGGGAGAGAAAATGAGGCAACAAAAGTTTATACGACCATTGGTGGTGGGAATCTCAACCGGGTAACCGCTGGGGGAGGGGCTATAGGGGGAGGATCAAATAATACCGTATCCGGGCTAAATGCCACTGTGGCAGGAGGAAATAACAATACCGGATCCGCGTCATACGCCACCGTAGGAGGAGGAAATGGAAATCATGCGTCCGGGCCCAATGCCACTGTGGGAGGAGGAAATAATAATACTGCCGCTGGTCTAAATACGACTGTGGGAGGAGGCAATTTCAATAATGTATCTGGAAACGCCTCAACCATCAGTGGAGGCTATTTCAATCAAGCGAGTAATAATTTTTCTACCGTAGGCGGTGGCTACGGCAATGAAGCAACCGGGATTTATTCGGCAATTCCTGGGGGATTGAACAATGATGCAAGTGGAATCTTTGCTAGTATTGGAGGAGGAAATAACAATAACGCAAGTGAACTATACGCGACCGTTGGAGGGGGGTATTACAATGTGGTAAATCAACGGTATGGCACCCTCTCCGGAGGAGGAAATAATACAGTATCAGGTATTGCGGGCTTTATTGGTGGTGGGAGATTCAACGAAGCAAAAGGAGGCTACTCTTCAATTATCGGAGGTTTAGAAAATAAGGCCTATGGCAAATACAGTGTCGTCTCAGGGCGCAATGCAAGCATCCTGGACAGTACACATGCGGGAACCTTCCTCTTTGCAGATTCAACCGATCTCGATTTTTCCTCTTTGGCTGCCAATGAATTTGCAGTACGGGCTACAGGAGGGGTGCGCTTTGTAACAGCAATAGATGGCTTCGGTACTCCCACCCAAACCATGAGCATTGACAGTACTGGAACAGTTACCGCTCCTGCTTTTGTAGGGGACGGCTCTGGCCTGACAAACCTTCCTTTGGGGGCTGGGGCGGACAACCTCGGCAACCACATCGCCGACACCACTCTCAACTTAAACGGTCATTACCTCTCCGGAGATGGAGATGAGGAAGGGGTTTTTGTCCGAACAAACGGACGGGTAGGCATCGGCACCAAGACGCCCACTGCCGAACTGGAGGTAAGTGGAGACGCCCAAATAACAGATGACTCTCCGCAGCTAAGTTTTTATACCAGCTCCGGTGGGCAATTTGGAAATGAGGCTCGTAGATCTTTCATTCAAGCTGCCCACAATACCAGTGGATTCGCCAATCCAGCTGATCAGCGAATCGACTTTCATGTCTCTGACAATACCTTCAATGGGAATATTCAGGTCATGTCTGTCGTAGGAAATGGCCGGGTTGGGATCAACAAGACTGATCCTGCTACTGCCCTGGATGTAGCGGGAACGATCATCGCCGACAGTGCATATCTCCAGCATCTGAATATTTCCCAGACTGGAGCGCGCACGTCTTTACCCCTTGATCGCACAGATGGAATCTTTGCAGAGATCATCTCTGGCCTGAACTTTAGTGGGATTGGCTTTAAGCAGACAGGAGAATTTCGGATTGGTCCTGTCTCCACGATTGGAAACAACCCCGTACCAGCTTCCAGTTTGACAATTGCCTCAGATGGTACGGTAAGCGCTCCTGCTTTTGTCGGTGATGGTTCTGGCCTCACCAATTTTCCTGGCGACGGACTTGGGAATCACCTTGCCACTCAAAACATCAACCTCAACGGACACTACCTCTCGGGAGATGGGACCAATGAAGGGATTTATATAGATACCGAGGGAGATGTGGCAATCGGAAACTTTGACCCGACAGCGAAATTATCCATTACCCCTGGCAATGCCAGTGGCAGCGATCTCACAGGCCTCAAGGTGAATATCTCTAGCTTCCCAGGGAATGGAAATGTCTATGCTGCAACCTTTACCGGAGGAAACGTCGGAATAGGCACTAATTCTCCCAATGCCCCCCTGCATGTGCAAGGCACCCAAACCATCGCCAGTTTCTCTGGTGCCAGTAACGGCGGAGCCTGGATGAAAGAATCCAGTGGAGCCGGATCTGATGAAATTGACTTTGCGAATAATACTGGAAGCACCCCTGCCTCCATCTACGCCAGCGGCAGCATCGTTGCGGACGGTGAAGGCGTCTTCGTAGGTGCCACCGTCAACTGGTCCGATCGCCGCATCAAACATGTCGAGGGCCTCTCCGATGCCGAGACAGACCTTCAGACCCTCCAGCAAATCGAAATCACCGATTACCGCAAGATCGACGGCGGCAAGCCTGAGAAGAAAGTCATCGCCCAGCAAGTGCGGGAGGTATTTCCGCAGGCCGTTTCCCTGCGGGAAGGCGTGATCCCCAGCATCTACGAGCATATCGAAAGCGTTGATTTTGATCAGGCTGATCAACTGTTGGCCATTACCACCGCCCAAGCGCATGGTCTGGCTGCAGGTGATCTCATTGATTACTACACCGAAGCGCAAAAGTACATGAAGCAGGAAGTGGTGGAAGTCATGTCTGAGCATAGCTTCCGGGTGAAGGCAGATACTCAGCCCCTGCAAGTCTTCGTCTTTGGCAAATGGGTCGATGATGTACACTCGGTGGACTATGATGCCCTTTCTATGCTCAACATCAGCGCGACCCAGGAGATGCTGCGGATGATCCAGGCGCAGCAGCAAATGATCCTGATGCAGCAAAAGGAAATACAACACTTGAAGTCTCAGGGGGAAGCGCAGAAGACAAGCTTTGAAGCCCGGCTGCAGGCACTCGAAGCAAAATGGTTACACCCTTGATATGTCTTAATTTTGATTAATTGCCTGAACTTCCTCGGCTTGGCAAAGCTTGAGGAGGTTTCTGTTTTCCTGACACTTCATTTACTCCACTCCTTATCAACATTTTGGAACATCTGTCCATCATCTTGGAACATGATTCCAAGTCCTTACTTTATAGACCCGCGACCTTTGAATCATTCTTCCACCAATGGTTCAATCACAATCTTATGTCTTTTTTCCATAGAATACCTGTTCTGTTTTGGCTTTCTTTCCCTTTGCTGCTACAAGCCCAGGTAAGCATCAATTTTGATCAAAGCGATCCCCACCCCAGCGCGATGCTGGACGTAAAGAGTACGGAACAAGGCCTCCTGATCCCACGGATGAGTACCTCCCAACGAAATGCGATTACCAACCCGGCAACTGGCCTTTTGATTTATAATTTGGATGAAACCACCTTGCAATCTTTTGATGGGGCAAATTGGAACAAACTCTCCGGCCAATGGGTCCAGAAGGGAGATACCATTTATTACCCCACCGTTCCGGTTGGGATTGGTACAGATGCGCCTGCGGCAACCTTACATCTGGCCGAAACAGGTACCAGAGCTACCCTTGCGGTGCAGCGTACAGATGGGAAATTTGCAGAAACGATTGCTGCTGTGGGCTTTTCTGGGATTGCTTTTGACAAGGCAGGCTTTTTCCGCATTGGCCCTACCTCTTCCATTGACGAACTGCCCGTGGAGTCTAGCAGTTTTCATATTGACTCCCTTGGCTATGTTGGGATTGGGGTGAATCCTCCAAAAGCAAAACTCGACATGGACGGAGGCACCTATTTGCACAGAGCAGGGGATCCGGAGCCTGCGGGTGCAATTGCCAATAATGCAAGCAGTGAGCTAGCAGGAGCCAGTGGGATTTTTGTCGCTGGCAGGTATGCCTATGTAGCCAGCGCCCTGGATGATGGGATCGAAATTCTGGATATTTCCGACCCTGCCAACCCTGCCCATGTTGGCAGTATCAGTGATGGGGGAAATACGGAATTAGACGGCGCAACCGATATTTTCGTTTTAGGGAATTACGCGTATGTCGCCAGTAACAGTGATGATGGGGTCGAAATTCTGGACATCTCAGATCCCGCCAATCCGACCCATGTTGGCGCCATCGCTGATGACGGAACTACTGCACTAAAAGGGGCAGCAGGAATTTATGTTTCGGGTACCTATGCCTATGTGACCAGTCCGCTGGAACATGGCGTAGAAATCCTGGATATCTCGAACCCAGCCAATCCTACTCATGCTGGGGTCATTATCGATAATAGTTCAACAGCCCTTAACGGAGCTTTTGGCATCTATGTTTCCGGGAAATACGCCTATGTAACAGCGAAAAATGAAGATGGGATCGAAATTCTGGACATCTCTGACCCGACCAATCCCACACATATAGGCGCCATTTTTGATGATGCAACGACCACCCTGGCCAGTCCCAATGGCATTTATGTCTCTGGAAAATATGCCTATGTAGCAGCTTTTGACGACGATGGGGTGGGAATCCTGGATATCTCCGACCCAACCAATCCCATTCAGGCAGGATCCATCATCGACAACGGAACCACAGCCCTGGCGGATCCCTTTGACATCACCGTATCTGGGAAATACGCTTACGTAACCAGTAATATTGAGAATGGAATTGAGATGCTGGATATCTCTGATCCAACTTCTCCTCTCCATGTGGGAGCCATTACAGACAACGGAATTACGAGCTTAATGGGTGCTACAGACCTATACGTTTCTGGAAAATATCTATATGTAACCAGCTATACCGACAATGCCGTACAAGTGCTGAGTTTACCGGGAATGGATGCGCCTTCGGCCAGCATTGTCAGCCTCGCTACTGCCAAGCTGGAAGTCGCAGAAAATGCGCGCATCAACCAGGATCTGCTGGTCAATCAGGATCTGCTGGTCAATCATGGACTTCAGGTCGGGGCAGGGGGCCTACTTGTTCAAACAGATGTCTCAGCTGGAGGAACACTGGATATCCAGGACGCTGGTGTTATTGGGAATACCGATCTGGGAGCGGAGAGCACCACCCAGCAAGCGTCCTTACAGGTTGGAAAAGGATTCACCACGACTCCATGGTTATATACCAGTGCGATTCAAGCGAGCGGGGAACGAGGAGTTGCCCCCACGCTTATTACACTCGGGAATGACGGATCCTATGGCGCCAATGACGAGATTCATTTGGTAACCGATGGCCAAAGCCATCTCATGGTAAATGCCAATGGCAGGGTTGGGATCGGTACTGGCTCGCCAGAGGCTCCTTTACATGTTCAGGGAGGAAGAAATATCAGTAGTTTTTCCGGTAACAATAACGGCGGAGCCTGGCTGAAAGAATCCAGCGGAGGGGGAACCGATGAGATCGACTGGGCCAATAGTGCCGGTAGTACTGCGGCATCTATCTATGCCTCAGGCAGCATCGTCGCAGATGGAGAAGGCGTCTTCGTCGGGGCGACCGTCAACTGGTCCGATCGCCGCATCAAACATATCGAGGGCCTCTCCGATGCCGAGACAGACCTTCGGACCCTCCAGCAAATCGAAATCACCGACTACCGCAAGATCGACGGGGGCAAGCCTGAGAAGAAAGTCATCGCCCAGCAAGTGCGGGAGGTATTTCCGCAGGCCGTTTCCCTGCGGGAAGGCGTGATCCCCAGCATCTACGAGCATATCGAAAGCGTTGATTTTGATCAGGCTGATCAACTGTTGGCCATTACCACCGCCCAAGCGCATGGTCTGGCTGCAGGTGATCTCATTGATTACTACACCGAAGCGCAAAAGTACATGAAGCAGGAAGTGGTGGAAGTGCTTTCTGAGCATAGCTTCCGGGTGAAGGCAGATACTCAACCCCTGCAAGTCTTCGTCTTTGGCAAATGGGTGGATGATGTGCACTCAGTGGACTATGATGCCTTGGCGATGCTCCACATCAGTGCGACCCAGGAGATGTTGCGGATGATCCAGGCGCAGCAAGAGGAAATACAACACTTGAAGTCGCAGGGGGAAGCGCAAAAGACAAGCTTTGAAGTCCGCCTGCAGGCACTGGAAGACTTGCTTTCCACTCCTTCCTCGCACCTGAATCCCCCTCGCTAGCAAGTTCGTTTCATCATATCTTTGATTGAGTCCCTCTTCCGATAAGAAGTGGGACATTTTTATTCCTCCTAAAATGGGGCACTTGGAACAATAGTCCAATCATCTTTCCAAAAACTCCAATCCAAGTCAGCGCTGGATCCAGAGCTTTGGGACCATCAACTAATCCCACAAAAAGATGAAACGAATATTGGTCATTCTTCTCAGTCTTAGTTGCCTGTTTGCAGGCCAGATCCAGGCCCAAACCGAAGGCGTCAGCATCAATGCTACCGGTGATGCCCCTGATCCCAGCGCCATGCTGGAGGTGCGAAGCACAGACAAAGGCTTCCTTACGCCACGCATGACGAGTAGTGAACGAAACGCAATTCCCAATCCCGCATCGGGCCTTATCGTCTATGACCTCACTACGCAATCCTTCTGGTACTATGACAATGGACAGTGGAATGAAATCCGGAATGGCAACCAGA
Organism: uncultured Bacteroidia bacterium; assembly: GCA_964521065.1. Lineage (GTDB taxonomy): Bacteria > Bacteroidota > Bacteroidia > J057 > J057 > CAYVAP01. Next base: position 3,030 of record CAZFPQ010000259.1, on the reverse strand, counting down.
TCCTGACCTATGAGGACCTGATAGATTCCACCCTCGCCTGTCATACGGAGGTGAGCAGCGTTGGCCCCTTTTCGAATCCAAGGGACATTGCCTTTCGCGGGGACTATGCCTATGTCCTTAGTCGGAACAGTAAGCGTGTTGACGCAATAGATATCAGTAACCCCCTATCCTCTTCAAAAATAGGGGGAATACAACTTCCGGCCAGTATGTGGAGTCCCGTATCCATAGCGGTCTACCAAAATTATCTGTATGTCGGAGATGTTAACAATGGCTCTTCACAGAGGCTGGCTGTTTACGATATCTCAGATCCAACTACACCGATCTTTAGCTCCTTTGTCTCTGCTGTCAATACATTTAATTTCTACGATTTACGGATCAAAGAAAATCTGTTAGTGGGAGCAGCATCATCGGGTGAAGGACTGGTTATACTGAGTCTGGCTGATCCCGCAAACCCGGCCTTGCTCGGTTCTACCCCATCCTCTTCAGGGGTATTATTTAAAATACGCATAAATGGAGACTATGCCTTCGGCATCAATTCGACTTATGATGAACTGGAAGTGTTTGACATATCGAATCCATCAAGTCCTCAACATATTAGTTCTACCCCGATTGGTGGAATTACGAAAGACCTCACCATCATAGGTTCCTTTGTGTACGTTTCTGATAATGGCAATAATATGTTGCGGTCCTACAATGTAGCAGACCCAGCCAATCCCCAGCAAGCTGATAGCTTGGCATTACCCAACAACAATACTGGGCTAGCTTCCTTTGGGAATAAAATATATCTCCTTCAAGGGCAACTACCCATCATGGTCGTCGATGTGAGCGAACCCGGTTTGCCCTTACTTGACGGCTCAATCACCTTAAATGGGTCCAGTGGGCCCAAGGATTTCCAGTTTTATGGGGAGTTTGGCTATATATGCGACGGGAGTGCTGTGGCAAATAAAGTGCGCGTCATCAAAGCATGCCTACCCAAACGCATCCTGCTGGACCCGGAAACCGGAGAATTTTCTGCCACAGCGCTAGAGAAAGATGACCAGAACCTTTCGCTGGATGCCTACGCCCTGGGGATTGAAGACGGAACAGGCGTTGACTTATTGCCATTGTTTGACCGCCTTATCGACGAGGACCAGGACACAGAGATTGAGCTAACCGAAACCGTAGACGGGGATCAAATCAGCTTCACTGCTGAAGGGGCGGAAAGTTTCCGGGTAAATAAAGCGGGCATTTTCTCGGGAACATCATCGGTCGACGGGACAGGAGAAACCATTTTTACCGGAGCAGGGGCCCGCTTTATCTGGCTTCCCAGAAGAGGCGTATTTCGGGTAGGAGAAACCCTGGGCGCAGAATGGGATGACGGGAACCTGCCTTTCAATAGTTCGGTTTTAGGCGGACAAGGAAATGGCATTTCGGGAAGTGGGGCTCTCTCTACCATTGGTGGTGGCAAAGAAAATGACATCACGGGCGGCCGATCATTCATTGGTGGCGGGGAGAAAAACGAGGTTACTGATTCCCACAGCACGCTGGGGGGTGGATTGCAGAATGTGGTATCAGGTAAATTTGGATTCGTTGGGGGCGGAAGAGGCAGTCAGGCAACGGGTGATTATGCCAGTGTAGCTGGAGGACGGAGCAACCTTGCGGCAGGTACCTATTCGCTGGCGGGTGGATTTGCCAATAGCGCTTCCTCTTATGGAGAAACGGTTTTCGGATTTTTCTCAGAAATCTATACGCCGGTATCTGCTACTTCATTTAATCCGAATGACCGCCTCTTTGTCATTGGCAATGGAATGGGTGCAGGGAATCTGTCCAACGCGTTAACCATCTTGAAGAATGGATTTACGGGCTTAGGGACCTCATCTCCGGATACCACCTTGCATCTCGTAGGCAAATTTAAATATCAGGACGGCGCCCAAAGCGCAGGGCAGGTGTTGACCTCAGATGCCAATGGGGTCGCTAGCTGGCAGGCACCTGTAATTGGAAACCCCGACAACTTAGGTGATCACACTGCCACGCAAAACATTACCCTGGGTTCCTATTTCTTGTCTGGGGATGGGGATGATGAGGGAGTTTTTGTCGATGTTACTGGCAATATCGGAATCGGCACCAGCAACCCCACCCGTGCTAAAGTAGAAATCGTTGGCTCCGTAGACCACCAACTGGGCACCTACGGATTCTTAAATCCCGATGGCAACACCGGCACTTTTCCCCCTGTCTCCCCTTCCCCTTACTCCTTGTATGCCTCCAATCGCATCGCCGCCTCCCATTTCAACGCGCATTCCGACATCCGAATCAAAAAGGTCCAAGGGATCTCCAATAGCGAAGCCGATTTAGCAAGTCTGATGCAGATCGAAATCACCAATTACAGCATGCGGGATACCATTTCCCATGGGCCTATCCTCAACAAAAAAGTCATCGCCCAGCAAGTGGCCGAGGTCTATCCCCAAGCGGTTACCACCAACCTCACCGAAGTCATCCCTGATATCTATCAGCGCGCTGAAGTGCAAGATGGCTGGATCATGCTGGCCACGGATTTGAAGATTGGTGAGCGCGTCAAACTGATCACGGAGGAAGGGGCTAAGGTGTACGGGGTAAGTAAGGTGGAGGCTGACCGCTTCCAGGTCTCCGGCCTCTTAGTCTCGCCTCCCGCCTCCCGCAGCAAAGCGGTCCCGCCTCTCTTCGTCTATGGCCGTGAGGTAGACGACTTCCACACCGTGGACTATGAGGCCATCTCTATGCTGAATGTGAGCGCGACTCAGGCACAACAAAAGCTAATAGAGAAACTCCAATTGGAAATTGAGCGGCTAGGCCAACTGACTGAGGACCTTGTGACTCAGCATCAGAACCTAAAGGCCGATATCCGTATCCTTGAGGCGAGAAGATTGGACGACCGAAAAGCGATGGAGTCATTGGAAGTTCGTCTCCAACAGCTCGAAGAAATTCAGCCTAAGGAACAGGGAAAAAGTAACATGTAACCATTGCGCCGATATTTCATGCCAGATCAAGGAAGAAAAATCGAGTTTGGCGGGCCAA
>CAZFPQ010000258.1:3078-10110 GCA_964521065.1 uncultured Bacteroidia bacterium | reverse complement strand
TTCCATTAATGCTTTGATTCATATATATTTAGTTTCTTAAACCCTGAACTATGCTTGAACGCTTATTTAGTTTTTTCAAGAAAATATTCGGCCTTACCCCTGCCCCTCCCTTGGTGGAAGATGCCTCAGACCTTGGTGATCTAAACTTATCTAGTATCCCCGAAGACACCAGCAACCCCAATCAAAAGACTCGAGGGATGGGAAGCGGAAGCCGATCTTTGCTAGGGGAAGAAGAGTCTATTGTATTAGATGTTAGCGGAAACGAAGGAATCACCATTAGCCAACCGAGGTTTTTGTGGTGTCTAGACAATGGCCATGGAAGCCTTCAGAAAGGCAAAAGGAGTCCATTTTTCAACGATGGGACTCAATTTGAGGAATGGGAATTTAACCGTGATGTAGTTCAGCGTATGGCCACCCGCCTCGACGAAGCGGGCGTTCAATACTTTGTGGTTGTACCGGAGGACAATGTAGGTTCTTTCTTAAGAGAGAGGGTTCAAAGAGCCAACGAAAAAGAATCCCCACTTGGTTTGCCCAAGATTTATCTCTCCATCCATGCCAACGCTTTAGGGTCCAATGAGTGGGACAACCGCGCCCGAGGAGTAGAAGTTTGGCATTATCCAGGTAGCAATTCAGGACAAAGGTTATCCTCAGAATTTCAAAGAGCCATTCTTAAATATTTACCGGACTGGCCTGACCGAGGAATCAAATCACACTCAAGGGGAAGCAAAAGGATATTTTACGTCTTAGCCAATACGTCTATGCCTGCCGTTTTAACCGAAAACGGATTTTATACACATGAAGCAGAAGCCACTTTGCTCATGAAAGATGAAGTACGACAAGCCATTGCAGAAGCACATGTGGAGGCTATTTTGAAAATCGAGCAAGAAGGCTGGGAAAACCTGGAACTTTATCCCAAAAGGATGACGATATAGTTGTGTCTGAGGGCTGTAAGAGACACAATGAAACCATAAACCGACACCTGTCTTGAAGATGGGTAGCGGTGTAACTTAACAAGCCCTAGGGCAACTACTTTTCCCAGTTGTGATCGGTCAAAAACCAGACCGCTTGGCGGATAAACTGGGACCTTAGTGAACTCAAGGTAGGCGTACCGGCCCGCTCATAGGTTTGATGAAAAACTTCTGACCGAGCTAGGCGGTTGAGGGTCATTCCCAGCTGGTCAAAACCTTCAGAATAAGAAGATTCGCTACCTGAGACGAAGACGTATCTCATGCCCCTTGCCGTCTGCTCTTCCATGCTACTCCTCTGGTAATATCCACACTCGCATCCTACCAACAAGGCAGAAGAAAACCGATCAGGATAACGTTGGATAATGGCCCATGCCACATCAGCTCCTTCCCCCTGAGCCAGCACTAGCACCTCGAGAGGCTGGGCAGAAAGCCTAGACTGGGCATCAAGATCTGCCAGGATGCGTTTTTCATAGCGGTCCACATCCAAAGACAGGTTCTCATAACTGCCTCCTTGCTCAAGGACATTGCCTGCAGGAAGCATCACCCACGCCTCTCGCCACTCAGGCATTGAATCTAAAACCCCGATGTCCAATGATGCCCAGAGTTCTAACGCGTTGGAATGGACATCTGGCATGATGATTACCACTCGAGAAGAGCTCACCTGCTGAGGGTTGCCTTGGCTCATCCAACGACTAGGAGCAAGATTAGGCAAAGTAGTTCCACGAGACTGACTGAGAGAAATGGGCTGTGAACGTTCAGTTCGGACTTCAGGAGAAGGCAAAGGGTCCGCATTTTCTCCCACTTGGGCTAAGTCACCTTGATAGGAGGCAAATTCTTGCTGATTCAATACTTGACCGGCCGAGTTCACCACCTTAACCTGCCAAGCACCTGCTTGGTAAAGGGTTTTGTAACAGTGGGTTCTCCATTTCGTATCGCCTAAACGTAGCTTTTCTTCGTGTTGCAGGCTCCCATCCCACCACCACTGAACCAATACGTAGTCTCCTGGCTCAGCCCCTTCTACCTTTAGCCAGCAATAGGCCTTCTGCCCCTGAGCAAAACTTTGGCCAGGATTAAAAGGTTCATTGTTGACCACAGATTCACAAAGAGTCATTTCGGTAACCCCCTGAGCCCATAGCCCATTCCCCGTTAAACCCAGAAGCAGAGCCACCAATAAGCCTTTCACCCAAAAGAAATTCATACGCGTGGTCAATATAATCCGTCAACAAAGATAATGGGTAGAAGGTAATCCACCTACAACAATGATGAAACGTATCAATTCAGCAGATATTCGCTTCTCGCAACCTTGGATACTACGATTTTTTTAAACATTTTACTTAATAGTTCGGGTGACTTTCAGCTACTACTCTTTTACAATCTATCTGAACTAGGCGTCTCTCAACGCCCAAAAGGATTACTTGATTATCGTCATGCCCAGTATTCAGCATTCATTCTTTCGCCTTTCAGTAGAGAAGCTTCAAGGAGCTTTTAGTACCCGATTTGATCAAATTGCGTCCCTTCGCAAAGTGCTTGACACCAGTGCTTCGACCCTCAATCTTCCTCGCGGAGTAAAGGCTCAGCCTGTAGAGATAGCGGGTATGCAGGCCGAATGGCTAATTCCAAGAGTAGCTGATGCCGGTCATGTAATCCTGTTTATACATGGAGGAGGATATGCCGTTGGCTCTTTGGCTACACACCGTTCATTGGCTGGCAAGCTGGCCAAGATGTCTCGCTGTAAAGCGTTAATCATTGACTATCGCCTGGCTCCTGAGCATCCATTCCCAGCAGCACTAGAAGACGCGGTACATGCTTACCAATGGCTGATCGGCGAAAAATACACCGCAGATCAAATTGTCTTAGTAGGAGACTCTGCTGGTGGGGGGCTTTGTATGTCTTTGCAAGTCTGCTTAAAGAAAATGAACTATCCTCTTCCTGCTGCATCAGTTTTATTTTCTCCTTGGGTAGACCTCACTTTTTCTGGAGAATCAGCAGAGACCCATCAGATAGATGATCCAATTGTCATTGTGGACCATGTCAAGGAGTGGGCCTCCAGCTATGCCCACCGCCACAGCATTCTACATCCCATGATATCGCCACTGTATGCGGATTTGAGCGGATTATCTCCGGTTTTGATCCAAGCCAGTGATGCAGAGGTCCTAACAGATGACGCCGTCCGCTTGGCGAGGAAGCTTGCCTCCGCCGGAACTGAGTCTCATTTGCAATTGTATCCAGAACTCTTGCATGTCTGGCAAATACTTTGGCCCTTTTTGCCTGAAGCCAAAGAGGCCCTTTCTTTGGCCGCAGACTTTATTGAGAAACAAATTGAAATTGCAGAAGTCAACCGCGAAGGTTTAGAAGAGCTTGAGCAAATCCAGGATGATCCGAAGGATCTAGGATTCAAGGTTGCGGTTTGAATCTGGGAGTAGCTGATGTAGATCCAGATATCGGTAAAGCCAACTATATTCGACCTCTAACTGGTGCTCATTCTTGAGCCATGCTTGCAGTTGTTGGAGAGTGGCCTCGGGGTGTTCTTCCCAAAACTCTTGGATCTGTGATTGATAGGGCTGCAAGCGAGAGTTTCTTTCCTTTGGATAGTTCAGACTCAAAAGTCCATCAAAGCCCTCCTCTACAAATAGCTTAAGCCATCCACTTACTGTCTTGGTTGAAACTCCCGTTAGCAGCGCAACTTGCCTAACCGAGTATCCATAATGGCGAAGTGAAATGGCCAATAAGCGCCTAGAAAGCTTTTTATTGGCGACCGTCTGCATCTTGTCCGCCAAAAAATATGACTCCTCCGTGCTTAGCTTAATGCGATAACTCACCCTATTTGGTCATTTAGGAACCAACCTTGGTCCACAATCATCACAATCCGTTCCAGCACCACATAGGCTACTGACTGAGCCTTCTTCTCCATCGTCACATTGGCCATCTTGCGCCCACAAGCAATCGTTGTTACACACAGTTTCCTTCTGGCAACTTGCCAGTAACATAAGACTAGCTAGGCAGATCAGGAACAACCAGTGAATCTCTTTGAGCAGGTTTGTTATCTGTTTCATCAACTTTTCCTTCTAGATTCCCTTGCCATCAAGCGCTTGACTCCTCCTTCAAGGGTAAGACCTTGGAATAGCAGGGAGCAAAATACAACCGTATAGGTGATGCCAACAATTAAGTCTCGAGGCATGTCTGCCGTTAAGGAAAGGGCAAGAGCGATAGAGATTCCTCCCTTTAAACCTCCCCAAGTCATAATCGATAGGGTGTAAGGAGCAAAATCTTTCCTAAACCCAAAAAGGTAGGAGGGGATGGTCAACGCGATAAAGCGCATGCTTACGGAAATGATCAAGGCGAGAATTCCCAACCAGAGGTAATTAAACTCATAGCTAATCACCAATATTTCTAATCCGATCAGCACAAAAAGGATGGCATTCAATGTTTCGTCAATCATCTCCCAGAACTTATGCACATAGTCTGCGGTCTGGTCAGACATCACTCCTTTGCCATCAGTATTACCCACGAATAACCCTGCTACCACCATGGCCAGTGGCCCAGAAAAATGTAGCAACAAGGCAATGGTATATCCGCCGGTAACTACGGCCAAGGTAATGAGAACCTCGGTGGGATAATGGTCTATTCGCTTCATCAACATATATGCTCCCCACCCCAACAACAATCCCAGCCCAATTCCTCCTAACACTTCCTCTGCCAACAAGGTGAGCACATATTCGGTACTCAGCTGCTCAATTCCTTGCCGAGCTATTTGAAATAGGGCGACAAATACCACCACTCCAAAGCCATCGTTAAAGAGAGATTCTCCCGTAATTTTGGCTTCAACGCTAGAAGGAACACCTGCTTTCTTAAGTATCCCTAGTACCGCAATGGGGTCCGTCGGAGTAATCAAGGCCCCGAATAAAAAGCAATAAATCAAGTCGATGGGGGAACCAATAAGCTGCAATAGCCAATAGGTAACCATTCCCACCCCAAAAGTGGAAATAATCACCCCCAAAGAAGCGAAAGTCAAAATCGGCCACCGAGCTGCTTTCAACCGGGAAAAGTCGGTATGCAAGGCTGCAGCAAAAAGCAGGAAGCTCAGCATTACTTCTAACAGAAACTGAGAAAAGTTTAGGCTCTCTAGGCTGGTCACCAACATCTCAGTAAAGCCGGGCGAAAGTGCCCCAGCGGCAAGGATAGTTAAGGACCAAAGGAAGCCGGCAATGAGTAGAGCAATACCTGAAGGTAGCTTAAAATACCGCTGGTTGATAAAGGCAAAAGCGGCTGATAAAACCAGAATTCCCGAAATGATTTGAAACAACTGCATAGCCAGAGTTTACACGCAATTTCAAAAAAAAAATGACATTCTGCTGCGAAAAATCAAGTACGAGCATCCTAGCTCAAAGCTTTTGCTATCTTCGCTACCTATTCACCCCCAAAAGCCCGAAAAACTCCACTTATGCCGCGAAGTTTGATCGCATTCATTTTGGCCGTGGTACTGATCCTCATCCTGACAAGTTGGCCATTTCGCGGGTCCGACGAAGGAGGCACCCCACTTTGGCTAAGCACTGAGATCTCCTCAGACAGCCTAAAAAATGAAGAGTTGGGCCCAGCTCTATCCATGCCTTGCGTAAGCCTCTTTATGGATAGCAGCCTGTATTATGAAGGGTGGGACACATTGCTGCAACCCAAATTTTGGCAACAAATCATGCAACTGCCACCAGATACTGTGCTGGTAAACATTGCTAAGAACCGACGCATCGTTGATACCTTGATCAATGATCACCCCATCTTTTTCAACGAAAGGCTGAAGAAAGCATATGAAGACAGCACCAAGCGTGCACTGGGCATGAAGCGTCGTGAAGAGCTGTTCTTTACCCATGGTCGGTCTCATTTTTACCAATTTGCGCCCATACTCCCAGACGTAGACTCTGCGATCAAGATTTTTGAAGACCAAGGAGTGGATCCCTGGTATGCTCAGGCCATATTACTGATTGAAAGTCCTGGACATCTGCAATACAGCGTTGATGGAGCATACGGGGCCTTTCAGCTTATGAAGGGAGTGGCCAGGGAGATGGGATTAAAGATCAATGACCAAGTAGATGAGCGGGAGGATTTTGAAAAATCAGCAATTGCAGCGGCAAAATTGATCGATCGAGTTTGTTTGCCCCACACTCGGGAATTGTGTCGCCGGTACAGGCTGAATTATGATGAGGGCGAAATTTGGTTTCGCCTTTTGGTAATGCATGTTTACCATGCAGGCATTGGCAACGTGAGGAGAGTGGTCCGAAAAATTCGCCCAAAAGAAGGAAACCGGGCCTTGATAGAGAAGATTTGGCAAACCAAATCTCGCCGCTTTGGGAATGCCTCCCAAAACTACACTCAGATTGCCTTGGCCGCGATCATGACGGCACATGATCTGATGGTCGATAAAAATTGGGCTTGTCCTGAAGACTCTATCAAGGGTAAAGAAGGTATTTACTCCGTACCGTTTTAAAGGATTCTACCTGCTCTTGCCAGCTTTGATAAATTTCCTCAGCGCTTTTTCCGCTTGAAATCTGCTTAGCCAAGCGGCGGTTACCAGGCCATCTTTCAAAATTTTTCTTGAAAAATGATTCTGAAAAGCCCATGGCCTGGTGTTGTTGGTAAAACTCTTGTAACAACTCGAGTCCAGCTAAGAAAAGGGGAGTTCCATCCACTTCATTTTGAAAATCCAATCCTTGGCACATTTGATCCTGAAATTTTGGATAGGTGGATTTCCCAGGTAAACTCAGGGGAGTAAAGTTGGTAGCTACCGCGCGCAGTCCGTGGGCCTGCCAACTGCCACTTTCAAGTGGTGGGATAAACCAGCTTGCTCCCAATAAGGTAAAGGCACTATCTGTACCCCTTCCAACGCTCACGGGAGTAGGTTCAAACCAACAAATGGCTGGATAGAGATATGCCGCATACGCAGAAGCCAAATTGGGTGAAGGAGCAACCCAAGGCAGCCCAGTGTCTTCCCAACGCAGTTCATGCTGGTAATACTCACAAGTCACCCATTCTAGCTCCGCTTGAATCCCGTTTGCCAACCATCCTTCTCCAT
>CAZFPQ010000258.1:0-3033 GCA_964521065.1 uncultured Bacteroidia bacterium | reverse complement strand
GGAATCTGGTGCATTCCTATGAATGAAGTATTTCCAGGTTCCATCACAGGGCCATCTACGTACCAGCCGTTGGGATTGGGGCGATCTAGCACCATTACCGGTATATCCTCCTCGGCACAGGCTTCCATGACGTAAGCTAAAGTGGAGAGGTAAGTGTAAAATCGAGCCCCAACGTCCTGGATATCGAAGATGACCAGGTCCAGGTTGGCCAATTGCTGGGCACTGGGCTTCTTACTTTTTCCATAAAGCGAGACAATGGATAAGCCCGTTTGGGAATCGACCATGTTGCCTACCCGCTGTCCAGCATCAGCTTGCCCACGAAAACCATGCTCTGGAGCGAAGGCCCGAACCACGTTCACCCCTCTTGCCAATAAGCTATCAATCAGATGAGCCCCCCCAACCAAAGAGGTCTGATTGGCCACCACGCCTACCCTTTTCCCAAGCAATGTTGACAGATCCCCTTCCATCAGTTTGTCAGCTCCAGTTTTTACGACTGGGGGAGATACATTTTGCGGAGGCTGATTTTCCTGACTACCTTCGCAAGCAGTCAGCGTGAAGGTAAGGATGCTATAACTTAACAGAAGAGGTAGCAACTTTAGCATGGTCATAGGCGGGAAAGGGTTACGAAGAAGACTGTATGTAAACAAAATTGGGACCGGAATCACCTGGTTTACGTAATGAAACCATATCGATTAGTTAGTTAGAGCTTTGCCAGTCAATTTTGCATGAACTTTGAATATCTATTTGCCCGGCGTATTACCCTCAAAACTCAGCGCAAAGCGACCAGCCTTACCGTAAGGCTTGCCATCATCAGCATCATGCTGGCAGTAGCAACCATGGAGATCGCCCTTTCTTTTGTTCAAGGTTTCGAAACGGAAATTCAGAACAAAGTAATTGGCTTTGGTTCCCACATCCAAATAGGAAACTACTACCGCGACCTAGACCAAAACATCAACCCCCTACCTAAAAACGATCCTTCCCTTAAGCAGATAAAAGCCCTCCCGGGAGTTGTTTCGGTAAACGCCTATGTAGAACATACAGCCGCCATGAAATCTAATATCGGCTGGGAAGGCGTTAAGCTCAAAGGGGTAGACAGCAAATATGACTGGGATTTTTTTAAAAGCTCTCTTACCCAAGGGCGTTTACCTGATTTTAGCAAAAAGATCGATGAGCCGGTTTACGAAGTCCTGATTTCCACCAAGCAGGCTAAGCGCCTAGATTTAGAGATCGGGGATCGTGCGCTATTATTGTTTGTGGACAAAAGTGAAATTCCTCGCCGTCGTCCAGCCGAGGTGATTGGCCTGTATGAAACAGGTATGCAAGAGTTTGATAACAACATGGTGATTTGCGACATCCGAATGTTGCAAAACATTTGGGGCTGGCACCAAGAAGAGGTTGGAGGATTTGAAGTCAACCTGAGCTCTTTGGACTTACTGGAAGAACGGACTGAAGAAATCAACGAAATCCTACCTTATCGATTTGGCGCGGAGCCCATTACCTACCTCTATCCTGAAATATTTGATTGGTTGCGTCTACAGCATCAAAATGTACGGGTGATCCTCATCTTAATGATATTGGTAGCCATTGTTAACATGACCACCGTGGTGCTCATCCTGATCATCGAACGTACGCGTACCGTAGGAATCCTGAAAGCATTAGGCCTGCATAATCAGCGGGTGCGACGCATGTTTGTCTGGAATGCTTTTTTCTTGATCGTCTTCGGCGTAGTGCTTGGCAACATTCTAGGCCTGGGGCTATTGGGTAGCCAGGAATGGCTAGGCTGGCTCAGGGTGAACCAAGAAGATTATGGAATAGATGTGGTTCCTGTAGCTTGGGTGTGGAGCAGGTTTTTGTTGGTCAACCTTGGAACCATCATCTGCTGTACCGCCTTTATGCTTATTCCTACCTTCATCATCAACCGCATTACCCCTATTCAAGCGATCCGCTTCGAATAGCATAATTCCCCTTTTAGGCTCCACTCATCCCACTAGGGGGTTTATCGAGAATCCTGATAAACTCAAGATCGTTAAGTTGGTTGTAAATCAAGGCTACTGTCACAGAGGCTAGCTAATCTTTCATCCTCACCAACTTATCTGTTATGAATAACCTAACTTACCGAAACCTCAGCTTTCTTTTCATCTTCTCTTTTATTTCTTCGGTGCTAAACGCTCAGACCGCCTGGACCATTCAATCTGGTTCCATTGATTTTGAAATCAACAATGCAGGCATTCCAGTAGACGGCAGCTTTGGAGACCTAAAAGGAGACCTTATTTTTTCATCCGATCGCTTGGAAGCGGTTGACTTAAAGGCTTCTGTAGGTGTCAGCACCCTAGAAACAGGAATCGGCGCCCGCGATGAGCACCTGCGCAAAGAGGAATACTTTCACCTAGCAAAATACCCGCGCATCAGCATGGAAGCCGTAAAAGTGGAATCCAAGGGTGGCAACAAATACTCCGGCACCTTTCGCCTTACCATCAAGGGGACATCTCGCTTGGTCACCGTCCCATTCACTTTTCAGCAAAATGGGAACAAAGGCACTTTTCAAGGCAAGTTTGCCATTGACCGCCGCGATTACGGAGTAGGAGGCAACAGCTTCATCATGGGAGACGAAGTGCGCATCAGCATTAAGGTCAATGTCGCCAAACAAACCAATGGATAGGCCTCTTTAAGATAGATATTGAGAAATGAGGCATTGAGACAGAAAAAGTGAAGAAAGCTCTGATCTCATCCAGATTTAACTTGTTGACTTTTTTTCACTCCTAAACTCTCTCATAGCCCGCATTCTTCTTCCCAATCGCTTATCTCAAAGGGAGTACTTCTTGGCCCCACCAGCGCACAACCGGGTAGCGTTGGTGGGTCTTTTCATAATAGGGAGACCGCTTGTAGATGAAGTCTAGTTGAGCCCTAGCATTTTTAGCGAAGGCAGGATCACCCTCTTTTTTAACCTGAAAAGCTTTGGCAAGACTGGGATCGGCTCCAAGCAATTCTAGAGCCGTTTCCTCAAAAACATAGCTTGAGAAGTATTCTTTCTGC
>CAZFPQ010000257.1:0-10141 GCA_964521065.1 uncultured Bacteroidia bacterium | reverse complement strand
GCTGATGGGTCAACTCCTTTTCTTTCAAACGCCTTTGCTGCCAGAAGTAGAAACCCATTCCAGCTATCAAGGCAAGCCCAAGGCCACCAAAGAGCCAGTAGTTCCGCTGGGCCAACTCTTTCTGATAACTTAGCTCGGTTTCAGCCTGCTTTTGAACAAAGGCCAGTGAGTCTCGAAGGTTTTTTCTTTGATATTCAAAGCGATAAAGTGCCCTTTGGTTCTCATCACTGCTAAGACTATCGCTAATTTTCCGGCAAAGACCATACATTTCCACCGCCTTTTGATAGTTTTGAACACCTTCGTAGGCCTCATGGAGTAGATGGGTCGCTTCGCCGGTATTGGTCAAGTTGTCCAACTCGCGGCTGTATTTAAACGCCTGCTCCCCTAGGGATATGGCCTTCTCATATTCTCCCTGCTCGCAGTATATATACCCTAAGCACACCTGAGTTAAGGCTAGCGATTCTAAATCCTGGATACTTTCAGAGATTTCTATACTCTGTTTGAAATACTGAATTCCTTGCTCAAATTCACGCTGATCTCGGTGGAGATTTCCCATTTTGTGGTAAGAAGAAGCAATCCCTTCTGGGTCCCCGAAAGCTTCATACATGGAAAGACATTGCTGGGTATAATAAAGAGCCGAATCAAACATTTCCCGGTCTCGATAAATGGCACCTATGTTGCTCAATTCATTGGCTAGGCTAACTTGATCGCCAATCTGCTCATTGATTCGGATTGCACGCAGTAAATGAATCAAGGCCTGATCATTTTCACCTAAGGAGCCGAACACAATCCCCAAGGTTCCTGAGGAGGCAGCAACGCCTGAAAGATCTTCTAATTCTTCATATAATTTTAGGCTTTCAAAAAGATGGTCTAAAGCCTGGGGGTAATTTCCCTCAAGTCGGGCGAGTTCACCCCGCTTATTGGATACTGAGGCGATACCTCTGGGAAGCTTTCCTTTCTCATAACTTTTCAATGCTCGCTCATAATATTCCTTCGCCAGCTTGTATTCCCCCTTATCAACGTAAATAGTCCCTATGTTTAGCTCGGTATTTCCTATTCCTTCGTATGCTCCAACAGATTGAAACTTCTCTAGGCTTCGCTTTATGTAAGCCAGTTGCAGATCCATTTCTCCTTGAAACCCATAGATCAAACCAATGTTGTTAAGCACGTTAGCTGCCCCGACTGGATCTCCTAAAGACGTATACAGTTCTTCACTGCGAAGCCAATAACTCAAGGCCTCTTCCTGCATTCCTTTTCTAATGTGATAAAAACCCAAATGCAGCAGTGCGTCAGCTAAGGCTTGATCATCTTCTTTTTCTTCCGCAAATCTGTACAATTCCTCCACAAAGTACAGCGCACTGTCAGGTTGTCTTTCCTGATAATAACTAGTAAGCCCAAACAGATAACCACTCCGAATGCTGTCGGGGCTCTGTTCATCCATCGCATCCCTCCTCATAGAACCCAGGGTCCGATCAGGGTCCTGCGCAATGAGGAATAGTGGAAACAGCAAAAGAGGGAGAAAAGAATATTTCTTCATGCTAAAAAATTTAGATCGCACCTTAGCAGAGTTTCATGAAATAATCATGGCCAAAAGAAAAAAACACAAACTACGGTATCCTGATCGTACAGCGGCTACCCATTAAGAAGTTGCTTAGAAGTGGAGTTTACCGCCTAAACCTGTCTTGCCACAACTACTTGGGAGAAAGGCCCCCAAGGTTGGTCTGGTTGAGGCTCTGGAAAATTAACGTCTAATGGGCTACCTCCACCTGAACCTGCACTCCTTGTCCAGGAGCACTCTGCAGGTCCATTTTGCCCTCAATCATCTGAAGGCGGCTCTGGATGTTTTGCATACCTAAGCCCTTTTGGTTCTCGAGCCTCTGAGGATCAAAACCAATTCCATCATCGTGATATTGAAGAATAATTTTATCCGCAGACTGGATAAGGCGTAGGCTAATCTGATTAGCCTGAGCGTATTTGAGGGAATTGTTGAGCAATTCCTGCAAAATGCGGAAGAGGTTTAACTCCACCAAGGGCGCAACACCTTCAGGTCTTTCTCCCTCGATCTCTATCTTCATCCCAGGGCCTTGGGTCTGGGCTACCTGATCGCCCAATTCTTGGATGGCCGTAGCCAAACCAAAAGTTTCAAGAGTAGGCGGTAGCAGGTCGTGGGAAATCCGACGGGTAGTTTGGATGGTTTCGCCTACCACTCCTAGCATGTCTCGAACGTCCGTTTCGGCCTCAGGAGATTTTCGATTCAGCTGATGCAGAAACAAGTTCATGACACCCAGTTTGGAGCCTACGCTATCATGCAAGTCTTTGGCGATGCGCTGTCGCTCTTGTTCTTGGGTAAGAATGGTGCTGCTGAGCATTTCCCGCTGATGGGTCAACTCCTTTTCTTTCAAACGCCTTTGCTGCCAGAAGTAGAAACCAAGGACCCCCAATAGAGCGGCTCCTAAGCCCGCAAGCAACAGATAATTCCGCTGGGCCAATTCTCGCTCATAGACTACCTGCGTTAAGGCCTGCTGCTCCGCAAAGGCCAAGGAGTCCTGCATCGCCTGCTGTTTGAATTCAAATTCTATGGCGGCTCGTTGGTTTTCCTCTCGATTGATGCTGTCTTGGGTCTCAACGTATAACTGATAGCTTTGCAAAGCTAAGGCATCTTGCCCGATAGCCTCTTGGCTTCGCCACAAAACGTCAGCCGCCCGCTGAATTTGGGTAAGTTGTTGGCTACTCTGGGCTAAAGTTAGGGCCTCTTCAGCCAAAGGGATGGCAACACGGTGCTCTCCTCTTTCCTGCAGAACCCAAGCCTGGGTAGACAAAGTGCTGGTTAGCAAAAAAGCATCCTCAATATTTCGAGCCAACGACAGACCTTCTGCAGAAGCCACAAGGGCTGAATCAAGCTCTCCTGCACGTAAGTAGACAGAGGCTTTATCTCCCAGGAGTAGAGCTAATTCACGGTTATTTCCAATATCTTTGGCTAAGGCTATTCCACGATCTATGTATTTCCGAGAAATGCTGTCCTCTTCTAGGTAATAAAGCGTACTGGTAATGGCTCGAATGGTCATCAATGCCTGCCTTTTATTTCCTCTACCTTCTGATATGTCTAAGGAGCGAAGGAAATATTTCAAGGCTCTGTCATAGTCTGACTGGCTGCTGTAGGTACTGGCAAGGTTGTTCAGGATGTTGGATAGGAATTCTGCCATTTTCCAATTGGCCTCTGATGCATTTTCAGCAATCGCCAACGCTTCTTGGTAGTAGTTCATGGCGGTTGGAATATCTCCTTGAGCTTTGTACACGTTGCCGATGTTACATAGCTCGGACACGGTCCCCATCATGCTATTCGTGGCACGAGCAAGTTCCAGGCTTTTGACCCGGTAATCATATGACTTATCAAGGTCCCCTTGCGCAGCGTAAATAGACCCCATTGTGCTATAGATCCCACGCCTTTCTGTGGTATCCTCTAAGGAAATACTGAGTGCCAAGGCTCGCTCCATCTCAGCCAAGGCCAATGCATTTTGTCCCTCATAGAAGAAAGTTAGGCCATAGGAAAGTAAGTAGCCAACTGCCATTACGTCATTGTTCGTCGATGTTGCGACATCAATGGCCTCTAGGTAGTATTTCCGTGCTTGAGGGAACTGGTAACGGATGAAGTGGATGGTACCCATGTTGAGAAAATACTCTCCGGCTTGCCACTCCTTGCCATGTTCAAGACAGAGCTTCAAGCCTCGCTGGGCGTACCCCATCGCGGTCGCAGAATCACTCATCATGTACACGTGGTAAATTGCACGGAGCATCATCCCCTGACCAATATACCCCTGCTCACCCGACGCCTCTGCCATAGATTCAAACAGATCTACGTACTTAGTCATGCTGTCAGGAGGCCCTTGGCGATAAGCCCAAGCCACGTCCGCACAGGCCTCTACGCGGTCATTTTCTGAAAGCGAGGAATCAAATACCCTTTGTACCAAGGAGTCATCAGCCCGCTGGGCATACAGGTTGGCGGACATCAACAACAGAAGGAAGCTTAATTTGCGCATGGGTTGGTTTTCTGAGGTAGGGGAAAGAATTGCTTTGATGACCAAAGCGAGAAGTCACAAAAAGGTGGGAATATAAATTACAGATTCCAGGGTCTTATGAATGATGGCTTTTTCTGAGGCTTCTGCTTCCAAACAAAGATCCACTCCTCGGTGGACCGCTTGCCTAATGTTGAGCGTGTCTCCTATCTGGGTGTAGTACACCGCAAACAACAGATCGGCCATGCCTCGATCCAGGGACAGTCCTGTCTGGTTTGCCAAGTCCCTATATAAGCTTGCATACTTCAGCATGCTATCAGCTGGGTCTCCGAGAAAGACGTCTCCCAATATATCTAAGGCTTGGATCCGCTCTCGTTCAGGCTGCTCAGGTCCAAGGGCTACAACCTTGGCAGAATCTACATTTTGGGCACCCAGAGCAAATCCCCCAAAAAACAGTAGTAACGCGAGTAGTTTTTGCATGTCGATCACAACCCAAAAAAGTCTAGTCCTAATGAGAGATATAAGTTCACCTGAGGGGCAAGCAGAATATACCCCAATCTATCCACCTAACACCAGCCTCAGCTAACAAGCTGATTGACAGGAACCAAGCAACGGGCTAGTCGCCCCAGAAAGCACACAAAACATGAAAAAAGAAAATTGAAGTAGTCCTTTTAAAATTCATCTTACGCATTGGCAAGACAATTCATAGTCAAAATAAACCAGAAAAAAGGGGGAGGCAAGCCCCAAGGAAGATTCGCCATAACTTGGCTTATGACTCAGCTTCTTCCAACATTTCATCAACTACTTCTGGGTAAAGAAAACGCTGTACCTCCTTCAGCAAAGTAAGAACACGCTTGATGGATTTGACCTCCTTGTAGATTATGGACAAAAACTTTTCTGATTCTTTGATCTTGACCCGTCCCGAAAAAGTCTGGACGTACTCAATGAGCTTTGGAAAAGCGGCACTTTGATAGAAATGCGACTCGCGGTTGCTTACGAAGAAGAAGCGCAATTGGTCTCCTTTAAGCACGATTCGTTCGACACCAATTCGGCGGGCCAGATCTTGAGTCCGGCTAGCGTCAAATAACGCAAGGACGGGTCCAGGCATAGGACCAAATCGATCAATCATCTCGCGCTGGATGCCACGCAGTTCCTCTTCTGACTCTGCTCCTGCAATCCGTCGATAAAACTTTAGGCGTTCAGGGATGCTGGGTACGTACATCTCTGGCAATCGCATCTCAAGGTCAAGGTCTAGCTTGACGTCGTCTACGATGATCTTTTTACGCTCGGCTATTTCCTCTGCAAACAAGTCCCCAAAGTGCTCCTCCTTGAGTTCCTTGACCGCTTCATCCAGAATTTTGTGGTACATGTCGTAGCCAACCTCTGTGATGAAACCACTTTGGGAAGCGCCCAGCAAGTCTCCAGCGCCACGAATATCCAAGTCTCGCAAGGCAATGTGAAAGCCGCTGCCCAAGTCACTGAACTCTTCCATGGCGCGCAGTCGCTTACGGGCATCTTGGGTGAGGGAAATTTCAGGAGGCGCAATCAGGTAACAAAAGGCCTTCCGATTCGAGCGCCCTACCCTACCCCGCATCTGGTGCAGCTCAGAGAGTCCATACTTGTTGGCCTCGTTGATGACGATGGTATTGGCATTGGATATGTCTAGCCCAGACTCCACGATGGTGGTAGCCACCAACACGTCATAGCCTCCCTCAATGAAATTGGTCATTACCTTTTCTAACTGAGGGCCAGTCATTTGGCCATGCGCCACCTTGATTCGAGCGTCTGGAACCAGCTTTTTGATACCTCCTGCTACCTCTTCAATGTCTTGCACACGAGGATGGATAAAGAATACCTGCCCGCCTCGCTTCAACTCATAGCTGATGGCATCACGAATGGTTTCTGGCGAAAAGCTGGTCACCAAAGTCTCAATGGGCTGTCGGTTAGGTGGAGGAGTAGTGATGACCGATAAATCTCGAATACCAGCTAGGGAAAACTGTAAAGTCCGAGGAATAGGGGTAGCTGTCAAAGTCAAGGTGTCCACGTTGGAACGCATGAGCTTGAGTTTTTCCTTTACCCCCACGCCAAAGCGCTGCTCCTCGTCAATAATCAATAAGCCTAAGTCTTTGAATTTCACATCCTTGGATACGATGCGGTGTGTACCGATGAGGATATCGACTTCCCCCTTACGGACTTTCTCTAGGGTTTCCTTTGCTTCCGCCGTGCTTTTGAAGCGATTGATATAGTCTACCTTGACTGGCAGGCTTGAAAGGCGTTGACTAAAGGTCTTGTGGTGTTGGACGGCCAAAATGGTGGTAGGAACCAAGACCGCTACTTGCTTCCCGTCAAACGCAGCTTTGAAAGCTGCACGTACGGCAATCTCTGTTTTTCCAAAGCCCACATCGCCACATACCAGTCGGTCCATGGGGTGTTTGGCCTCCATGTCTCGCTTTACTTCGTCTGAAGTTTTGGCTTGATCAGGGGTGTCTTCATACATGAAATTGGCTTCCAACTCCCGGTGCATGTAGTTGTCAACGGAAAAGGCGAAACCCGGGGCCGCCTTCCGCTTGGCATATAGGTTGACCAGGTCGAAGGCCAATTCTTTGACCCGAGCCTTGGTTTTGGCTTTGGCATTGGTCCAGGCCGGAGATCCCAATTTACTCAGCTTGGGGATGGCTCCATCCTTGCCGGTATACTTAGATACTTTGTGTAGAGAGTTGACGTTGACAAAAATCGCGTCCCCGTTTTTATACATGATCTTGACCGCCTCTTGGCTGTGCTGGCCCACTTTGATGGTATGCAATCCCGCAAACTTTCCAATTCCATGGTGAACGTGGGTCACGTAATCACCCGGGCTAAGTTCACGCAACTCTTTTAAGGTAAGCGCCTGAGAACGCTCTTTGGCGACGCGGGACTTGTAGCGGTGGTATCGATCGAAGATTTGGTGGTCGGTGTAGCAAGCCAATTTCAATTGATGGTCCCAGAATCCTTCATGTAAATCACTGACTACTCCACTGAATTCCACCTCTGGAGCAATTTCTTCAAATATTTCCTCTAAACGCTGAATTTGCTTCTCATTGTCAGAGAAGACAGTATTCTGGATGCCTGCTACTTGATTCTGCTTTAGGTGTTTAGCCAAGAGCTTGAACTCTTTGTGGAACAAAGGTTGGGCGCTACCTTTCCAGCTGAGGACCTGCTCTTGGACCTTAAAATAGCTTTCTTGGTTCAGCTCCACCACGGCAAAACGGGCAATCTCCTTTCGAAACTCTTCGGCTGAATAATACAGATCAACAGGTTCTCTACTGCTTGCCCCTCCACCGGACTTTTCCAAGAGAGAGAGAAAGTGCTCTTCTGCTTTTTTGAAAGTACGTTCCAGGTCTGCCGCTACGAAATCTAGGTTTTTAGCTAATACCAGGGTTTTGGGAGAAACATAGTCGAGGAAGGAAATTTTCTCCTCTTTTAATAGATGTCGTTGAATATTGGGGATCAGCGAAACCCGCTTTACCTCTTCTTCGGACATCTGAGTCACAGGATCAAAGGTTCGGATGCTGTCAATGGTGTCGAAGTCTAACTGTATGCGGTAAGGCAAATCGTGGGCAAAACTAAATACGTCAACAATGTCTCCTCGAACCGCAAATTGGCCAGGCTCATATACGTAATCTTCCCTTTCAAAACCGTATTCTTCCAGCACCTCTACGATGAACTCCAGCCCCAGTTCTTCTCCCTTTTTGACCTCAAGGGTATTCTTAACCAAGGAACGCTTATTGATCACTTTTTCATTGAGTGCTTCGGCAAAGGTGATGATCAGTTGGCGTCCACTGCGGGTATGGTTCAACTCATTGAGGACTTCAGCGCGCAGCAATACATTGGCATTGTCCACTTCCTCTACTTGGTAAGGCCGCTTGTAGGAAGCGGGAAAAAGCAAAATGTCCTTTTTGGGCATCAGGGCCTTGAGGTCATTTTGAAAATACAAGGCCTCCTCTTTGTCATTTAGCACCACTACCATATTGCGCCCACAAAGACGAAACAAAGTCGCCGCCACAAAAGCTGATTGAGATCCTGCCAAGTGCTTAACCTGAAATTTACCCTCTTCACTACTTTTAACTTTTTCGCCAAAGGAAACGAGTTCAGGGTGAGCTTGGTATTGGTGAAGGATGTCTTCTATTTTCATTAGGCAAAAAAAATCAAATAGGCTGAGATTGTATCAAGCACGTTTGCCCAAACCTTCTTGGGAAGGTTTGGGCGGCACAAAGTTACGCAAAGTAAACGTAGAGACTTCATGAAGGTTCATTCAAATCCTATTTAAGTAGGGCTGGGGCAACCTTATCCCGCCATCACGCGTCTCTGCTACTTAAGCGAGCACATATACAATTCTTTATGCTTGTTTTAGAAATCCCCTAGAGAAAACGGAAGGTAAGGATGAGGTGCGCAGTTTTTACCTAAAGTTGGGGATGGAATTATTCGGTTAGATCCTCTATTTTGCGCAATCTTTTGAGAATTTTGCTGTTCTTTGCCTTAAATAAACCCTTCGTATTCAAGCAGAAACAAAACCTAAATCATCCCTTACTTTATAGCCTTCTTATGCTTGCTAAAACTACCACAGACAAAGTCGTCCGTTTCAAAAGCACAGCCCAGAAAGATCAATTTGCTAAAGCTCTACGGATGGCTATTACCAAACATTTTAAGGAAAAAGGTATTTCGCGCTACGGCAACCGTGAGCTACACATTAAGACAGCCGTAGGCATTGGCAGCTGGGTCCTGGTTTACTCCCTGATCATGGCGGGGGTATTCAGCGCAGGTCCTTGGAGTCTCTTTTGGGGATTTACCTTGCTGGGCTACGTGAATATATTTTTGGCTTTCAACATAGGTCACGACGCTTGTCACGACGCTTATTCGGCCAACCCCAAGGTGAATAAGATCATGTCTTACAGCATGAATTTCATCGGAGCCAATTCCTACCTATTTCGCATGATGCACAACGCGCATCATCAATACGTCAACATCCATGGAACCGATGTAACTTTGGAGACCCATGGTTTATTTCGCTTTACCCCCGATGAGCCATGGAAGCCTTATCACCGGTTCCAGCATATTTATACCCCCATCCTATACGCTTTTGCGGCCTTTCAGTGGGCCTGGATCAAAGACTTCAAATGGTTTTTTGGTGAAGCCCACATCGGAAACAAAAAGAACATCCAGCACCCTCGCAAGGAATGGGTAATTCTATTCATCAGTAAGATCGTCCACTTTGGGCTTCACCTATTCTTGCCTTTGGCTCTGTTGGGCGTACCAGCCTGGTGGGTGGTATTAGGATACATTGGGTTATACTTCTTGCCTGGGTTGACCTTTGCCCTCATCTTCCAAGTAACCCACGTATACGATGGTACCCATTATCCCCTACCCGATGACCATGGGGACATTGAAAACAACTATGCCATCCACGTACTGGAAACCACCGCAGATTTTTCTAGAAAAAGCAAACTCGGCACCTGGTTGATGGGCGGAATCAACATCCACGTGATCCACCACATCATGCCCAGTATCTGCCACGTGCACTATCAAGAAGTCACTGAAGTCTTGATCAAGGTCGCGGAAGAACATGGCATTGAGTATCAGGAAAACAAGACCTTCTGGCAGGCACTGGTCAAGCACATGAAGATGCTTCACCACTTGAGCAAGCCCGAGGCCACCGTACCTCGCTACCGGGAACCTATGGTGTTGAACTAGTTTGCAAGGTTTTTTCCTAGGATCATAAACACAAACTGAAAGCTGGGCCCAAGTGGCTCAGCTTTCAATTTTCGGGTCTTTTCAATCCAATGGGAGGCCCTTCCTATGCGCTATTTCTTTTCCCCAAAAGGGATATAAACCCAAATTTCTGCCACACGAATGCAACCCTTAAGCGGGTGAAAGTGAGACTTGGGGGGAACTACAGGAAAGAGATCAACTTAGCATAAAGCTCCTTGCCTCCATCGCACACACTGATTTACTTTTGTCTTTTCCTAGATAAGCTCTCCATGATAAAGACCCGCCATCATACAGTGTCCCTCCAATTAGAAGAAACCTGAGCCCAAGACTCTCAGGCTCTCAGGCTCTCAGGCTCTCAGGCTCTCAGGCTCTCAATCCCCTAA
>CAZFPQ010000256.1:0-10143 GCA_964521065.1 uncultured Bacteroidia bacterium | reverse complement strand
CCTCCTAGGCTCGTGACTAGGCTGTTTCCTCTTAAATTAAAACAAACTCTGAGGGTATTGATCTTGTCTTTTTTAATTTCTCGGTCTACTTCCGTCGCTCTTCCTTTATCATCGACATTATAGACCCTTACATCGTCAGCAAATATCATGGGGACGACATCTTCTGGACCCCGGTCAGATCCATCTAAACCAGAACAGTCGACCAAACGTGCCTCGGCTACTTGTAGAGCAGAGTCTGAGGTATACAGGGTTCGCTGAACGCTGTCTAATACCCGAGTCATGGCTGATTGCTCTCGCACCAACTGGTTAATCTTTTCCCGGGATTCCGTGATTTGCTGCACTCGTTTGACCTGAGCCCTCAATCTTGCTATCGTTGCTTTGTCAAGCTTACCCTCTCGCTCCAATTGGTCAATACGCTGCTCCATGGCTTGCAGTCGATCATTTTTTTGATCAACAATCTCTATCATGTTGTCTAGCTCTCGGTCCTTTTCAGTGTAAACCAGCTCCAACTCCAAGATACTGCTTTCAAGATCTAGAATCTCCGTACTCAGTTCTTCGACAATGGGAGAGGCTTCGGGCCCAGAACTTGAGCTGGGATCGAAAACCCTAATCAGAACCATAGCGAGGATGGTGGCCAGGGCCAAGCCTCCGATTACTAGGTAGTTCCTATTTATTTTTTGTTCAGCCATCCAATTATTTTGAGTTACAGCAAATTTAAGAAATAATGCCGCCAAAATTTTCACGCTTCGCGGCTGGTAATTATTGCCTCCTAAGCGGTCAGATTTTAATTACTACAAGTAGAACGCAAAGCCCAAGGCAAATCTGTTAAGCGATTTACATAAGTACGAAAGTCGGAAAATCAGTAGCGATCTATCTCAAATAGCAAAACTTGGTCCAATCCTTTGCCGGTTTGACCTTGGGTCGCTACCGCTAAGGTATTGGCCGTCACATCGAATTGGGCGGCCGTCAATGTAGCACGAAGTTTTAGCTGTAAAACCCAGCGTTTTTTTTCTAGATCATACACTCTCAGGCGGCGGTCACGGCCTGCGGACATCAAGTATGTTCCACCAGGATCAAAATCAAGCGCACTGACCCAATCACTATGTGCTTTATACTGCTGAATTAAAGTCAAGTCACTCAATCGATAATATTTGATGCTACCTAAGCGGTCGCCAATGGCCACCCTCTGCCCGTCAGGGCTGATGGCCAAAGATTGAATGGCAGCTCCTGTTGCAAGCTGGCGCAGTGCCCCGTCACCCATGGCCCAAACTCGGATTACCCCATCCTCTGTCCCAGCTACCAAATAGTTCCCATCTGGAGTAAAACTGAGCCCATCAGCTTTTAGCCCATTGGGAAGGCGAAATCTCCGGCTTGAAGACAGAGTCCGCGAATCAAGTAAATAAATTACTCCTTCTGTTGTACTGACGGCCAAAATTCGGCTATCCTCCCTTAAGGTCAACTTCCACACCTGACCAGGAAGGGTAACCTGGGCCAATTGTCCTCCTTCTGAACTCCACAGCGTAACTACCCCTTGCTGTGTTCCGCTATATACTTGGGTTCCATTGCGGTTGATGGCGACGTCTCTGACCCAAGACTCATGCGAAAAAGTGCGAAGAGGTCCTCGTCCATCCCCACGCCAAACTTGTAAGCTGCTATCAAGAGAAGCCGTAGCTAAGCGACGACTATTAGCGGAAAACTTGATTGCCGTGACCCCTCCTTGGTGACCCCGAATCACCCGCAACAACTCTCGATCCCATTTCTCTTGTGGGCATTTTCCCTCCGGAGCGAGCTTCGTTACACATTCGCCAGCCCGATCAATGTAGTAGGTTTGGTCATAGCGTACTACCCTGGCGTATTCTCCTTGAAAATTATCCGCAAACTGAAAATACTTCTCTTGAAACCGAGTCTCTCCCTGTTTATTGATGAATTGATATTTCCCCTTTGGCTCTCGATCCACGTAGATAACTGCTAGGGCTTCAGCATCCTGGGGAACTTGATTCTCTCGTTCAAAAAGAAGTGGCTTCGCGTATTCGAAGGGCAATTGGGTCTGCCCTAGTGGGTCAATGAGGCCCCAGCGGCCATTGCTTCCCCTAACCGTAGCTAAACCATCCCGAAACTCTTCTGCATTTTGATACTGATAGCCAATGATGATTTCTTGCTGGCGGTTGACATAGCCCCACTTTCCGTCTTGTCTTACTGCCGCCAATCCTTCGGAATAAGGCTTTGCGTCTTGGTAGGGGATGCCTCCGACCAGATTGAGATCGCGGTCAGCAAAGCCAAACTTTCCTTGATGAGAAACTACGGCCAATCCCTCTTGAAAATCCGACAGAACCCGTATATCCTTCTTTTTTAATTCTTGGACCAACTTCGGCTTGGCCGAGATATTTTCTTCTCCTGTGGTAGGAGCTTCTGGTGGAACCTGCTCTCCTCGAGCCACCGCAATCATCTGTTGGTAACGGGTCTTGGTTAGCCCAGGACTGGCTTGATCTTGTAAAGAATCTAGGGTTTGGATGAACTGGTCTTTCTGAGTTAAAAACTGCTCATCCTCAGTCTGAATTTCTTCCAAGCGCCCCAAAGCCAACGTTAGCTTGTCATCCTCAGCCACTGATTGAGGCTGGCTTCCTTCCTGCAACAAGGTCAAGGCCTCGGCATAGCGAATATCTACATTGGGAGCAGCCTTGTTGGCTTCCCGAAAAGCTTTCAAAGCGGCTTCTGAATTTTCTTGTTCAAACTCAATCACTCCAATCCCAAAGGTAGTTCGAGCATACAAGCCGTTTAGCTCCTGAGTACGCCCCGTAGAATCGAGGGCCATGGCCTCACTAATTTGGTTGCTAAGACCTTGTAGGTCCTCTAGAGCGAGAATGGCCGGACCACGGCCGGGTTTCTCCCATTTCAGATAGGCCAAATTATAGCTAGGTTCCCAATAGGCAGAATCGGGCACTTCCTGGCTTAGGCTTATGGCCTGACGGATATTGCGCTCAGCAGATAAGTAGTTACCCTTATCCATTTGATCCAAACCTACATAGTTGTGATAGCGGGCCTGGCTGTATGGTCCTTCTAGGTAATACCATTCACCCTTGTAGCGTTGCCAATTTTTCGAATTATATCCGGTGAAAGTCGCGACCAAAAGTAAGGCGGTAATCACCGCAAGTCCCAGTCTGACCCAGGCTTTTAGGCCCAATGTGGGAATCCCTTGACGAAAAAGTAAACGATTGATGGGTTCTGGTAGGGCAAAACGGCCTTTTGCTACTTTTTGCAAGGCGAGCTTGTCCAAATAACGCTTCACGCTCTCATCCTCGACCTCGTGGTGTAAAGAATAATCCCACACCTTTTGTAGGGCCTCTATATTGTGCCTCAGCCCCCCCTCCAGTTCTGCCTGCTGTACTTGCAACTGGACTTGGTATTCATCCATGGCGTAGGACCCAGGCGGAGGAGGATTCTCCTTTAGTACCGCAATGATCACCGAACGTACCGCCTTGGTTTCGTCGGGAGACAATGCCGTCATCATTTCTTCTCGCAGCTCTATGGGCAAATGACCAGACCGAAACCAAGGCAATCGCAAAAGCTGGTATAGATACTGTGGAGTATCCAAGGCCTTTCTATCTATAGACAAGGCTTCGCCTAAGGCCAATGTCAAATCCCAACTGATCTCAGGATATACCCCTGTGGCGCAGAACCAAGTAAAAAGCTGCTTCCTAACTTGAGAATCTTCCACCAAGGCCGATTGAGCAAAGTAATCCTTTACTTCAGCCAGCTTGGAATCATGCTGGAGGTACTCAAGTCCGGGATACTGGTTTAGGTCTTGCCAATATCGAAAGGTTGCATCCTTGCTGATGTTAAATGAGGCAGGGATGTAGGCCAATCCCTCAATGGTTGCGGGGAGCAAATAAAACTTTTCGTTGACTAATCGCTCTCGCCAACCCCAATCCAACGGAGAGTCAGGACTAAGTACAAAAACAGGCTTTTCTCTTTCCAAAAGAGAGCACCAGTCTGAGAGTTGCCCACTCAAGGCATCGAGCATCACTCCCGCCTGAGCGATGATCACGACACGGTGGTCAGGCCTTGCACGCAATAAATCTTCCAGATAGCTTTCATCGTGATAGCGATCCTGCCAGCACACCCGAGGGTCTCGTTCAAAAAAGTACCGTTCCAAGTACAAATCTTGTAGGGACAGCTCTTCGTATAGCTGATCATACAACTTGGCCAACAGATCTTGTGGCCCTTTCTGCTCTATCAGAACCAAATACTCAGGAGGGCGAGAATGAATCTCATAGGCTAACTGTGGAAAGCCAGCAGCCTGGGTAGTTTTTTTGACGGTTCCTTCTACATCCACTTCATCAGAAGGGAACTCCTCTCTCTGTCGCAGGTAGGTAGCTGCTTGAAAAAAGGCTTCTTGGTGATAGAGGTTTGGTTTGCGGCGATTTCCCTTGACCTCCCAAAACAAGGGAGGTTGTCGCTGTCGGTCTTCCAACAAAAAAAGCTGTTTGCGCGCTTCATCTCTCACCCAAATGAACAAAGCAAAACTGAGGATGAATACTGCTAGCAATATCCTAATAATCAAAGAATAGCGACTATACCATGGCTTTTGAAGATCCGCTAAACTTTCTACCTGGGGGGGAGTCAGTGCTAGGTCAAATTTTTGGGTTAGGGTTGCTTCTCGGTCAGCGCTTTGCCTCAAAGTAGCGGGTTCAGAGGTCAAAGAATCTGCAGAATCCCCGGAGAGATTCACTTCATCTTCTACCCCTCCAGGATCTACTAACAGCTCTGAGGTATCATTTTCCCAAGACCTTAGGACAGAACGCTCCAGATGCTGCCCTCCAACTAAGCAACTCCAGGTCTCGGTTAAGTCACCTGTTTTGCGGTAACAATCAATCCCTGAAACCCCCAAATATCCCAGGCCAAGAAGCAGGACACTCTGAATCAAAAGATATCCCCATCGTTGACTTAACATTTTTAGCCACCAAGGCGAATCAGACTGTGAAGCATGTTGATCTGGCTCAAATGTCGCTGGATAGGCACCGCGAACCGGGAACTGGGCCAAATAAGCATCATAAAGACGATAAAATTCTTTTTGTTGGTAGGGATCTAGGGCAAATATTGGTGCCAGCAGGGTCTTGAGCCGTTCAGGAGCTAATCCTTCCCCCACTCGATCCAATAGGTTGGCTACTTTTAGATGGGTATCTACCCCAACAGGAAAATCATGAAACTGTAGGAAGGAGATCAGTCCTTCCAACAAGATGGGGCCCTTATGTGGATTCGTTGCTGCGATGCAAACAATATGCAAAAAAATTGCCACCCACAAGTAATGTGGAGTGGCAACCTAACGTACCAAAGCTTTACCAAAAACTGAGAAGTGTACTAAGCTTCTCAGGAGCCAAAATGATACCGATTCCCAATGGAGAGTTGGTGATTGGTTTCAATTCTAGCATCATTGGTTTATACCGACAATTGGGCTGTTAGGTTGACCGAAATCGATTTTTTTCGATCAGCGCGCACTTTTTTCTGATGAATGACTAAAATTAGATACATGAAATGTACCTCGCTAACGGATCTTTTGAAGATTTTGACGCAGCTGATCAAAATAAGGACTGGGATCAAATGCTTCTGCATCAGCGCCCTGTCTAATAATTTCGACATGGCGCATGGTATCCCCTTGCTGAATCTGGTACACTACAGGGAGATTGCGCACTACGTAGCCAAATACGCTGTGTACACCGTCTAGCCATGGAGTAGCCTTATGGGTGATAAAAAATTGACTCCCATTGGTATTCTTTCCCATGTTCGCCATGGACAAGGTTCCAGCAGTATTGTGAGTCAATTCGGGACGAAATTCATCTGGAAAATAATAACCAGGATTTCCCCGCCCAATCAAACTGGGAATGCCTCCAGGCAAAGTATTTGGCTCTCCCCCTTGAACCATGAAGTCATTCACCACCCGGTGGAATATGATCCCATCATAGTAAGGTTCCCCCATCGGTTTTACCGAATTCTCAATACTTCCCTCCGCCAACGCAACAAAGTTTGCCACCGTCATCGGGGTCTGCTGATAAGTCAAACGGCACAGTACATCCCCACGATTGGTCTCGATTCGGGCATACAGTCCGTCTGCCAAGTTTTCAAGATTCAAAAGGGGAGGGCTTGACTGCTCGTTTCCTTCATTTGAATCTGACTTGCTGCAGGCAAGGCCGAATAAAATCAAAGATAACAGGGCTATTTGACGCATGGGTAGCTTTGTTTTGGGAACAATTTTACAACTTCTCATCCGAACTTGTCAAGGCCTCCCGGATCTGCTTTGCCTGAATGAGAATGTCTTCTAACTTATCGAGCCTCAGCATAGAGGCTGCATCACTCTTAGCTTTAGCAGGCTCAGGATGAACTTCAATGAATAATCCATCTACTCCTGCGGCCACGGCTGCCTTACAAAGGGTAGCTATCAATCCAGCATCGCCACCTGTAATTCCGCTGTTCTGGTTGGGTTTCTGAACGGAATGGGTACAGTCCATGATAACCTTCGCTCCCCAAGCCTGCATACGTGGGATTCCGGTCATGTCTACCACCAAACTTTCGTAGCCAAAGGTAGTCCCCCGTTCCGTCACCCAAACATGCGGATTACCGGTGGATTGGACTTTTTCTTGGGCAAAATGCATGGCCTCAGGAGATAAAAATTGCCCCTTCTTGATATTGATTTTCTTTCCTGTACGGCCAGCGGCCAGCAGCAACTCCGTTTGCCTACACAAAAAAGCAGGGATTTGCAGGTAATCTACGTAGGAGGCTACCCAATCGCACTCTTGGCTTTCGTGGACATCTGTGAGAACCGGAATCTCGAATTGCTCTCCGACCTCGCGGAGGATCTGGAGAGCTTTTTCAGGTTCAATGCCCGTGAAGCTATCCAGTCGGGTACGATTGGCCTTTTGGTAGGAGCCTTTAAATACATATTCAAAACCCAGCTTCTCTGCCAATTCTTTTACCCTTTCAGCAATCAATAAGGCAGTATCGCGGTCTTCAATGGCGCAAGGGCCAGCAATTAGGAGCATATCAGAGTCGAATTTCCGAAGTAAACAGTGCCGCAAAATAGGCTAATTGAGCTAGGCAACCCAATTATGCCGAAACATCTGAAAAGCGATGGCAATGACAATGATGCCAAAAACCTTGCGCAAGGTAGTCAGGGTAGCTGGGCTAAGTTTTTTTTCGAGCCAAGGAGAGGCTTGTAAAGTCAAAAATACCAGAATCAAGTTCACCAAGATGCCCGCCAGAATGCTCAGGTTGTCGTATTGAGCCTTAAGTGAAACAATGGTAGTCAAGGTCCCGGCTCCAGCTAACAAGGGAAAGGCAATGGGTACCAAGGTCCCCGATTGAGAACCGGCTTCTTCATCCCTGAAAAAGCGGATCCCTAGCGTCATTTCTAGACCTATGAAAAAAATGATCAAGGCTCCGGCCAAAGCAAAAGAAGCGACCTCTAATCCAAACAAGCCTAAGGCAGAGGCCCCAAAGAATAAAAAAAGCACCATTAAACTACCTGCTGCAAGAGTAGAGTGCCCCGCATGGACCTGAACGCCCTTTCGCTTGAGGTCTAAGATCACAGGGAGGTTCCCAATTACGTCAATCACAGAAAATAGGATCAGAGATACAGTTAGGACTGCAGTCATTTTTGTTGAAATGTTAGAGGTCAAAGGTGTAAACCAACTAGGAAAGTTGCCTTAGGCACCCTAGTCAAATAGGCCCCTAAAATTACGCATGGGATTACATTTAGCTACATATAGCCTAATTTCGAGTCAATAATCATTTATATCGCACCAAAAACAACCAAATTAACTCAATTGCCATATGTCTTTAACATCCAAAAATCAATTTGACCCTCTAGATCTGGACATCATGGAAGCATTGGCCCAAAACGCTCGGATACCTTACTCACAATTAGCCTTAGAATTAAGGGTATCCAACACTTTGATTCACACCAGAATCAGAAAGCTCAAAGAGGCAGGAGTCCTTACCCAGCCGATGTACCGGATGCAACCGGAAATGCTGGGCTACGAAACTTGTGCGTTTACCCAGATCATGCTTTCTCACAGTAGGTATCTCTATCCCGTGGTGAGAAAATTAGAAAAGATTGAAGAGATTGTAGAATGCGTCAACATCTCAGGGCGCTACGCCATCATGGTGAAAATATACGCCCATAACAATGCCCATCTGCGTACGGTGGTCTATGAAAAAATCCAAACCACTGAAGGGGTTGAGGGCACCAATACCACAGTTGCTTTTGAAACCCCCTTTTCAAGAGGAGCAGCCATTAGACTCAGTTCATAACCAACCCAGGAATTCCATTGTCCTTTCCCAATCGGCAGCTGTTTGAGACTTCGCGTTTTCCCAGCAAAAGCAGATTTCGGGATTTTGAAAAGGAATTTTGTTAAGAAATAGCGAGCTAATGAGGGAAAAATGATACGGCCATACATAGTTGAAGGTCCTGCCTCTAAAGCTCACTAAGCGACATTTGCCCCATTTACCAATGGATAGTTCAGCTCAGGCCTGAATCTGTCTCAGGCGACGGGTTACCTCTACGATTCTTCCCACCCGCTCAAAGGAATAGACCGAAGGTTGGTGGTCATTTAAGTAGCGAAAGATGGCCAAAGACAACTGCAAGACCTTTCTTTCTAGCTCTAAGCTAGAGGGAAGGAGTCGAGTTAATTCACTTTCTTGGAAAGCCAATTCTGCGAGAAACTCCAGGGACTGATCACCCAATTGATGGATCTTTTTAAGTCCTTCAACGACTTGTTCCGGGGGGATCTCATGAAACTCCCCCCTACCTATGGGTAGATGGTGAAGAAAAGCATCATCCAAGATGCTGTATGCAGCGGGCAAAGAGGCAGGGGCGCGGAGGTCGATCAACTGATTGACGATGTCTCGCCATTCCCGATTCAAGGGAGGGAGATATCTATTTTCGGAGGGATTATGCGACGGTTCCAAGGGGAGGTAGTTATGAAAAATCATGGGTCGAACTCTTTCATCGCAGCAGGAGAAAGCAAATCTGCTCCTGCTCTTTGATTCATGAGTCATTTGGACCCACCCATATACCTCAGGTCACCTTTTGAATAAAAAAATATTCCAACTCAGAATAATATCAGTCATGCCCTGGTAATTCGGTCTTAGGCTGCAATTTTCGGGTTATGGGTTCTTGACAACAAGCGGGGAGAGAGGCCCGAGCTTCTGGATCAGGCTCAAAATACCCAGTATTAAAGCCAGCTTGCGACAAGACTTGTTGTAGGGCTTCTTCTGAGGTTTTAGATGGCTGGTAAGAAATCTCAACGAAACTTGATCGAAAATCCCAATCAGCGCTTGCTACCCCAACCTCAGCCTTCAGAGTCTTCTCGATGATTACTCCGCAGGCCTCACAATTCCCCTCTACAAAAAAGCTCAGTTGCTCCTGCGGACCCGCACAAGTCCACAGTAAACTCATGAGAAGGAAGTAAAGCGGTAAATGTTTCATGTTATGATGGTTAGTTTTTTTGCACCCCTACCCCAAAATCATAGACCAAGTGTCCTCCTAACCAAGCACTGTATCCTAGCAATCCCAAACCCAGCGCAAACAGTAGCAGAAAGAAGATCCATTCAGTAGTCTTTACTCGGCGATGCCTCAAGAAGTACCAGACCGCCAACAAGGCAAACCACCAAACTAAGACATAGCCCTGCAGGGTATGTTGGTCTAGCAACTCCCGAGGTTCCGTATCTAGGATAAGATCGGAGTCAGCACTTAAACCAGAGAAAACCGCCAGTGCCAGTCCAACCAATCCGCTTAGATGCAAATACCAGCCAAACTTAGACCAGGGGAGTTCCCCACTCCATCGAGCAAGAGCATAGCAAATCCCAGCCACGATCAATAACACTATGGGAAAATGAACCAAAGCTGGATGGATATGCATGAGTCTGCTAAAAATATATGCCGCTAAAGTGGCCAGAAGATCCTGGCAAGTAGGATAGACACATAGGGTATGTTTACTTACGGGGAGCTTAAGTGCCTTAGCTGGACTTTGGCCAAAAAGTTGCCTTTAACCATTAGCAGTGTCGCCTTTCCGATAAACCGGAATCTTCAAGCGGCGGGCCTTACTTTTTTTGAAAAAAGTAAGCAAAAAACTTCGGCATTCCAGGCCT
>CAZFPQ010000255.1:9123-10386 GCA_964521065.1 uncultured Bacteroidia bacterium | reverse complement strand
TAAAAAAAAGGTAGGTCCCGCGGATCGAAGATTCCGGGAATCGGAAAGGCGACACCGCTATGGGCTATGACCAGCATTTTGGCCAAAGTCCAGCTTAGCAAGGGGCCATCCATTTGCTACTTGGCACTTGTTTTTAGTTCATTATTGAAGGGCATTAGCTGGTAGGAAATGCAAGGAATACTCTAGAAGTTTTTTATCGGTAGACAAGGTTCTAGACCAAACTAGCCAAGCGACGGCCATCATCATCTAACCGAATCGTCATGAGGATCTATCAAAAAAACTACTGGAAGGGCCTAGGAATCCTAATGGGAATGTTCATGCTCTACTCCTTTGGGTATGCTCAAGACACCCTCCAATACAAAAGCGTTGACTCCATCGATTTATTTTTAGAAGTCTACTACCCCGAACAGCTCGATAGCAATCAAAGCTACCCTGCCATGATTTTTTTCTTTGGCGGAGGCTGGAATGGTGGGAAACGGGGGCATTTCAGGCATCATGCCGAGTATTTTTCTCAGCGGGGCCTAGTCTGCTTTTTGGTGGACTATCGAATAAAAAGTGTACACAAGACCTCGCCGTTCGAATCCTTGAAAGACGCAAAATCTGTCATTCGGTTCATCAGGAAACATGCCGCGCGATTTCATGTTGATACGGCACAGATCATTGCTTCGGGAGGTTCAGCGGGGGGGCACCTTGCCGCCGCCACCGCTCTGAGCATAGGT
This sequence comes from uncultured Bacteroidia bacterium, assembly GCA_964521065.1. Classification (GTDB taxonomy): domain Bacteria; phylum Bacteroidota; class Bacteroidia; order J057; family J057; genus CAYVAP01. The sequence continues at coordinate 9,667 of CAZFPQ010000255.1, read as the reverse complement.
TTCGATGAAAATTCAGATGATCTCTCCATTAGCTGTATCCCCAATGCGCTGGTCCTCTTCAATCCCGTGATGGACAACGGGCCAGGAGGATATGGGTATGCAAGAATTGGCGAAGCCTACAAAGATTTCTCGCCCTTGCACAACATTCGTTCAGGAGCTCCCCCAACCATCATATTCCTGGGCACCAAAGATCACCTGGTCCCTGTCATCGCAGCCCAATATTATCAAACCATGATGGAAAGAGTTGAGAGTAGGTGCGAGTTAAAGCTATACGAAGATCAGAAGCACGGTTTTTTCAACTACCAATTCTTCGATTACTACCGAGAAACGCTTGAAGAAGCTGACAACTTTCTCCAGTCTCTAGGGTATCTCAAGGCCGAGCCGATGGTGCCAATTAGGTGAGCTTTTAAGCCTCCGATTGCCCGTCTGAGCCCCCCGCATGTAAAATTAGACGAATTCGGTAGGCGTTTGAGAGAAAATTAGGAGCTAAAATTGGCAAGTTTGGATAAGTAGAAAGGAATGCTCCTTTTAGCCCTTAGCCCTT
>CAZFPQ010000255.1:0-9023 GCA_964521065.1 uncultured Bacteroidia bacterium | reverse complement strand
AAATTGGCAAGTTTGGATAAGTAGAAAGGAATGCTCCTTTTAGCCCTTAGCCCTTCTATCCGATGAAAAGACGCGAATTTATTGAAACCTCAGCCTTGGCTGCGGCAGGCTTGACACTGGGAGGATGCCTGCATACCTCCTCGACCAAGCTTCCTACCTACTTGCAAAGTCACAAATCTGAGTATAAACGACATCCTAGACAGGCGGCCCTTAAATGGTTTAGGGAAGCTCGCTATGGTCTCTTCATCCATTATGGATTGTACTCTATTTTGGGTCGCCATGAATGGGTGCAATTCAAGGAGAGAATCCCTGTGGCAGAGTACGCCAAGCTAAAAGACCGCTTCACCGCAGAAGAATTTGACGCAGACTTCATCACCGACTTGGTACTAGAAAGCGAAATGAAGTACATCAACATCACTACCCGGCATCACGATAGCTTCTGCCTATTTGACTCAAAATATACCGACTTTAAGAGCACCCATAGCCCAGCCAAACGCGATTTGGTAGCAGAGCTGTCCGAACAGTGCCACCAAAAGGGGGTCGCTCTCTTTCTATACTATTCCCACGGACGGGATTGGCGCCATCCTCATGCCCCCAACAATGAGAAATGGGGAGGAAATGCGAGACCCAAATATGAAACCCGAGAACCCTTCTACAAATATGGGACAGAGCATGATCTGAACATTTATTTGGAGTTCATGTCCAATCAAATCCAGGAGTTGTTGACCAACTATGGCCCCATCGCAGGTATTTGGTTAGATGGACATGCCACCCCCGTCTCGGGAGATTCCCGTCTCTTCAAACTTCCTGAGCTATATGAGCAAATTCATTTAGCCCAGCCCCAGGTCTTGGTGTCCTATAAACAAGGCGTAATTGGAACGGAAGATTTCTTGGCTCCCGAGCGGAAATACCAAGCCGAGGGACTGCCTCCCAAACCTCTCGAAATTTGTGACCACATGCAGAAAAAGGGATGGGGATACCTAGCCTCTCAAGACGGCAAACACAAAACAGCAGAAGATGTCGTCGCCATGCTGCAACGGGCCCATTCCTACCCAGCCAATCTGCTGCTGAATACTGGGCCCTATGCCTCAGGGAAAATCCCTGATGAAGATGTCCAGGTATTTAGAAAAGTGGGGCGAGAAATCCGAGACCGGGGCTGGGAAGATCTTCTGGCAACGACACCATAGAGAGCTCAACCCGCCCTCTTATCATCTCTCCACTCAATTCTTCATTCGTTCTTGCCTCCGGCGACGAATCTCCTGGAGCAATTCTTTTTTAAAATCTGATTCGGCCCGGTACAGCTGGACCACTTTTCGAATGGGAAGCACCAATTTAAATTGCCGATGATATTTGGCGCGGATCTGAAATTCTTTGCGCTGCAGCTCAATGTATTCATCGCTGAGCTTTTCCAGCTCCGCGTCAGTTCCGTCACGGTACACCTCTTTCATGCGGTTTTGCAGACCACGTTCGGCACTGCGCAGTTCTTCGGTTTCACGGGCATAGTTGTTGTAAACCGGCCAAAAGCGCTTAGCTTCATTGGGCGTCAGCGATAATCGGCGGGTAAAGAAGGCTATTTTGAACGCTTCTAATTGGTCCCGCGCACTGGCAGGCAGTTCACCTCCGTTGCCTTGCCCACGCAAGGGTATGCTCAACAGGCAAGTTAGGAGAGCGGTCAAGAGATATATGGGGATCTTTTTCATTATATGTAAAGGCATGTCGTTGTTCCAATTGCGGGCTATCCTATCCATCTAAAGGGCCCTCGTCTAGCCAAACGTCCTCCAAATCTTCCAAATCTATTTCATCTAAGAGCTGCTCAAGCTCGGGGCCTTCATCTTCCCTGGTCGGAGTTTCTTCCGAGGGAAGCTCTTTCAAGCTGGCTTCACCCATTACTTCTAAAATCAACTCTGAGTCGTAGCCATCTTCCAGGGCCAAGGCAACCAAGTCTTCGGTGGCGATTTGTTCCCAGGCAAGTTCGCCCTTTACCTCATCTACGTACGAACCGGGGCTAGCTTGCCGCAACAAAAAAAGCGTCAACAAAGCTGCGGCTAACGATACCGCTGCATAACTGAACCGCTGCCACATGGGTATCACGCGGCCTTGGCGATGGATGCCTCGCATGACCCGTTCAGGCAAGAGTTGGAAATAGTCTTTGGGAATTTGAAAAGGAAATACTCGCCCAGCCGCCTTCAGATTGGGGGCAGCATCTAATAATCCATCTTCCTCAATCTGATCCAACAGCTCCAATTGCATCTGTTCAAAATATCCTTCTGGAATGTCAAGGCTTTCCTCCTCCTGCTTGAATTGCCGATGAAAGCTCCTCAAAAGAGGGGCTTGGTTCAACTCTTCATTATGTGTCTCGTCTGGATGCATAGGTCTAGGTGGTTTGAACCCTACTGCTTAGGTAAAGCTCGATCTTTTTAACGGCATGATGGTAATTGGCTTTGAGTCCTCCTACCGAAGTATTTAACACCTGAGCGATGTCGTCGTATTTCATCTCTTCAAAGTATCGCAAGGTAAATACCAAGCGCTGTTTCTCTGGCAAGGTGGCGATGGCGGCTTGTAGGTGGCGCTGAATTTCTTCTCCGCCGGGCTGATAGCCCCCATCGTGGCTGTGCCGTGCGTCATCTTGCAAATCCTCTACGTCGCTGTAGGCTTGACGCTTGCGCTTGTTGAGCAGGGTCAAGGCTTCATTGGTGGCGATGCGAAAGAGCCAAGTCTTGAGGGCCGAATCGCCACGAAAGCGATCTAGGTTTTTCCAGACCTTCAAAAAGGTATTTTGAAGGACATCATCGGCATCACTATGATCTGTGACCATCCTTCTTACGTGCTGGTAGAGCATACGTTGATGTGATACCACCAGATGTTTGAAGGCTTGATCCTTCTGCTGAGGGTCTCGCAAGGCAGATAGTAGGGCTTTTTCGTCGGTCGCTACCATTTCGATACATTGGACCTGCAGTCACACTAAAGGTTTAATTTCCTAAGCTACTTTTCTGCTCTTCGAAGGCAAAACCTCTTCCTTTCCGGATCATACTTGCTAAGCAACAGCACTGTTTCATAAGAGCTACATGCTGTAGACAGATCTATTCATTGTTGTACCAAGGTAAGGTTTCTCTTCTAAATGCGTGAAAAAGAGAACGTTAGTCTTGACCGAATTAAGCGAAAGGTCAAAAAGAACGACAAAATGTTCATTTTTAGGGCCAAAAGCGCTACTGACGGCTAAGCCCTCCATCTTCACGAAAGAGCCGGAGATATTTGCCGATTACGCAGCAGGTAAAGGAAAGCGGCGAAATGTTTGTGAAATACGCATCATCAAACACTTCTTTGAAGCCTTAATCAAACCGCCGTATGACTCACCCAGATTATCAGAAGACGCTCGACTATCTCTATAGCCGTCTTCCTATGTACCAGCGGGATGGAGCACCAGCCATAAAGCTCGGTTTGGAAAAAACCAACGAGCTTTGTTGGGCATTGGGCATGCCTCAATGGAAACTCAACAGCATCCACGTAGCCGGTACCAACGGAAAAGGTTCGGTGGCTTCCATGTTGGCCAGTATCCTTACTGAAGCGGGCTACCGCACTGGCTTATACACCTCTCCTCATCTTGCTGATTTTAGCGAACGCATTCGCATCAATGGCCAGCCGATCTCTCAGCAAGCCGTCGTAGAATTCATGGATTGTTACCGCCTCGCCATTGAAAAAATTGAGCCTACCTTTTTCGAATTATGTGTAGGCATGGCCTTCGAATTTTTTGCTGAACAAGAAACCGATATCAACGTCATCGAAGTCGGTCTTGGAGGAAGACTCGATTCTACCAATGTAATCAAGCCCGAAGTCAGTGTAATTACCAACATTGGCTATGACCACATGGATGTCCTTGGTGACACATTGGAGCAAATCGCAGGAGAAAAAGCCGGTATCATCAAGAAATATACCCCCGCAGTTGTAGGAAAGCGACATGAAGCGACCGATCCCGTATTCCAACGCCATGCTTTTGAAAAAGAAGCCGACCTGTTTTTTGCTGAAGACCGTTTTTCAGTCACCCGCACTCCAGGTGCTGACGCTTTCCAAACCTTCAAGGTTGGCAAGAAGACCTATGAGACCGACCTGCACGGACATTACCAGCAAGAAAATCTGACGACTGTGCTGATGACTGTTGAGGTTCTCCGCCAAGATGGTTGGGAGATTCCTGAAGTGGCCGTCCGAGAAGGCCTCAAAAAGGTCCGGAAAAACTCAGGCCTTCGCGGACGCATGGAACGCCTGCAAAGTCAGCCTACCGTCATTTGTGATGTAGCCCACAACTTAGATGGCCTCACCGCTACCCTGCCACAAGTGCTAGCAATGCCTCATCGTCAACTGCACATCGTTTGGGGCATGGTAAGAGAAAAGGATACAGCGGCCATATTAAATGAATTGCCCACCGAAGCCAACTATTATTACGTTCGTCCAGACGTACCCAGAGGATTAGATGCAGAGATTTTGGCTAGCCAAGCTACCCACCTAGGGCTCGCTGGCAACTCCTATGAATCCGTAGAAGCAGGCCTCAAAGCGGCCCTTTCTCAAGCCTCACCAGAGGACCTCATCTACGTTGGTGGCAGCACCTTTGTAGTTGCTGAGGTATTGGAAAAGTGGAAAGCCATGGCTCCAACCGTGTAATTTCTTTTCTCAGAAATACACTGTTATAAAACTGTTAATTAAGGATTAAGGCCACGTCTATAATGAGGTGGCCTTTTGTTTTTGACTGACACACACTTTAGCTTGCGTGCATCCTGGTTCTAACCCCCGTCATAGCTAACTCATGGACGTCTACCTCATCATCGCCCTCGTCGGTTTTGCCTTGGCTTCTTATTCAGTAGTCGGCAACGACGTCATCCAAACCCTGGGTACTTTCCTTACTTCTAATGAAGATAAGCCTTGGTATATCCTTTGGCTCTACGCTGGAGGAATCCTAACTGTAACCCTGGTTCTTGGCTACCTAGGATATGGAGAATCACTTGGAGGAAATGACGTAGCCTTTGACCGATTGGATAAAATTGAAATTCCTGACCAATTAAGTGTTTGGTACTTACTCCCACCTGCCGTGCTCTTGCTGATTACCCGCTTAGGGATTCCGGTAAGTACCACTTTTTTGATTTTGACCTTCTTCTCGGCGAAAAGTCTACCTGGCATGCTCAACAAATCGTTGATAGGGTATGCCGTCGCATTCTTGGCCGCCTTGGCTATTTTCGTTGCCATCAGCCGCTTGACTGAAAAAATGTTTCAGCAGCGCCCCATGGGGCAAGAAGGAGGAGGAATTTGGACCAACAAAAAGTTTTGGACCACGGCACAGTGGCTCTCAACGGGCTTTCTTTGGACCCAGTGGTTAACTCAAGACTTAGCAAATCTTTACGTTTACTTAGGAAATCCAGAACAGCTTAGCCCAGGTCTTTTTATTTTCTCATTGGTGGTAGTGGTTGGCCTCTTGGGCTATATTTTCTACTCGAGAGGAGGTGCCATTCAAGGCATTGTAAAGGCCAAAACCAATACGGCTGATATCCGCTCAGCAACTTTCATTGACTTGATCTATGGCCTAGTTTTATTGGTCTTCAAGCAAGACATCATGGGACTATGGGGCGCCAAACTTCCCATGAGTACCACCTGGGTCTTTCTGGGTCTGTTGGCCGGTCGTGAATTAGGCCTACGCCTCGCTATTGGTCCTAAGCCAGATCGCAAACTCAGCATGATGATTTTCTCTGACTTGGGCAAAGCTGCCCTTGGTTTGATCGTGAGTATTGCCCTAGTGCTGATCTTATACCTTGCCCAAGGCAAAGACCCCAGCGTACTCTTTGAGTTCTGAGATACTGAGATTTTGGGTTATTGAATTGAGGACCTTTCAGTATTTGTATTTGAGCATTAGCGAGTAGGCTATGGCACAAGACTGACTTCATCTCCCACGCTTTCGTACCCATCCCCTTATCTAATCTCAGCATCCCCAACTCTCGATTTCTTATCATCCTGATAAAAGCCCCCGTTGGCTGAACCAAACGGGGGTCAAAGAGAAAAGTGATCGTAAAACAGACAAACTCTTTTGTCTTACGAAGCTTTGGCGTAGCGGAAGGCCGCGTACACATCTTCGATAGAATACGATTCTTCGGCAAGGGCATAAGGTAATTCTTTGGCGATCACCTTTACTAAATTCATGATGTCCACTGGATGGAGATGCTCATTCAGGGCAATCCTCAATCCTGTGTTTTTATAAGGTACACTGGGATAAGCAGCCAAATTGAGATAATAGCCATTGGACATGATTCGTTGGACCATGTTGTAGCCCACTTCTGGTTTTCCTACACTGATGAATCGGATGGGAGACTCATTTTCCGAAACCAATGGCAAACCTTCCATCTGAGCCATGCGGTTAAACAAACGGATTTTCCTGAGCAAGCCTTCTTGCCTTCGGGGTAACTCTTCACTCAGGTGAATATTTACAGAGGCAATGGCCGCGCCTAACATTGGAGGTTGTACCGGACCTGAGAAAATCAAGGTGCTGCCACAGTTGCGCACCATTCGCTTGGTCTCTTCATCAGGAAAAATCAACACTCCTCCTGCTGCAGCAAAACTCTTGTTCAAAGATCCTGTGATGACTACTTGAGGGTGTCCTGCTAATTGGGGCGCCACCGTACCTGATCCATATTTTCCGGTCCAGCTAATGCCATGAGCATCATCGATATACAAGCGCAGCTGTTCATGCCTTGCTAATAACTCCTTGAGTCCGGCCAAGGGGGCAAAATCGCCATACATGGAGTACATGCCATCAGCCAAATACCAAATTTTTTCGTGGCCAGCCTTTAGCTTCTCGATGCGGTTTTCGAGCATCTCAAGATGATTGTGCCGGATCATTTCGACGCGTACCCCTTTAGCTTTTAGGACCTGGGTGGCCATCGACACACTGGCGTGGACTTGATGATCCATGATGATCACATCTTTTTCACCAATCAGCACTGGCAGAGCCGCCAAATGCCCTAAAGTAGTCGAGGCGGTGACTACTGCAGGAGCACCAAACATCTGTCCGAGCAGAAACTCGAGTTCTTCATACAGTCCAATCGATACATAAGAACGGCTGGAAGAAAATTGACTACCATATTTTTCTACGGCATCGACAATGCCTGCCTTAATCCGAGGGTCTTGTTCTAATCCCAAATAGCTACAGGAACCAAAGTTTACCATCTCATTGCCACCCAGGGTGATGGCTCGTCCATGCAATTCTTGATCTTCTGTCACTTGCAAGGCCACACCAGTCTTCCTAGCCCATTCCATGTGCTCCGATACCGTCTTCAAGTGCTGGGTTCCATTTGTCTGCTTCATCTCCAGATAAGAATTAAGTTATTACGATTACAAAACAAAACTAACCTTGGAATACTTTTCAAAACAGGAGACAAAATCAACAGTTGTACCAAGCAGAAATATCCTATATCTTCTATATGGGGTTTTTAATTAATTTTTGTACTCACATAACAGGCAAATTGTACCAAGGATATTTGAGATGAAGCGCAGAAAAACTTGGCAAATATTACACAGTTTTACCCCTCATGAGGCTCGTTATTTTTTGAGATGGCTACGGGCAGAATGGGTAGAAAAGCAACAATATCCTCAAATGCTCGCCAACTACCTGGTCCAATGCCTACCCAATCCCCCAATAGAGCAGGAAGTGTGGGAACACCTATATCCGAGCCTGCCTTACGATGATGCGCGCTTGAGAAAACTACTCCGAGATCTTTCCGCCAAGCTGGAGCAGTTTCTTGCAATCCAAGCGTTTCGACAAGATACCCAAGCCCAGAATTTATACCTCTTGCTCAGCCTAGATCAGCGGAGACTACCTGAAGTTTTCTTGAAGCAGCTACGTCGTATAGAGGCAAAGGCAGAGAAACAGTCCCTAAAGGATGCAGAGTTTCACCGCTATCAATTTCAATTTGAGACCCTTCGTCAACGCTATCAAGCCAAATACGAGCCTGAAAAAGCCCAAACCTTTAGATCAGATCGCCTTATGTCAAGCTTTGATGCTTGGTGGGTACTGCAGCGCCAATACCTCATGATCAGCGAGGTCTTCAATCGACGTCCACACCAAATCCAAAGCTTCCTTGAGGAAGCAAAGATCTTGGCCCTTATTCAAAGCCGCCATGAAACCCAAGCTCCCCCTTTGGTCAACCTCTATGAAAACCTTTGGTATCTATTGCACGAAGATGAAGGCCCCAACTCCCTTCCCGATAGAGCTGGGTTCATTGCAGAGCTGAAAGAAACAATCGCGACTTGGCCTGCTGCAAATGGAGCCGCCTTGGTGAGAACCATGATTAACTACTTCTCCCGAGAGATGGCCAATCGAAGCACCAGCCTAGGTCGACAAACCGCCGCCCAACTATGCCTGGAGCTATTCTTGCTAGCGATCACCGAAGGCTATCTTTTGAACAATGGAGTACTCAGTCCCAACACCCTACGCTCAGTGATCAATGTATGCCTCAGCATACCCGACCTCCCTCGCGCCAAAGTGTTACTAGCGGAACTACTGGAGTTTATTCCCCATGATGAGAGAGAAGAAGCATCCCTCATCAATGAAGCCAACATCTTCTTTGCCGCAGAGGATTACCCTAAAGTGGTAAAGCTGCTGGCTACTCGAAGCTTTACCAAACCCGTATATGAAGTACAGGCCAGAACCACCATTCTTCTTTGCCACTATGAAATACAGGTAGAAGCCACCGAATGGCTGATTGGTCAGAGCACCCAAGCCATTAAATTCGTACAAGGCAGAAAGGTATCCCAATCCATCAAGCTGGGAGCGGTGAATTTGTTAAAACTCTTTCGACGCATGCTCAAAGCTTATACCCCGGCGCAACACCAAAAGCTCAAGGTTCTGATACAGGAAACCCACCCTTTGAGTCGTCGCCAATGGTTGCTGAAACAAGTGGAAGAATAGCTAGGGAGCTAAGGCATCTCACTTTTTTAAGTACTTGTAAAGAAGACACCGATCAATAAGATTGACTTAAATCCCTGATTAT
>CAZFPQ010000254.1:0-10440 GCA_964521065.1 uncultured Bacteroidia bacterium | reverse complement strand
GTATTGTCAAGGAAACCGCTTAAGTCTACCGATCCGCTTTTGCTTAGGGAGAGCTGGGTATTGGTTAGACTGAGGCTTTGTAACTCGTTTGTCGAATCTGTATCTGCGTCTTGTGGCAGCGGTACAAAGGTGGAAGGAGAACCATCTGGGCCATTGAGAACCCATAAGAAGGCATCCGTTTCTGAGGGAGAGATAATTGGGACCCCCTCGAAATCAGGATTATTGCCAATCAAGCCGGACACATAGACCTTATTCTGCCCAAACGTGATCCCCTGGCCTGTATCTTCTGTTATACTGCCGGCCCGTTTGGCCCAAAGGACTTGACCGTTGCCCGAAAGTTTGACTACAAAGACATCTGCGTTTCCAACACTGGTGAGATTGGTCCCCCCGAAGTCGACTACGTTTTGGAAAGATCCGGTAACATATATGGCTCCTACAGGGGAGGATGAGATACCATACCCAAAATCGAGAGTTGACCCACCAAAGGTGTTAACCCATTGAAATTGTCCAGCGGAATCGTACTTGGCAACAAACACATCATCCCCTCCATTGGTGGTTCTGGAGGCGGGCCCAAAGGATGCAGTACCCTCAAAAGTGCCGATCAGGTAAGGGTTTCCATTGGAGTCAAGCGCTACGCCTTCTCCTACATCATCTGAGGTTCCCCCTGCCTGAATCGCCCAAAGAAACTGGCCGCCAGGGCTGAGTTTTGCCAGATATGCTTCATTAGCCCCCCCTGTCAATGAGATGTTACCAAAGTCGCTCGTCTGGGTAAAATATCCGGTTGCATATACGTTGCCCCATTGATCCAGTGCTACATCGGTGCCTGAGTCAAAGCTCGACCCACCTGCAGACAGCGCCCATACGAAATGACCTGCTGGATCTATCTTTGCGATAAAAATCTCGGCCAATTGGTTTCCGGCATTCAGAACTGTCCCCCCAATGTTGGTACTGCCACGGAAAGAACCGGTAATGACTGAATTTCCGGCCGCATCAGTAGCAATACCCTGAGCAATTTCATTGCCCCCTCCACCCGCACGAACCGCCCACTCAAATTGTCCATTGGGAGATATTTTTGTGACAAAAAGATCATTCGTTATGCTAATGCCGGTCAGGATAGTTCCTCCCAGCGTTATGCTTTCCTGAAATGAACCGTAAGCGTACACGTTTCCAGCTGCGTCAAGGGCGAGCCCTTCACCATAGTCTTCGCCTACCCCCCCAACGCTTAAACTCCAGACAAGCTCACCCTCAGGCGTTATTTTGGCAATAAATATATCCAGGTTTCCATTGGTGGTCAGGATGCTATCCCCCAAGTTGATACTTCCCGTGAAATGTCCTAGCAAATATTGATTGCCCTGATTGTCTACTTCGACCAGAAGGGAAGCTACATACCCAAACCCTACGGAGCTGGTCAAAAGTTTGGGATCTAATACTTTTTCTCCCTTTACCAAGCCACAATCCTTGATCCAGCGATTACCTCTGTAGAAATTAAAACAAGAGTCGTCCAGATTGTAGATCATCAAGCCCTCTGCGGGGTTGGTAATGGCGTTACGCTCGAGGCTGTTCATCCGAGGAATTAGCACCCCCTTGTCAGTGGCCTGGATATCCAGCATGGCGCTGGGATCAGGATCGGCACCAGTCGCATTGATGCCGATAGATTGGGCGAACAGAGTCAATGAAAGACTGAAAAAAGGGATTAGTATCGTGAGACGTTTCATACGTGTTGGCATTAAAGGTTACGTCTCAAACCTCTGATTTTGAGCCTATTTGCCCTTGGACTATCCTCCCGAAAGCTTGGACTATCCTCCGTGCAGAACTCCTATCGTTATTACATGTACTGCTATTGAGAAATCAGCCATTCTGCTCCCGCCAATCACGGGGAGAGCACCCCACTTCTTTGGTGAATACCCGAGAGAAGTAGGCTGGATCGCTAAAACCCACGGAATAAGCGACTTGAGCGATACCTTGATCCGAATTGAGCAGGATTTCTTTGGCTTCTCCTACCCGAATCGCGCGCACAAAGTGAGCCGGGGATTTTTCAGTCAGCGCTTTGATCTTCATATGCAGCTGAGTACGGCTCATGCCCATATCTTTATACAAGTCCTCTATCCGGTAGTGGCTCTCGTCCAGATGGGCCAATACAGTTGCACGTACTTTTCTGATGAAGGCATCTTCCAGTTCGAAAGCTGGTTGCTTTTCCGGGGCTTCGGCCGCGGCATTTCCGTAGCGCTTTTGTAAGTACTTACGGAGCTCCAGTAACTTTTCCAACCGAACGAACAGTTCTTCCTCATTAAAAGGCTTGGTCAGATAAGCATCCGCTCCTTTACTCAACCCTTGCAACCTTGAATCCTGATCTGCTTTGGCCGTAAGTAGGATGATGGGTATGTGGCTGGTTCGTTCGTCTGACTTGAGCGTGTCGCAGACCTCATAGCCATCCTGCTTAGGCATCATCACATCACTCAAGATCAAATCCGGCACCTGCTCCAAGGCTACCCTGATCCCTTCTTCGCCGTCCCGAGCCAGCAAAAGCTGATAGGAATCTTCTAGGCAAGCGTATAAGTAAGTGATCAAATCAGGATTGTCTTCGATGATCAATAACCGGGGCAGCTCGCTACTTTGGGGGACGGGGGCAGGAGTCGGAACCGCCGGGGCCAGGGCTTCGACTGAAATAGGTAGAGTAGCTGTCTCTGCTTGCTTGATGGGAGCCAACTGGGTGATAGGCAAGCCCACGTGAAAGGTGGTCCCGGTTCCTGGGCTGCTTTCTACTTCAATGTAGCCTTCCATGAACTGCACCAGTTCCTTGGTTAGGGATAAACCGATGCCCGTACCTTCTCCAGCCTGGGTTTGTTCGTTGTCGGCTTGGTAAAAGCGATCGAAAATTTGAGGCAATTGCTCTGCGGAAATTCCAATGCCGCTATCTTTTACGATAAGCGCAACTTGACCCACTTCTGCTTGCTCGACCCTTACCGCTACCTCTCCACCTGGCGGGGTAAACTTGATGGCATTTGAAAGTAAATTGTTGTGGATCAGTAGGAGTTTGTCTGGGTCAAAGTCCATCATGATCTCGCTTGGAGAAGCGTTGAAACTGAGGGTCAGTTCACGGTCATCTGCTAGAGAACGGACCGACTCAGTTTGAAGCTTCAAAAAAGCAACCACATCGCTTTGCACCACCGACAAACTGAGGCGGCCAGACTCCAACTTGCGCAGGTCTAAGATCTGGTTGATCAGGCCAAGCAGGTTGTGGACATTTTTTTGGATGATTTGGTTGCCTTGTTTCAGCCAGCGCTTGGGGTCTCGTTGGATTTGTTGGGCCATGCCCCCAATCACCGTCAGGGGGGTGCGAAACTCATGGGATAGGTTGGTGAAAAAGCGGGATTTGAAGCGGTCAAGCTCCAGCAACTGGGCATTGGCTTCATCAAGTTTGCCTTTCTCTTCTTCGATGATTTGCTTTTGGCGGCGAGTGAGTTGAAAGCGGTTCCAAAGAATGAGACCGAAGACCAAGGTCAAGCCTAGGCCTCCCATGAGGAAATAGGAAGTCCGGCGGCGACTTGCATTTTCCTGGTCTTTGATGGCGAGTTTTACAGCGGTATTGACGCTGTCCTGGTAGGCTTTTTGAAGGTATTCGTATTGGTACTCTTGCTCGATGAGGGCCCGCTTGTTTTCTTCACTGTACACGCTATCTTGAAGAGCGAGCAGCTCTTGGTACAAAGTCTCCGCCTCCTCTTTTTGGCGAAAATGAATGCGTATCGCCAATAGCTGTTCCGTCACGTCAAGCTGTAGCTGAAGATCTGGGAAGTTTTTGGCCCGCTCGAGGGCTTGTTGGGCATTGATCAAAGCCCGGCTCCAGTCTCCTTTCTTTCGGTACAGATTGCTGATCGCAAGTTGAGCATAGGCAATGTCGTAAGGCGATTCAGATTGAAGGCTATTATCCAAGCTTTTCAACAGATACCCTTCAGCCTCTTCAAGTCTCCCTAATTCCAGTAAGACATTGCCCAACTCGGACTCAAGATAGGGCTTCATGGAGGCCAAGTCATGCCTATCAGCCAAGTCATAGGCGACTTGAAAAGAGCTTAAGCCTTTTTCGTTCTGCCCCTGACTGGTCCATAAGTAGCCCAGGTTAGCATGGGTGAAGGACATGGCCCTGGTAAGACTCTTATGTTCAGCGATGGCAAGGGCTTCATGAAGAAAGGAGTCTACCCCTTCGTACTCTTGGTTGTCGATGAGCAGCACCGAGAGGTTGTTGAGCACGTTGATGGTCCCCATGGGATCATCGATCTGCTCGTAAATGGTCCGGGCTTTGAGGTATTGCTCCGAGGCATGACCGATGTCCCCTAAGGATTTGTAATTATTAGCCAGGCAAATGTGGGCAACCCCCTGCATTCTCAGGTCTTCAGCTCCCTGACTAATTTTCAAAGCCTTTTGATTGTGCTCTAATGAGAGGGCCATTTCTCCTTGTCGTTCATATATCGCGGCGATTCCCAGGTAAGGAGCGGCAATGGTTAAGGTATCATTTAGTTGCTCCTTAAGCTCGATACAGCGACTGAAGTATTCAACAGCTTCTTCTAAGGGGCCCGTCCGCTTGAGGAGTATCCCCATGAGGTTGTATGCTTCGGCTAGCTGTTCGGGGAAGTCTAGGCTTTCCCACATCTCAATGGCTTGCAACAGGCGGGTCCTTGCTTCTTTTAGTTGGCCCAACCGCAAAAGTGCCTGTCCTACTGAAAAATGTCCCACCCCCTGAGCATATGGGTTTTCCAGCTCGGTGGCTAAGTCAAGCAATATTTCCCCATAATACCTGGCACTATCAGGATCCTGAACGGCGAAATGATCCTCAATCAGGATACTAAGTGCATCTAATCTTTCCTGGTTATCGACTGTCACATCCCGCCAGCGAAGCTTGAGGCTGTCTTTCTGGCCCAGGTCCTGGGCCCAGAGCGATCCCAGGCAGAGCCAGAAGACAGCCCATGCCAACAGACAGTTCTTCGGACTAGCTTTCCCAAGTAGCGATAAGTCTTTCATGCATTCAATCTAACTAAGTTGCCACCTTTCTCTTTGCCTTATTGCAGACCTAATTCCCCGTATATAACCGTGAACATGCGCCAAACCCCACCTTTTTGAAAGGGAAAAATCGTCCCGCCTATCCCTCCATTGATCGCTTTCGAACAGCTACAGGAGGTTCATTTTCCCCTTATCAGTGAAAACCCTGAATTCCCAAATCGGGGAGATGCCCTGAGCAAAACGGCAGGTTCAATGACCAATTTCATCCTGTAACCCAGCGAAGGATTCGCCCTGGGTAAGTGAACCCTACTCCCCTCTAACAGACAACATAACTCTTTTAGAATTTCAGGTCATTCTCCAACTACCTCATTCCCCTCCATGCACATTTAACCAAGCAGCTCCTAAAAGATGTAGAGGATTTTATATATTCCTAAGACAAACGATGGTTCATGAAGTCCTACTTTCTGATAATTTTCGCCTTCATCCCCCTCCTGGCGATAAGCCAAGACCAGGATCAAACCCAGCAACTACAAACCCCACTACAGGCAGAGCAGGACCTCTTTCGAAGGTATAGCTTAGCCCAGAAACTGGTAGGGATCTTTTTGAATCAGAATAGCCAGCAAGCCCTCGCATACGCAAATACACTTGGTCAGATAGCAGAGGAAGTGAGAAGTGACAGCCTCCAGCAGCTGGCCGACTACCATCGGGCGGCGGTTTATCGACGGCTTGGGAGATTTGAAGAAGCCTTGGCTTTGCTCAAACCTTATATAGCACATGTACGGGAGGTCAAAGACACGGCTCAGCTCATCCGAGCTTTGGGGCAAGTCGGAGCCAATTACATCCGACTTGGGCAGCACATCAATGCCCAAACCAACCTACTGGAAGCCCTGGCCTTGGCCGAGGAAACCCAAGCACAATCCTTTATTTCCCAGCTTTGCAATTCCATAGGGGTCAATTTTAGGCTGATTGCTCAGCCAGATAAGGCAAAACCTTATTTGATCAAGGCAGTCCAAGTGGCGGAAGAATTGAATGACCTCAATTCTCAAGTCATCGCCCTCAACGGGCTGGGCCTGATCTACCGCGATCAGGATAGCTTGGCGAAAGCTAAATCCATATTTGAGCAAGCTCTGAAAGTATCAGAGGAAGCTGGCTTCCTCAGAGGGGTTGCCAACCACAGCCGGAACCTGGGTACCATCGCTCAGAAAATGGAGGATTACGACTTGGCGGAAAGCTATTTTCGAAAAGCGTTTGGCCTGAGGGAGGAAATCGGAGCGCCGGTACAAATCGCGGGTTCTTACTATGATTTGGGACATGTTTTCCTGGCCCAAAAAAAGCTCGATGAAGCGGAAATGATGCTCAAAGAAGCGGAACGGCGTTTCAAAGAATTAAAGGTTTGGGATGGTGAGAGCGAAGTGTTTCGCTTGCTTTCTTACTTATATGAGTTGAGGAATGATGCACCCATGGCTAGAAGTTACATCATCAAACATGCTGAGTTACAAGATAGCCTTAGAAGTGAGACGCTGAAGGCCAAAGTGCTCGAAATGGAGGAGAAATTTCAAGCGGGCCAAAAAGAAAAAGCCTTGTTGAGTACCCAGTTGGCTTTGGAACAGAGTAAAAGACGAAACCTTCTCTTATTTGCTGCCGTCATCCTGGTATTGTTCATGGCAGGAGGACTGGTTTGGGCCTACTGGCGCAGCCAACAAGAAAAGCAACGAACTCTACTGGCCATGAAACAGCGCTACCAATTAGAGTCACTGGAGTCTCTGCTTGAAGGGGAAGAAAAGGAACGGCATCGCTTAGCCAGGGAACTCCACGATGGCGTTAATGGGGATTTATCAGCCATTAAATACAAACTGAGCAAATCCAGCGACGACGCACACTCGGTGATTCAAGAAGTCATTGGCATGGTAGATCAAGCCTGCGAGCAAGTCCGCTCCATTTCTCATGACCTGAATCCCCCTGCCCTAGAAGCCTTTAGCTTTGAGGAAGCTTTGGCAGATTTTTGCAGCAAAATCAATGCGGTACAAACCGAGGCTCATGTTCATTATCAACACATAGGGCCCAGCATGGATCTTCCCATGAAAGTAAAGTCTAACCTGTTTCGAATCGTCCAAGAGCTGGTTCACAACAGCCTAAAACATGCCAATGCCACTGAGATCAACATCCAGACCAGTCACCATGATCATTCGGTTCATCTCTCGGTAGAAGACAACGGCCAAGGATTTGATCTTCAGGAAACCTTCCAGGTAGGTCTAGGTCTAAAAAACATCCAATCGAGGGTAGAATGGCTGAAAGGAGAATCCGATTGGGTCTCTAATGAACAGGGAACCTCATTTAACCTCGAACTAGGCATACACTTCTCATGAGTCTTATCCGAGTAGCCATTACAGATGACCACGATGTGGTATGTCAGGGAATCAAAGCTATGCTAGCCGATCTGAATCAGATTCAGTTGGTGGGGATCTATTCGAATGCATCAGAAACCCTGCAAGGGCTGTCAAACACCCCACTGGATATCTTGTTGCTGGATATTAATCTCCCAGACCAAAGCGGCATTGAACTGGCACCGACCTTACTTAAAGACTATCCTGATTTACACATCATTGCCTTAAGCGGGTTGGATGACTTGAGTTTTGTCAAGAAAATGATGAGACAGGGAGCCAAGGGATATTTACTGAAGAATACCGGGCAAGCAGAACTCATCAACGCCATACAGACCGTTATGCAAGGCCAGAGCTATATCCAACGAAGCTTGGAAAAGTCGCTGCTAAGCCAGGCACTTGGCGAGGTCAAAGTAGATCCCTTTGCCATCACCTTGACCCGCCGAGAAAAAGAGGTACTGCATGCCATGGCTGACGAACTTACCACCAAGGAGATTTCGGAACGTCTCTGCATCAGTCCTAAAAC
The DNA here is from genome assembly GCA_964521065.1 of uncultured Bacteroidia bacterium. GTDB lineage: Bacteria > Bacteroidota > Bacteroidia > J057 > J057 > CAYVAP01. The sequence goes on along the minus strand of CAZFPQ010000254.1, from coordinate 2,541 downwards.
GGTAGAAACCCATCGCATGAATTTGATGAGCAAACTGGGAGCGAAGAACAGTGTGGGCATCATCAAAAAAGCCATGGAGCGGGGCTTGTTGTGAAGCGAGATATGAGATGCGAGATGCGAGACGCGAGACGCGAGACGCGAGACGCGAGACGCGAGACGCGAGACGCCATAATCCTAACAATCAACAATCTAAACCAACCCCACCACCCCACGTTTTCTGCCCAACTACTTAACTTCTTTAACTCCCTTAACTCATTAACTCTCTTAACTCCTCTTAACTCCTTAACTCTCTTAACTCTCTTAACTCCCCAACATCCGCTCCACTACACTGTAAGCTGATTCGCAGGCTCCGTGCACGGTTGCCTGGCTATCAATCGACAAAGCCTCTCCAGCAAAATAGACTTTGCCATCTAGCGGAGTCAAAAGGGCATTGACCGTCTCGGTTTGGTCATCGGCAAAGTTGTAGGAATAGGATCCCTGTACGTAGGGCTCGGCCGACCAATTTTGAATCACGTGTTGCAGGTAGCTTGGGGAGGCCTTCCCATCAAACAAAGCGTCTAACTCTGCTAAAATCTCAGCGATGATGGCTTCATCAGAGCCTAAGCCAGTGTAGCGAGAGGCAGGCTCATTGATGGTGAAGAGTCCCAGGACATGACGCTGAGAATCCTTCCTAAATGCCGCGTCATAATAGGTCTTGCTATCGGTCGCGAGGGCCTCCAGCAGGCCCCCAAAAAGCAGGATGTCTGGATAAAACTTTTCGCTGAATTCAATGAAGGCCTTCAAGCCATCGCCCATGGAGATGCTGTCGATGGCCCCAGTTTTCTCAACCGGCAAAGCCGGTACAAATTCCAGATTTCGGGTTTGCAGAATCTTGATTGGCACGGTCACAAGGACGCGGTCTGCCTCGAAGGTAGAGTTATCTTGAGCGGTAAGTAACACCCGATCCTGAGCGTAATCGATTTGCTTGATGGGGGTATCTAGGACAATGCGATCCAAGAACTTAGGAACGATGTGCTGCTCAAAGAAGCCAAACCAGGTACTATCCTTAAATTTGATTTCGCTGTAGAAGTTGTTGCCAGCATTGACCATCCTTACTTCTCCTTCCTGAGCCACTCCAATTTTTTGAGGGTTGTAGGTCACAAACTCCACCTGTGCATCAGCATTGGGATCGTTGAGGATCTCAGATAAAACCTTGGGCGAAGCGTGAATCCACTCCGCCCCTAAGTCTATGGGGAAATCCGCAAAGGAATCGGTCCGCTTTACCCGTCCCCCATAACGGTCCGACGCTTCAATGATCTGAAAGTCGACCCCTAAGCGATGGAGCAAGTAGCCTGCGGCCAAACCGGCTGCTCCAGCACCGACGATGATGACCTTGCCCTCAAAGTCAGACTGAAATTGGGGAAAAGAAACCGTCTCACCTTCACAGCCTGAGAGCAAGCTAGAGATAAAGGGCAGTCCTAGACCTAGGGCCAAACCTTGCTGGATGAATTCTTTGCGGGTCATCGTTATTCGTTTGAGGAGTCATTCAAAAACATCACCAGGCCCATCTCTAAACCAAAGAAGGCTTCCTTGGGTAGGGAGAATCCTACTTTTTGGCCATAAGTAGCCGCAAAATGGTATTCAAGATTCCGCCGAGCCGACCTAAACCCTGCCCCTAAACTTAGGCTTGGCAGCAAATAATTCAATACCCGATTGGCGTGGCTTATCCCTCCATTACCGAGATCCACTACCCCATCTACTCTTTCTAGGCCCAAGAGATATCCGATTCCCAGGGCGGCTTTGGGAAAGAGGCGCTTTTCCCTGCTACGCAACTGATATTCCAGGTCTGTTTGGAGAAGGAAATTACTTTCTACCCCAGGGAAGGTAAAAAAGCCTAGTTGAGGGGCGAGCCAAAGTTGATGCATCCGATCATCGGTCTCCCACTCCCCCACCGAAAAGGCCGTCCCGACTTCCCCACCAATCTGGGTTCCGTATGGGATCAGCATACCGATTTTCAGAGGAAGGTCTTGGGCAAGAAGTGGGCGGCCAAGGCTTAAGGCAAAAAGAATCAGCCATGTAGCTCTCATAAGCAGATCTGATCAAAGAGAAGTTTCATTGGGAACCATAAAACTGGGGCCAATAAATATACCATGATCTACAGGAAAAAGAAGGCTTTCTATCACCAGACTGCAACGAAAGAATGCCGCAAAAAAATCGCCTCCATATAGGAGGCGATGGTCTCGCAGGGTAACCACCCCTGCGTAGAAACCCCTGTCACAATTCTTCAGGGTAGCAGCAGGCAATCTATTCAGTCAACTTTATCCATGAATTCAGTCGGTCTATTGGGAGGGAGAATCTGTCATGCTTCCGTTTAACAGTCTTCTCAAAAAAGCATCATCATGCCCCCATAGTAGGATGGGTCCCATTTTTCGTAATGAGATCCCCCTATATCATTGGCTGGGATATAGGTAAAGGGCCGGTTTTCAGGCGTAGCTAATACGCCCACAAATATTTCTAGTTGAGCTTTCCTTAGCCCGAATCTGCTGCTGAAGAAGCTGCGGT
>CAZFPQ010000253.1:0-10492 GCA_964521065.1 uncultured Bacteroidia bacterium | reverse complement strand
GACTTAAAGCCTCGAAAATACAACTTCTCAGTTTTCTGACTCGGAAAGTGGGTTAAAAGGTCTTGAGAGGCTGTTCAGTCAATTCACAATTATTGCTTCCGGATTCGATGGCTTATCTGCTACAGATCTACTTCCCAGAGCAGTGAATAAATGCCCTTGGGCAAATCACTCAAATCAAGTTTAGACACTTGAGGTTCTATCGAAGGATCATCATGTCGGTGTAGCACTCGCTTCCCATTGATGTCAACGATACTTAAATAACCTTGCTCTCGGTGAGGAGGTAGCCAGACATGTAATTCCCCATTAGTGGGAATGGGGCCAACCTTAATTTGAGGAGCTTCTATCGAGTGAAGAGACTGGGTACTGAGCTCAAAAACAGGGCTTAGCAAGGTGTCGATTTCATTTTGGGCTTCCATCCTTAGAAAGCCCGTGTGGGCTGACATGGTCACTAATGCCTTCGGAACAAATTTCTTCACCATTATTTCGTTCCGATGGCACTAGGTCGTTGATGGCTAATATCAAATCGTTGTCTATTAGAGGAATTCGTCTCTACCCCAGTAGCTGTGACTGCAATAAAGTAGATTTCGGCCTGACCAGGGCTGAAGAAGTTCACCGTGATAGGTGAATTACCGGAGACAAAATAGCTGGTATCTGGACTCAGATCTACGAAATATCCTTGACTGATGGAGGGCTGAGTGTATTGACCTTGAAAAACCACACTTTCCCCTTCACAAAGCAGGGTATCGCCAGGTGACAGAGAGATTTGGCCAAACAAAGAAGCTGAGAATAGGCAAATCCATCCATTCAAGAAGATTAATCTTCTGAGAGATTGTTTCATGGTGTTGCAAAATTTGAAAGACAAAATCACCTGTTTTTGCATGTTAATCATCACGAAAAATAAAATCTAGCCTTCGCTTAAGCGAACGGTAAAATTTCATCCTCAGTTCTAGATTATTTCACAGGAAAGCCCTCATTTTTCTTGACCATAACTCAACAAACACCCAATCCCACATATGTACCGTATCCTCATTATCTTAACCCTGGCGATTCTCCTGTCCAGTCTATCGGCTTGTAGACACACCAGAAAGCTTGCTTCCTACCAAAGTTCCCACCTCAAAGTTCAGCCTCTTAGCGAGCATAGCTTCCTACACGTTTCTTATCTTTCTACCCAAACGTTTGGCAAAGTGGCCTGCAATGGATTGGTGGTCATCAATCAGGGAGAGGCCTACATACTAGACAGTCCGGTCAACGATACTGCCGCCGCCGAACTGATTGACTTCGTTACCCACACGCTTAGAGCCCGCATCAAAGGGGTCATTGCGACTCATTTTCACGTTGATTGTATTGGGGGCTTGAATGCCTTTCATCAGGCAAGTATTGAATCTATGGCGAGTAAGCAGACCATTGCTTTGCTGGGCTCTTCCCTCCCCCACCTTCCCAACTCAGCTTTAGATTTACCGATTTCGCTGCCCCTTGGTAAAGATAGCTTAAGGGTGAGCTTTTTCGGGCCTGGACATACGGCAGACAACATAGTGGCCTATTTTGCGCCAGATGAAATTCTCTTCGGAGGCTGCTTGATCAAATCAGTAGGAGCCAGTCGGGGATTCGTGGGGGATGCCAACTTAAACCAATGGCCCAAAACGGTTAGCAAAGTCAAAAGCCAATACCCTCAGCTCGTCAAAGTGGTTCCTGGACACGGATCCCCAGGAGGATCCGAGTTACTCGACTATACCATCGAATTGTTTTCAGTGAAAGAGTGAGAGCTTGGTGAAGGAGTGAAGGAGTGAAGGAGTGAAGGAGTGAAAGGATACTCATTTGCCATACCCCATACCACCCAATACTCCCTCTTCCGAACTAGCTTTACACAGCCTACCCAACTGGAGACTTGCCTGCCAAGTCTTCTTTGTACTGGTTTAACAGTTCTAATAGCTTTGCTTCTGTATCGTCAGGGCTGGCCTGTAGGCGGCCACCGGCAGCATAGAAGTGACCTCCTCCGTTGAAGTTTTCAGCCAAGGCGGCGGCAGAGACGTGGTTACGGCTACGGAAACTCAGTTTGGTGAGGTCATCCTGCTGGGTCATCAACACCGCGAGGTTGATGTCTTTGATGCTCAACGCATAATTTACCAGGCCTTCGGTATCCCCTAGGCGGATGTTGTATTCTTTGAATACCTCTCTAGGTACTTTGAAATAGGCTGTTTTCAACTCAGGCAAAACCGTCAGACATTGAGATAGGCAATGCCCGATAAACTTGAGCCTCCCTACGGAAGATTGGTTATATATCTGCTCATATACTTCATTGACATCGACCCCTACCTCCATTAGATGGGCCACCATACGGTGTACTGCTGGGCTGGTATTGGTAAAGCGGAAGGATCCGGTATCTGTAAGCACCCCCATGTAAATGGCCTTGGCCATGGCGGTATCTAGCACGTCATGATCTCCTAGTTCACCGATCAAGCGATAAACCATCTCCGCAGTAGATGAAGCTGTATCGTCGTGGTAAGCTAGATCATGGAAGCCAGCGGGGTCCATATGATGATCAATCATGATCTTTTTACCCGAAGCTTCTTTCACTGTCTTTTCAAACTCATTGATCCGAGAAAGAGCATTGAAGTCTAGGCAGAAAATGAGGTCTGCCCCTTCGAATATCCAATTGGCACGATCATGATCTTCTGGCCCAACGATGATTTGCTCATTGCCGGGTATCCATTTAAGAAAATCCGCGTAGTGAGTCGGACTCACCACCTGAACCTTATGCCCTTTGGCGATCAAATAATGATACAAAGCCATCGACGAGCCAATGGCATCTCCATCTGGCTTCTGGTGGGTGGTGATGGCGATGCGCCGAGGGGAACTAAGTAGATCTTGAATGGCTTGAAAGTCTTGCATATCTAAATTCGATGGACGTTCGAGGTAGGTGGAAGGAAAGTATATCTTAGAGACTGCTTGGGTGTTGAGTTTGTGGCCTAAACTTGTCTTGTCACGAGTACTTGGGATTAAGGGGCCCGAGTAGGAGTCTGGCTGCACCGATTTTCTCGAAATAGCCCGCTATTCCCCCAAAAAATGGCTTGTCAGAACACAAAACCCAGTTTTTGGGCTCGAAACACCAAAATCCAACCAGCCTCTAAACGGAAGTCGATTTTGTTTCAGGCCGCAAACTTACAAATTGAAAGCTTGGGGATAAAATTGCATTCGCCCAGTCACCTGCCTATGTTTGCCGCCGAAAAGGAATCATTTTTGCACCCTTGAAATCCATTATTCACTATTAAAAAATAACCCATGAGCGGGACCCTGACCCTGACCATTATTAAACCCGATGCTGTTGCCAGTGGCTATAGCGGCAAAATCATTGACCAAATTATCGGTGCTGGCTTTAAGGTAAAAGCCATGAAGATGATCCACATGAATGAGCGCGAAGCCGGTGGATTCTACGCGGTACACCGCGAGCGCCCTTTCTTCAATGATTTGGTCGCCTTTATGACCAGTGGACCTTGTGTTCCCATGGTCTTGGAAAAAGCCGACGGCGACGCCGTTAGCGCTTTTCGTGAGCTCATCGGAGCTACCAATCCTGAAAATGCGGCCGAAGGGACTATTCGTAAGCAATTTGCTGAGTCCATCGAGCGCAACGCTATCCATGGATCCGATTCTGACGAAAACGCCTTGATTGAAGCTAGCTACTTCTTTTCTCAACTAGAGATGTTTTAAGTAGGTAGACAAGATCTATCTGGTCTACAGAAATGCGGTATAAGGCCTAAGCTTTAGGTCATATACCGCATTTCTCTATGCTGCACACTTGGGGAGTTAAGGGAGTTAAGGGCAATGTCATTAAGGCAGCATTCGAAATGTTCCACCATTCGAAATAGGGGGGAGTAATTCCCTCTCCTAGAGAGGAATAAAGTTGTGACTTTGGGGTAATTTTCTGAGCTTAAGCCAGGGAATTTGCTTAAAAAGGAGGATCAGGAAAGTACTCTTACCCACCTTCCCAATCCTTCAAAAAATGACAAGTCTTAAGGTACATCTTTCCACGTGGTTATCCACAGAAATCGACTCGATTTCTCAATCGCGGGCTAAATTCTGTACCACTGCTGAGAGTTTTAGCCGCGCCAAGACCCTCACTTTCGAGCGCTGTGTGGTATTCTTACTCAATAGTCCCCGCCGATCATTAGGCGTGGAGATGGTCGAGTTCTTTGAGGGGCTCCAAGCCCTAGACGAACTCTGTAGCGTAAGTGCCTGGGTACAGGCCCGTCAACAAATCCGTGCCGTGGTGTTTGTATACCTCAATATGCGCCTTTGCGAAGCCTACGAACAGTGGGAGGGGGGCGCCTGGGCCAATCCTCAGGACGTTTTTGGTTCCCATCGCCTCTTGGGAGTCGATGGCACCACATTATACTTACCCCAAACCCAGGCCTTGGCTCAACACTTTGGGGTGCAGCCCAACGGAGTAAAAGACATCGTGATGGCCCGCGCGGTAGCTTGCTATGATGTGCGTAGCAGGCTGTGTTACCACAGCCATCTTGGAGGAATCAATGAAGGAGAGCAAGTGCCTCTGCCTCAATGGCTCGAAACATCGCGAGCCGAAGATATCTGGATTTATGACCGAGGATTCCCTTCCTACTGGCTGTTTTGGTTCCACATGCAGCAAAAAGGAAACTTCCTGGCTCGGATGCCTACGACCTTTGGCTGTGTCAAGGACTTCATTGCTTCGGGAAAAGCTGAAGACCATGTCCAGTACCACCCGCCCAAGGGCACGGCCGATTCGTTCAAAAAAAACGATACAGAGTTACCTGACTCCCTGCCTGCGATCCCCCTGAGGCTCATTCGGGTCGAATTATCTAGCGGAGAGACTGAAGTGCTGGCCACCTCCCTGTTTGATCAAGCCAGATACCCTGCCACAGCCTTCGAGGAGTTGTACCACCAACGTTGGAAAGTCGAAACCTTCTTCGATCGACTCAAAAACAAACTCAACCTCGAACTCTTCTCCGGCCATCTACCCATTGTCATTGAGCAGGACTTCTTTGCCTCAATCCTGCTGGCCAATATCCTAGAGATTCGCCTCCAAGCTGCCCAACAACAACTCACTCAAGAGCCAGAACAACCCCAAAACCTCACAAATGATGCTCCAGAAGAACAGAAACAGGCCCACCCCCCAAGCTACCAATACAAGATCAATGCGAATGTCGCGGTAGGAATTCTCAAAAACAGACTCACCAGGGTCATTCTAGGCCAGCAAGACGACATAGATCTGAATCTCATTCTCCAAATTATGCTCCAGTTCAGGGTCCCGATCAGACCAAACAGATCTAGGCCCAGGACTAGGAGAATGCGAAAACTCAAAGGAAGGAACCAGCGTGAACAGAATTATAAAAGGGACGTCTGAATATTCCAAGAGATGGCTAATTGACATTGCGCATTTTTTAATTGAATCCTAAAAGTGAAATACTTAAGGTATTAGCCTGTCGCACCAAATATCTGGCTACTCTACTACTTCCTCTCGTCGCCCAATTTCGGCGTCTATCTCCTTGAGACGGGCGTTAAGCCGTGCGTAGGCAAGGGAACTACCCACTACACCGGCAGAAGCCGCAACGTTCCCTGAAAATCCCTCCTGAATGATTTCAGAGATCAGCGCCACGAGCATGACTACTGCGAAGACCAAGGCGACTTGTCGCCAGGTAGAAATTCGCTTGCGTTTCTTGTGCAAATCTTCTAAGCTGAGGGTTTCAAAAGCGTTTTTCGATGTATTGGCCATAGCTAGGATATGGGTTAGGCATTTGACATCAATATACGAAACGGCAGCTACCTGGACGTATCACAGATGTCTATGGTAAAAGCAGCATGCCGTGGTATGGTCATCTGGTAGGAAAAATTAATTGTTCCTTCTGAGGGTGCTCGGACCACTACTGACTATGGCTTGAGTGTTAATATCTGCTGCCAAAACGGGCGGAGACTAACTCCTAGGAATATGATAAGAAGCTGAGTAAAGCAGCTCCTCCTGCATACCCGAAAACTTCTGAAACGCTTTCCAATACCAACCAGGGTTACCAGGAGTGGTGTCAAAATCCTCGAACGAAAGAACATCAAAGAATTCTCCATCTTTCCAGACTTCAATGCCATAGATCTCGATTCCCATCTTTTCTACACGTAGCAAGACTATGTCAAAATCTGACGCTGAGAAATATTTAATCGTACGTGAGTCAAAACCATCGTTTAAATTGTTGAGACCATGAAACACATGCTCTTCTAGATATGAGTTCTTGTTCTTTTTTTCCATCCTTTCAGTTGATGTCAAGTGGCATTTACCTCTCCTGAGTATGCCATTTCTCAATAATCGAAGCGATCTGTCCCACTCCATCCGTAACCGCTGCCGGTCCCGGCTGTAGGATGAGCTCCGATTTGATTTCAAACACAAAGTCATTCTTCACGGCTGGGATGAGGTGCCAGTCTCTGCGGCTGACCAGGCGTTCTTTTTTGAACTTCTTCCCACACCAGGAGGCGAGGACGATGTCTGGATTGCGCCTTACAACCTCGTCAGGGTCTGAGATAATCCGATCTTTTGCCAGTGACTGATGTCCTAATTCCTGGAACACATCGATCCCTCCAGCCAACTCGATCAACTCACTGACCCAGCCAATGCCGGTAATCAAAGGTTCATACCACTCTTCAAAATAGATGCGGGGTTTGTTTGGCCTCTGTTGATTGGCAGAACATCGTTGCATGAAGGCCTCCTGGAATTGATGTGCCAATGCGATGGCTTCTTCCTGTTTGCCGACCATGCTGCCCAATTGTACCATCATTTGATAGATCCCGGCTACGCTTCGATGGTTGTTGATCCAAACGTTGACTCCCCTGGCAATCAGGTCCCGAGCGATCTCTGCCTGTACGTCTGAAAAGCCAATCACCAAGTCGGGATTCAAGGCGATGATTTTATCAATGTCTGCGGTGGAAAAAGCAGATACCATTGGCTTTTCTTTCCGGGCTCTTGGGGGACGGACGGTGAAGCCAGAGATTCCTACAATTCGATGTTCTTCCCCGAGCAAGTAAAGGGTTTCGGTCGGTTCTTCGGTGAGGCACACGATGCGTTGGGGGAAAAAATCTTCACGGCCTGTCTCTAATCGTATCATTAAATAAAGCGAAAGAAGGAGAATGTACTTTTGGGTCCCATATCTTTAGGGGGCCTTTACACGCGTACCAATATGAATTACAAAAATATGTATTTACGAGTTCCCAAGCATAATAGACAGACGGCCTAAGCGGTATGTAGGTTTCCTTCACTTACCCATAATTTATCATGAAGGCCCTAAGTGGAGTTTATGCTAGAACCAAAATCCTATCCACACTCTCTGAGCCCAAGCAAGGGACGGATCTGTATGGCCAACTTTCTCCACCTATCCCATCAAAAACACCACATCTGCAATTAAGAGAGGGGTGAGGAGGTAGACCAAAAGGTCAATGTTCCATTTAAATCGATAAGCCAGGAGAATGAACATGATGGCCACCAAGGGGAGGGCCAGCCCAGACATGATTCTCAAGGAATAAAATGATCTCCTGCCAGCTGGGAGGATTCTACACCAATTGACCTCCTTGAACAGGGGAGAAACTGAATATTCGATTTTTTCTTGATCCTGAGCTGATTGGGCAAAGTCTTCTGAGACGGAAAAGGTATGTTGGCCGGTGACGACTTTGAATGAGTGGTGGTAGTTTCTGGAGGCATTGTAATGTCTTTGTAGCACCTTTTGTACCCGGGTGATCTCATCATCTATCCTCTTGCCTGGCAACACAAAATCGCTTAGGATGACCAGAGCCACCAAGGCGACTACCCCATAAAGAGGATATCGGAATTTCGGTTGATCTTCATTCATAGCTCAAGCGAGATAAGAACCGAAAAACACGTTTTGAAGCATCCTGCTGTGCAGCGTAGTCCCCCTTGGGGCTACCACCAAAATTATAAGCATAGCTTTTGCCATCGATCTCCATCTTGCCTTGTCGCTGCGACGAAGGCTGCTTGGGGTTGCCCGAGATCATGTGCCCCGCATCTTCATATTGGACATGGTCGAATGTAAACCCGAAAGAGTGATGCCCGAGCCTTTGCGCCATCATGTCACCCATCATGGCCGAAGGCCAGACCTGATCATCCTTTCCAGAGAGCAGCAGAATGGGGCCGTTGATGTTTTCGACTGGAATAAAAGCCTGGCTCACCGCCATGCTATCGGATAAGCCTTGTTGCCAGTAGGCAAGGGTTTCGAGGGTCTCGGCTTGCCCCCCTTTCAGCTTGGGCATCGTGATGAAGGGGACGGGCTTGTTTTCAAAGGTCCAACTGGGCTTCACCGAGTCTGAATTATAGGGCAAAACGGTATTAGACCAGCTCACGGAGGAGGGGGCGTAGGCGATGACGCCATGTACCGATTCTGGGAAATAAGCTGCGATTAATAGGGCCAGCTCTGCATTGCGGGATGCTCCCATCACCACAATTTTGTCGGGATTGACCTCGGGTTGCTGCTGCAACCAATTTACAGCTGTTTCAGCGTATTCCAGCGGGATTTCCTCCGGAAGGGATGGCAGGCCTTCCCGGTTTACGTAAGGCAATGATAGACCGACATGGTTCGCTTTGGCAAACTCCTGACCCCAATAATCCCCCCAAACGCCCCCCCCAATCAGCACCACGGCAACTTGATTCACGGCACCCTCTTGGGCGAAAAAGGTCGCTTGTATTCCATTTTTGTTGACGGGCCGGGGCTTTACCCCATCAAATAGCATGCTGTCGAGATAGGTATAGCCGACGATTAAGATGGCAATGAGGACGATTCCTCCAATGATTATTTTGGGTCTCATATTTATTTGTCTTTCAGGGACTTATCATCCGAATGGGATGGGCTAACGCGGGGTTTAGGGATCTGGAGAGGCCAAGGTCGGTGGAATGTCTGGTTGAATTTTTACTCAAATACCTTAGGAAATGGATCTCTTGTACATGGTGAAATAGTAGAAAGGCAAAAAACCAAAGGCAAAGACGAATGCACCTAGCATTAGTAGCAGATCGGCCCCCTGTAAATGCAGCAATTTGAACAGGCCAGAAAGACCCGTCATCGTTGCCGCGACGGCTCCTAAAATGATTTTTAACCTGACGGAAAGTGCTTTTGATAGAGCTACATTATATCGGTCAATAGCCAGCAGTGGGATAAAAATCAGGAACAAGGTCAAAAACCCGATGGTAAATAATTCAGTGGCATAGGGCAGCCGTAGCAGCTTAAAGGTCACCCCAGCGGTCAGAGTCAGAGAACCCAGAAATCCGATGGAATACATCAGTCTTTTCATGAAAATAATTCGTTTGGCGTTGAGGAGGAAGAGGGTTTTGTCTTGAATATCGGCTAATCCGTTGGGTGCGAGATCGGCACAGGCCTTTTCTAACAATTGCTCGAAAGTCTTGCCCTTGCCCAACTCACTCTCCACCACACAGCACAGATGATCGATGACATCATCACGCAGTGTGCGAAGCCTTAGTCCTTGGGCGTCTACGAAGTCTTCGATGACTTTCTCTTGATCGGAACTTAGTTTCATGCGAGCCTGAGGTCAGAAAACACAAGTTTGCTTAGCGTAGCCAAAAAGTCTTTCAACTCTTCGAGGCGGCGCACTTTTTCAGATTCACCTTCCGTCGTCAGGTAGTAATACTTTCTGACCCGCTTGCCGATGGCCTCTTCTTGATAGGAGAGCAGGCCATCCTTGGTCATCTTTTGCAGGGCAGGATAGAGGGAGCCATCCTTGAGTAGGATCTTGCCATCTGACAGTTCCTTGACCCTTTGGAAGATTTCATAGCCGTACATCTTCCCGTTTTCAGCCAATAGATTCAGGATGATGGCGGACAAAGTCCCTTTGAGCAGTTCTTTTGAATACATAGAACTAATATACATAGTTTTTTAATGCATCATAATTCTATGTATTTAGTTTTGCCTTTATTTTCATCATTTACTGGTGGTCGGGTCAGTGAAAAATGATCACGGATCCATCAAATAGCCTGGAGTCATTCCAATCGACCAGAGGGAGGAGGAATCTCAAGGGAAACACTTTTCCTGCATTACCTGGCGGGTAAGGTTGATAGATTGGGGTTGCGTGCAGGCCAAGCCCTCGATTAGGGGTCTTCGAAAGAGCCTAAGTTTGGCTAAGAGGCTGTTTGGGTGTTGAGTTTGCGGCCTAAACTTGTCTTGCCACGAGTACTTGGGATTAAGGGCCCCAAGTAACAGTCTGATTGCGCCTATTTTTCTATGCTCCATTCCCCCATATCGATTAATTATTTGGGGAGGGAGGCTTGAGACTTGCCAACAGATAGGCACCTGAGAGGCCGCATAGGCCTAAAAATATGGGTGCGTTTGATGCGGCAGTTCCATCTCCTCTATAAACCCAAAATATGTGTGATAGTCCTTCTATGCTTAATGTCCAGTCTAGGAAATCAAACCCACTTTCCGGCCCTAAGAAGTGTCAAGATATATTTTTTGAAAAGTTGGTC
>CAZFPQ010000252.1:0-10588 GCA_964521065.1 uncultured Bacteroidia bacterium | reverse complement strand
CGGGTGGGCCCACTTCATTATCAAGCACTTAGCTCATTTTTGGGTTAAGTGCTTTTTTTGTGGTAACGCATTTTAACACAAATACTCCACTTGCTCTATTGTTAGCAATCGCAAACAAGTGAATCAAACAACGTTGCATTAGCTGAACTTTGAGAGCCTGAGAATTCCTAAAAAGGTTTACAAGTATCGAAAATGGAGTAATCCTCTCCTTAGAAGGATAATTACGGAACAAGAGGTTTATTTTGCTCCTCCAAGTAGTTTGGGTGATCCTGCAGCATGTCTAATACCATACAAGTCTAAAGAATAAATACGGCTCCCCACCGGGCATTTACTTACTCTTACTTTGCCTCTTTATCAACTCAAGAGTTTCCTTTTGCGCTTATGAACCTATAAACCGACTGTTTTTTTGGCAGCGATGAGTCTGGGTAAAATAATGCCAAAATAGGGTAAACGAAGACCATGAATATTCTTCAGATTCTGCTTCGTTTGGGACAGATAATTATTGCTCGCAAAACTGAAGGTATAAGATTGAAAACTAGGTAGATAGCCAGGCGATGTAGGGGGTTCCCAACTTTGTCAATTTCTGCTTTACTAAGTGGGGGGCGGCAGCGCAGAGGAAGGTGACTCCCGAAAGTGAAAACCCCTACTTGTTGTCGCAGCTTTAGAGATGAAGGCTTGAAAAGAGGCCAAGCTGGATGTTTTTTGAGCAATGTAGATATCGGTTAATTGACCTTGCATCTTTCTGCTTGGTAAATGAAGGGGACACTTCAGTCTCTTATTGACCCGGAAAGATGGAGGATGGGGCAGGCTTGAAAAATATCATTCTATGAAAATCACCTCTATCGAAGGCTTCATTCTGACGGATAAGCTAAAAGAAAGTTTCTACTTCTCTCAGTGGGAGTATTCTGAACGTAGAATTTGCATTGTTAAAATTACCTGTGACAACGGATACGTAGGTTGGGGGGAAGGATATGGGCCAGCAGAGGTGATAAAGGCAGGAATAGAATACTTGACTCCTTTTATAATGGGAGCCAATCCCTTAGAAACCGAGACCATTTGGGAAACCATGTACCGGCGTACCCTAGACTTTGCTCGCAGAGGGATTTTGGTGTCTGCCCTCAGCGCCATCGATGTCGCCTTATGGGACTTGAAAGGCAAAATCTTAAAGCAACCCGTATTCCAATTACTTGGAGGCAAAAAGCGGGATACCATCATTCCCTATGCGACGGGCATGTATTTCACCAATGGAGTTCATCATTTAGGGGAGGTTCTGTCTGAAGAAGCCAGACACTATGCTGACAGTGGGTACAAGGCCATGAAGATGAAGGTGGGCTTGGGAATCGAGGAGGATATTCGAAATGTGAAGCTGGTGAGAGAAGCCATTGGGCCCGACATCAAGTTGATGATCGATGCCAATCATGCCTACAACCTACGTGAGGCCATCCATTTGGCAAAAGCCGTAGAACCGTATAATATCTATTGGTTTGAAGAGCCTATTTCACCAGAATATTATTCCCAATACGCCGAGCTGAGATCCAAAACCACCATTCCCATCGCCGGAGGAGAATGTGAGTACCTGAGATTTGGGTTTCAAACCTTGCTTCAGTCCAAATCGGTAGACATCGTTCAACCTGACATTTGTGCTACCGGAGGCTTGACCGAGGCCAAGCGCATCGCCGTACTCGCTTCGGTCTATGGCGTCGAAGTGGTGCCTCATACCTGGGGTACTGGGATTGCGATTTCGGCTGCCCTGCATTTTGTGGCTAATTTAGATACAATCCCAGGCAGGCTAAAGACTCCTAACTTTTTTATCGAATATGACCGGACGGAAAATGGATTGCGAGATGCCCTCACCAGCTCCGATATGGTGATTCGAAATGGGGAAATCAAGCTTAGCGACTGTCCGGGCTTAGGGTTTGAATTCAATGAGGATGCGCTTTACAAATATGCCTTACCGGTTTTATAAGTGGATGCTGGGAGCTTGGGAAGATAGACACCGAGACCAAACGGTTAATGATGATAAGATCAAGTCAACTTTTGTAACCCGTTTTTCTTCGATCAAAGAACTTACATATTGATATGAACTTTGGATATAAACAGCTCTACATCGGCGGAGAACTGAGAGATTCTTTCTCCGGCAAACGACAGCCGATTGTTTGTCCCGGTACCGAGGAAGTTATTGCTGAAGTGGCGTGGGCGGGTGAAGATGATGCCCATCACGCCCTGGTCAAAGCCGAGGAGGGGTTTAAGCTCTGGTCACGCATGACCTTAGCAGATCGAGCAGGCTGGATGAAAAAGCTGAGAGAGGAAATTCTCAAAAAGGAAGACCTGCTACGCAAAGCCGTGGTATACGAGATGGGTAAAACCTACGAGTCTGCCCAAGAAGACATTCAACTGCTTACAGATGGATTGGCCTTTTACCCGGAGGTGATGCAAAACCTGCATGGGGAGATATTCCCCGACTTAGAAAATACCCATCGCCACCAGATGGTGCATCAACCCGCAGGCGTAGCTGTGGCCTACCTGGCTTGGAATTTTCCGTTGTTGAACATTGGCTACAAGCTGGCACCTGCCTTGGCTGCAGGCTGTTCCATTATCATCAAGCCTTCTGAAAGGTCGCCTCTTTCGGCCTTGGTCTTGGGGGAAATATTAGCGGAGATTGATTTTCCTGCTGGGGTGGTAAACTTCATTTGCGGCGACGTGGAGGATGTCGCTTTGCCTATGACACGCAGCAAAATCCCGAAGGTTTTGACCATGATTGGGTCTTCTCGCTCTGGACGTAGTGTCATCCGAGATTCGGCCACCTCTATCAAGCACCTCAGCATGGAGTTGGGTGGCAATGCACCTTTCATCGTATGCCATGATGCGGATCTAGACCAAGCGGTAGAAATTGGGATCAGCTTGAAATACAACAATTGTGGGCAGGTCTGTGTCGCACCCAATCGGTTTTTGGTCCAAGAAGAAGTGTACGATGAGTTCATGGCCAAGTTCCTAGAACGAGCACAGGCCATCAAGGTGGGCTTTGGAATAGAAGAAAAGCCTGATATGGGCCCTCTAGTCAGCCTACAGGATCGAGACCGAATTCTCCAATTGGTACAAGACGACGTAGCTTCAGGAGCAGAGTTAGTCTTAGGAGGAGGGATTCCTGAGGGCATGACCAAAGGCAATTTCATGGAACCGACCATTTTGTCAGGAATCAATTCCGAAAGCCGCAGCTTCCGAGAGGAGATCTTTGGTCCCGTAGCGGCCATGATGAAGTTCAAGGACCTTGACGAAGCCATCGAGTTAGGCAATGATACAGAATTTGGGTTGGTAGCCTATGGCTTTTCTCAAAACGAACAGTGCATCCGCCGTCTTTCCGAAGAATTAGATTTTGGTGAGGTGCAGTTTAATGGAGTTAAATATGCAATCTATCTGCCTCACGGTGGCATCAAAGAAAGTGGGATTGGACACGATTGCTCTTACCTGGCTCTGAATGATTATTTGGTTAAAAAACGCATAACCGTAGCGGTATAAGCAGGAGTCCAAAAGATATGTTATAAGGAAAAAGATGTTAGGGCTTGAAACATTCCCTATGCGGTATTTCCTTACCCCTGTTTCCCGGTTATCCCTATACAATTGCTAAAACTTATGTCTTTAAATACGCCTGCCTCTCCCTCAGTATTTTCGGCTATTGAACAGTCAGGCATCATTGCCGTGGTCGTTTTAGATGAACTAAAACACACGCGTCCCCTGGTGGAAAGCTTGCTAAAAGGGGGGGTGTCAGCCATAGAACTCACCCTCAGGACTCCTGTTGCGCTAGAAGCGGCGGCCATGATCAAAGCAGAGTTTCCTGAGATCACCTTGGGCATAGGAACGGTCATCACCACCGAACAGGTCCATGCCATCCACGAAATTGGGGTGGACTTTGCCGTAGCCCCAGGCTGTAACTCCAGCATCATCAAAGAGGCCAAGCAAGTCTCTCTTCCTTTTGCGCCCGGAGTTATGACGCCTTCAGAAATTGAAGTGGCCTTGGCATTGGGCTGCAAGGTGCTGAAATTTTTTCCCGCGGAGACTTCCGGTGGCATGCGCCACCTCAACAGTATGGTCGCCCCATATAATTACCTAAACCTCAAGTTTATTCCTTTAGGGGGAATCAACCTGGAAAATGCAAACTCTTACCTTGCATCACCTCTAATCTCCGCTATCGGGGGATCTTGGGTGGCCAAAAGAAACTTAATTCAAAGTGAGTCTTGGGCTACCATCACCCAAAACGCCACGGCGATTCGAAACCTGATTGATGAAATAAGAACGCATTAAGCATATGAAGACGATCCTAACTTTTGGAGAAATAATGGGCCGACTTTGTCCAGAAAACTTTCAGCGTTTTCGACAAAGCATGCCTGGTAAATTAGACATGACCTTTGCTGGGGCGGAGGCCAACGTAGCTGCTTCTATTGCCACCTTAGGGGGCAAAGCCCGCTTTGTTACCTCACTGCCAAACAATGCCATCACGGAAGCCTGCTTGGGTGTACTGACGGGCATCGGAATTGATACCAGCGGCATCAAGCTCGTGGATTATGGCAGAATGGGGATCTACTTCGTGGAGCGTGGGGCCAATCAGCGACCTTCTCGGGTGATTTATGACCGGAATGCCACGGCTATCGCCTTGACTAAGGGCGCAGATTACGACTGGGATGGCCTAATGGGCGATGCACAATGGCTGCATACCACCGGCATCACGGCGGCTCTCTCTGAAATCTCAGCTGAAGCAACTTTGACCGCGGTACAGGAAGCAAAAAAACGAGGCCTGACGGTTTCTTGTGATTTGAACTTTAGAAAAAAGCTTTGGCAGTGGGGAAATAACCAATCTCCCAAAGAATTGGCCCAGGCCACCATGCGCAAAATTATTCCCTATGTGGACGTAGTAATCGGCAACGAGGAAGATGCCCACGATGTACTCGGGATCAGCGCCGAAAATACGGATATCGAAGGGGGGAAAATTGATGGCGAGAAATATTCTCAGGTAGCTGAAGAGATCATCCGGCAGTTTCCCAATGTCAAACGTGTGGCCATCACCCTGCGTGAAAGCCTTTCCGCAACCCACAATAATTGGAGCGCGATGCTGTACGATGCCAGCCACAGAAAGGCCTTTTTTGCTCCGCTGGTGGATGGAGAATACGCACCTTACGAAATCAAAGCCATCGTGGATCGAGTAGGTGGGGGCGACTCCTTTGGTGCTGCTTTGATTTTTGCCCTGACCACTCCAGAATATTCAGACCCTCAATCTGCCATTCGCTTTGCTGTGGCCTCTTCTTGTCTGGCCCATTCGATCAATGGGGACTTCAATTTTTCTACTCGCTCCGAGGTAGAGGCCCTCATGCAAGGATCTGGCTCTGGGCGTGTGGTACGGTAGGATTTTGGGCTAAAAAGTACTCGGTATTTCAGTCAGTCTGTGTCCTTGATGGGGCATAGGCTGATTTTATTTAATTTGCTGGCTGAGAAAAAATATAGTATTTTATCAATACTACTACTACATATTATGAAGCTGGTTCTGAAGAGTCCTGAGGGTTTTGTTGATGAGAGGGTTAACATTTTTAAAAAGGAAGTGCCTTGTTTGGATTCATCTTGGCACTATCACGCACAGTATGAATTGATCTATATTTCAGAAGGGACCGGTATTCGGTTTGTAGGCGACAGTGTGGCCCATTTCTTCCCTGGAGACCTTGTTTTAGTTGGCCCTTACTTGCCCCACCTATGGAGAAATGACCCATCTTATTACCAAGAAGAGGAGGACAAAGAGGTAAAAACCATTGTGCTGAAGTTTACGGACAATTTTATTGGTGAAGGGACATTTTCGCTGCCAGAATTTGCCGATGTCAGTCGTCTATTAGATGAATCTAAGTTTGGGGTGTGTTTTGGTAGGAACATTAGCCAAGAGCTTCACGATGAGTTGCTTGTGATTTCAGATCTCACTCCTCCGACTCAATCCATCCGCCTGCTTGATTTGCTGGTTCGGTTGTCCCTCACCGAAGACAAAATCGTCTTATCCTCTACTGATATGCGGCAATACACCAGCGAAAACTCTCAGCGGATTGACCAGGTGTTAAAGTTTATCTCTGATAATTATTCCCATTACATCAGCCTTCAAGATGTGGCCGACATCGCCTGTATGACCACCAACTCCTTTTGCCGCTTTTTCAAGCGGATGACCAACAAATCCTTTACCCAGTTCCTCAACGAAGTGAGAGTCAGAAATGCTTCACGCCTGCTGGTACAAGAAGACCTTTCTATTTCAGAGGTGTGTTATTTGGTCGGATATAATTCCATCACCAATTTCAATCGGCAATTCAAGCAGATCATGGGCAAAACCCCCAACGCCTATCGACAAACCCTTTGACAGAGAGCCTTTGCCAACAGCAATCTTGATTCATTTGCTGCCCTTCTTGGGTAGGGCCTAATGAGGATTAGATGCTGCTAGGCCCAATCCTCCCCGATTGAAATTTGACGCCCAACAAAGCCAGCATCATTTTATTTTCAGCTCTGGCTCTATCTATTCCGAGGTAGCGAGCCAAAGGGGTAAAATACTGTAACATCTGGGTAAATTTCACAAACTGTATTTCACGCCAAAAAAGTCTATTTGTAAGGGCTGGAGGAAACTTTATCCGGCTTATTATCTAAGATTTGAAACCAAGCGTCGAACCGGGATGTGAATATCCAACTCATAACAGAGTTTGGATGGTCGGAGCTTTGGTGTCTCTCGCAAATTAAACGATCAATATGAACAGATTACTACTGACACGAGCAACAAGGCCATGGGCAATATGGCTGCTTGCCTTGATGCCCATGGGACTATTTGCCCAAAAAACCGTCACGGGTACAGTAAAGGCCTCCGATACGGATGACGCTTTGATCGGTGCCAGTGTGGTCGTAGAAGGGGTCAACACAGGGGCGCTGGTAGATGAGAATGGGGCTTTCTCGGTAGAAGTACCAGATGGGAGTTCGATTTTGGTGATTAACTACTATGGGTATGAAACCCAGCGAATAGATGTCTCTGGCCTCACCCAGGTTGATGTTCGCATGGAACTATCTAGCAAAGCCCTAGATGAAGTCGTGGTGGTCGGATATTCTACTCGGAGAAAAGGAGAACTTACAGGTTCGGTGAGTACCGTTGACTCAGAGGTGATCGAAAGGACTACCAACAAAGACTTGGTCAAGTCTTTGGCGGGTAAAGTGACGGGAATGATCGTCTCTGATAGGGGAGGATATCCAGGCTCTACGGGAGACGTATCCATTTTGATCCGGGGGAAATCTACCTTGAACAACAACAATCCCCTCATCCTAATTGATGGAGTGCCTTCGGAAGTGTTTTCTCACCTGACTCCTCAAGACATTGAGTCTATCTCCGTACTCAAAGATGGTGCAGCGGCGATTTATGGAGCACGGGCCGCCAATGGGGTGATTCTCATTACCACCAAGCGAGGACGCATAGGCAAACCACAAATTAGCTTGAATAGCGCCTATAGCCTTTCCTCTTTTTCTGCTTTCCCTAATCTGATGAGCTCGGAACAGTACGCCATCTATGAAAATGAAATTGCAGAGAGAAATGGCCTTACCCTTCCTTTTACTCAAGAGCAGATTGATGCTTATGCGGCCGGAAACGATCCTATTCTGTTTCCTAGTACCGATTGGGCAGATGAGACTTTTGCTAACTTTTCCCCCGAATGGCGAAACACCCTGACCATTTCCGGCGGAACAGAAAATACCCGATACTTTATCAGTGGAGACTTCATAGACCAAGTGGGGATTTACAAATCTGGTGATTTGAACTTTCGCCAATATCAAGTAAGGTCGAACCTGGATATCCAAGTCAATAAGTTCATCAAGCTAGGGGCCGACCTTACAGGGAGATTTGGTGATCGCTTTGAACCTGGAGTAGATCAAGGCTTCATCTATAAGCACATCTATACCAATGAGCCTACTGAAGTATCCGTTTTTCCCAACGGTCTGATTGGACGAGGTGGAGAGAACGGGGCCAACCCCGTAATCATGTCCAGCAACGAATCAGGGTTTGTGAATCGAACTGACAATAATCTGCGCTCCAAGTTTACCCTAGATCTAGATTTGGGCTGGCTGACCAATGGCTTATCTGCTCAAGCCTATACGGGAATTCGGCGTTGGGTGACCGACACCAAATCTTGGTACACCCCTTGGGAGGTTTTTACCTTCCTGGAGGGCAGTGATGAGTATGTCGCCCAGCCTGGTTTTTCCCAAGCGGGTAACCAGCGCATATTGAGAGAGACTTTTTGGAACTTCAATGAACTGATGCTGAATGCTACCCTGCGCTATGACCGCACTTTTGGCGACCATACAATCAGGGGACTAGCTGGAGTAGAGCAGTTCTATAATGAAACCCGTACCTTCTACGCCGAGAGAAGAGACTTCCCAGATGACAATGTTCCTGAGTTGTTTGCTGGCTCAGATGAGGGTCAAATCTCGACCGGAACTTCTTCTGAAGCTGCTCGACTCAACTATTTCGGCTCCGTTTCCTATGACTTTAAGAAAAAATATTTTCTGGATTTAACATTCCGCTACGACGGCAACTTCCATGCTTTTGATGAAGGTCGGCGTTTTGGGGCCTTCCCCGGGGTTGCCGCAGCATGGTCTATTGCTGACGAGAGATTCATGGATGGAAGCAATGGGTGGCTAGACGCCTTGAAACTCAGGGCCTCATGGGCACAATTGGGCAATGACCGAATTGGTTCCTTCCAATACTTGACTCGCTACAACTTTGGCGGAGATGCCTTGTCAGCTCAGCCCAACTACTATACCTTCGGAACTGATGGTACCCGGTTCAATGGCTATACGGCTGCCTCAGTCCCCAACCCATTCGTGACCTGGGAAGTCGCAAACATCAGAAATGTGGGCTTAGACTTTGCCCTCTTTGAAGCCAGGTTGGTCGGTGATATCAACTATTTCTATCAGAGAAGGTCCAATATCTTGCTACAGCGGACCGCTTCAATTCCTGACTTTGCAGGCTTTGCTCCTCCCTCTGAAAACTTTGGTGAGGTAGACAACTTTGGGTGGGAATTTCAACTGGGCTGGAACGAGACCAAAGGCGACTTGGCCTTTAACTTGAGTGGCAATTTGACCTTGGCGAGAAACCGAATCGTGTTCATCGATGAAGCTGAGGATGTGCCAACACAGCTACGCCGCGAAGGTTTCCCCATGGACTCCTACATCGTCTATCCTACCAGCGGGATATTCAGAGACCAGGCCCAAGTAGAAGAGACCGCAGCGAAGTTGGATGGAACCATCGAAGGGGAGCCCATCTATGTAGACACCAATGAAGATGGAGAAATTACGGCCGCTGATCGGGTACGGGTATATTCTTCGAATGTACCAGAGATACAGTATGGCATACCCGGAGGGTTTTCTTACCGAGGCCTTGATTTTAGTTTCCTTTTGCAAGGACAGGCCCGTGCTCAAATCTTGGTTTTCTTCGATCAAGCAGGATCAAAACCTGAGTACGTCTTTACCGAGCGATGGACACCCGAAAACCGCGACGCCAGATACCCACGTGCTTTTCAGCAAGGAGACACCTACAGCGGCAACCAGAACAATGCCGACAACTTTCAAGGAGCAGATCTATGGCTACACGATGCCTCCTTCCTGCGCTTAAAAGAAGTTGAATTGGGGTATACCATCGGTCAGGAAAAACTGAGGTTTGGCAGCCTACGTGTCTTCTTCCGAGGCCTAAATGTCCTCACCATGTTCTCTGAAGTGTATCGACTGGGACTGGATCCTGAAGCCACAGCTTACAACAACTTTAGGGCAGCCACTTACCCCTCCCTGACTTCCTACTCTATCGGTGCAACCCTTAACCTCAAGTAAGATGAATTACTTAAAATATATTTCCGTTCTATTCCTGGTCACACTTTTTCCTTTGACTTCCTGTGATCCCCTCACGGATGTCAACGACCGGACCGCCTTTTCTGAAGGATTGATCTACAGCAGTCCTGACCAAGTCGAGAGATTGGTATACACAGCCTACAACAGCACCGAAAGCTGGGGGATCAATCGCTTCCAATGGTGGGGTCGACGCTTCAACATTGAGGGAGCTTCTTTTGAGGCCAAGTTCAACTTCCGCGACCTCGATCTTTTTCGCATGAGAGGAGGCTTGACCGCGAGCAACTCTGCCATTTTTCTTGAAAAGTGGAGAAATTACTGGGACTACGTGCGGATGACCAATGACTTTTTGGACCGTATCGACGAGAGTCCAGCCATGGATGTAGACCCCGAAGCGGTCGAAGTACTAAAGGGAGAAATGAAGTTCCTGCGGGCCAATCTCTACAGCAAGCTGATCCGCTTTTATGGAGGAGTACCTATCATGGAGCGAGCTTTGGGCTTAAATGATGAGTTTAATTTGCCACGGAATAGCTACCAGGAATGTGTAGAGTTTATCGTAAGGGAACTAGACGAGGCTGCTGAGATGTTACCCGAAACGAGGCCAGATGCTGAATTTGGCCGTGCGACCAAACTGTCGGCCCTGGCAGTAAAATCCCGAACGCTGTTGTATGCTGCCAGTAGGCTACATGATCCTGGCACT
>CAZFPQ010000251.1:0-10613 GCA_964521065.1 uncultured Bacteroidia bacterium | reverse complement strand
CTAGTATAGAGCAGGAAAAGAGAAATCCTAAGGTGGTCTTTGGGCCGAAATTTGTAGACTTGTTTCCGTCAGGGGAACGAGCATACACATGAATTGTATAGACAGCAACGAACAACACTTCTTGTCAGAAACAAGGCGCTGGCTCAAGCCATTGCAGGTACTTCTTACCCTGTTTTTTCTGAGCCTTTCCTTGCTGAAAGCTCAACCTTTAGGGATCAGTTTTCAGGTAAATCAAGCCCCTAGCTGTGGTGTTAACAACGGGCTGGTTACCCTTACTGGAACAGGTGGGAGCAGCCCCTACTTTTACGCTTGGGATAATGGCCCTTTTGGCCTTAATGGAACAATTACAGGGGTTTCGTCTGGTCTTTTCCTCGCACAAGTAACCGATGCGAATGAGGATACCGCCGAAGTTTGGGTATTGGTGTCAGATCAAATGGGGCCTGATTTGGTGGTGGTAAATCAGCAAGATCCCACTTGTAGTGGAGGTCAAGACGGCTCACTGCTGCTCTCAGGCTCTGGCCAACACGTACCTTTTCAATATTCCCTTGGGCCAGGAAACCTCCAATCTAGTGGGTTTTTTGATAGCCTTTCAGCGGGAGTTTACCCTGTTCTCATTATGGATACCTTAGGCTGCATGGGATCCGCTTGGGTGTCCATGCAGGACCCTACGCCATTGAGCTTAAGTGTAGATGCTAAGACAGATGTAGATTGTTTTGGCGAAAATACAGGATTCTTTACCGTAAGTGCTCAAGGTGGTAACGCCGGAGCCTATCAGTTTTCTCTTGATAGCCTCAATTTTCAAACTAGCGGGACCTTTAGCGGCCTAGGGTTTGGGCAATACAATGTATTCCTAGTAGACGGAGATGGCTGTGGCGACAGCCTTAATCTCATGATTGACCAACCCCTGCCTTTGTCTATGAACCTCGACAGTGTGATCTCTGTTGCGTGTTATGGAGACAGTACGGGATCCATCTATGTGCGGGCAAGCGGTGGAGTAGGACCGTATCTATTCGGTTTGGGCAATACCTTGTTGCAAACCGATAGTCTCTTTGCGCAGGTTCCAGCTGGGGATTGGGCTTTGCTGGTTCAAGATGCCAATGGTTGTTTGGTAAGTGATAGTACCAGCATTACACAGCCAAATCCCTTACAATCTATACCAGTGACCTTAGCTGATCCCCTGTGTTTTGGTGACAGCAGTGGGCAGGTTGAAATAATGACTCTGGGTGGGCAGGCCCCCTACAGCCTGAGTTGGTCGCAGGGACAGAGTTCTGGCTTTCTAGCAACTGACCTACCCGCAGGTACTACGACTTACGTTTTAACCGACAGCCTTGGCTGTAGTTTGACGGATAGCTTGATTCTTGGGCAACCTGCCCCCTTATCTATGAGTCTTGTGGGTACGGCCCCGAGTTGCTCCAATTCCAGTGATGGAATTCTTCAAGTTATAGCCTTGGGAGGCACTCCCAATTATGAATACCTCTGGTCCCATGACCCGGCCCTTAATCAGGCTGATGCCTTGAACCTTGCGGCAGGGAGCTTTTACGTCACGGTGACCGATAGCAATGGATGTCAGGTGAGTGATACCCTGAGTTTGGCTGCACCCCTTCCCTTGACCCTTAGCTTGGAAGCTTTAGCCGCAGATACCTGCTTGCTTCAACGGGGATTCATCGAAGTAGGCGCAAGTGGAGGGACAGGAAATTATGGCTACGTGTGGGATCTCTCTACTCAGGCTACGGGGCCGATACAAGATAGCCTGGGCCCTGGCTTCTATACTGTAGTGGTTTTAGATGGCAATGGATGTACAGATAGCCTAGAGATCGAACTCAATGGTATTGCTCCACTGAGTTTGACTTTAGATAGCCTAAGTAATGTGAGTTGTTATGGTTTGGCGGATGGCACTATTGGATTGAGTACAGTTGACTCCCTCAGCAATGTTCAATTTCTCTGGTCAGATATTGGTGTTGGACCTGCCTTGCGAGATAATTTGTTGCCAGGCAACTTCACCATTATCGCAGATGATGGATTTTGCTCGGATACCCTTTCTACATTTATTACCCAGCCGACTCCATTAACCCTTTCCCTAGATTCTCTCCGCCACCCTGCTTGTCCCAGCAACTCGGGCCTCGTCAGGGTTTCTTCGCAGGGAGGCAACTCTGGCTATACATATGCATGGAGCCATGACCCTTTGATTGCTGGGGTACAAGCCGACAGTCTAGTTTCAGGCTTATATATCGTGAGCGTCGAGGACCAAATGCAATGTCGCGATACATTGACAGTAGAGCTGGTCGATGCCCTGCCACTTAATCTGAGCTTACGTGCTGGATCCCCTTCCTGTGTAAACACAGAAGATGGCTGGATTCAAGTCGTTGCTAGTGGAGGAAGACCTCCCTATCAATATATTTGGAACAATGGGGGGCAAGGTCCTGCCTTGACAGACTTGGCGCCAGGGGCTTATCGCTTACGTTTGCTTGACCAAAATGGATGTTTCCTAGAGGATTCCGTTCAGCTGAACCCGCCTGTTCCCCTTCGGATAGGCCTTCAAACGGATGCTGCGACTTGTTATACCAGCCTAGATGGGACCGCGAGGGCAAGGGCTGTGGGGGGTAGGCCTCCTTATTCCTATTATTGGAGTAATGGGGAAAATGACAGCGTTGCCTCTGGTTTGGCAGTAGGTCAGTGGCGTCTCCAAGTACAGGACCAAAACCAATGTGTGAAGGATACCTTGTTCATGATACTTTCTCCACCCCCTTTAGTCGTTATAGATGAGGAAGTTCAGAGCTCAACTTGTGGCCAGGCCAATGGACTTATAGCTCTTGAAGTGGAAGGTGGAGTCGAACCATATCGATATGAATGGGAACATACCAACGAAAACACGGCTCTTTTGAATGATTTAATCGGGGGCGATCCAGCAATGGTTTATTCGGTTCGCATCATAGATCAGGTAGGTTGTGAAGTTGCCCGAAATATTTTCCTTGAAAACATTGAGCCTTCCTCTGTAGAAATCATCCCCCCTTTTGACCCCCAAGAAGTGCAAATCTACTCTCCATCGGGATACCAATTTGCTACCCGGGCCACCAATGCGGTAGCCTACGAATGGGAAGTAGATGGAGCGTTGGTTGGAGTTGAATCCACATTAGAGCATCGCTTCCGAGACCTAGGACTTCATCAGGTCATCCTTACGGCTTACGATGAAAGTTTAAGCTGCCCTAGTCGAGATACCATAGAGTTTACTTTTGTACACCGAGGAAAGGCGATTTTCCCCAACGCATTTACACCTAATGGAGATGGCCGAAATGACCAATTTAAACCTGGGGTAATTGGGGCGTCCTTTTTCGAAATGACCATCTACGATCGATGGGGTAAACTCCTCACCGTAGAAAGACAGCCGGCAAATGGCTGGGATGGAAACCTACCCACAGGAGTCCCTGCACCAGAAGGAGTCTATGCCTACCGAGCCCTCATTCGTTACAATGATGGCCGAGAAGAGCTGCATGGGGGCAGTATTACCCTGCTTCGCTAAGGAGAAAAATTTCTTAGTCAATGGTCGCTATGACCTTTAGCTCTATGGCTATCGGAGTAGGTAAGGCAGTGATGCTGACGGTTGTTCTGCAGGGCTGTACTGATTGAAAATACTCTGCATAAATTCGGTTGTAGGTAGCAAAATCCTTGTCCATATCGGTTAAAAATACCAATACATCCACCATGTTCTCCCACTTTGAGCCAGACTCCTCAAGTACCGCTTTTACATTGGCAAAAACAGAATGGCACTGGGCTTCGATATCGTAACTGATAATTTTACCAGCTGCATCAAGCTCGACGCCAGGGATTTCCTTGCTGCCACGCTTCCTAGGGCCAATGCCGGAAAGGAACAAGAGGTTGCCAACTTGCCGGGCATGCGGATAGGCTCCTACGGGTTCTGGCGCTTTGGATGAATGATGAATATTGTTTGACATCGGATAATGGATTTAAGGTGGTAATTTAGCCGAGAGAGGATGATGACAGCCTCTAAAAGCCTGGAATGAAGAAACTCGACCAGGTCCATAAAGTTAGCAAAGGATCTTATGAAGCATTTCGCTTTGACGGGCATTGCCGGATATATTGCTCCACGACATTTGCAAGCCATTCGAGATACGGACAACCTGCTGGTAGCCGCTCTAGATCCGCATGACTCGGTAGGTATTCTAGATCGCTATTTTCCCCATGCAGCTTATTTCTCTGAGTTTGAACGATTTGATCGCCACCTAGACCGCTTAGGACGTGATCCAGGAAGGCGACCAGTTGATTACCTTACCGTATGCGTTCCCAATTATCTCCATGATGCACATATCCGTTTGGGTTTGAGGTTAGGAGCAAACGCCATTTGTGAGAAACCTTTGGTTGCAAATCCTTGGCAGCTGGATGCCTTGCAGGAGTTAGAAACAGAGATGCCCGGAAATATCTATGGCATCTTACAGCTGCGCGTACATCCCTCTTTGGTTCAGCTACGTGAGAGAGTCTTAGCTGAACGAGGACCAAAAAAGAAAAAGACTCAGGTAGAACTGACTTATGTAACCGCCCGTGGCCCTTGGTATTTGTATTCTTGGAAGGGAAATCTGGACAAATCAGGTGGAATAGGAACCAATATTGGGATTCACTTTTTTGACCTACTGATCTGGCTTTTTGGTGGTGTTCAAAATTTTGAAGTGTATTTATCCGAGCCAACGGTCATGAGTGGAATGCTTGAGCTAGATCATGCGGAGGTTTCCTGGTTTCTGTCCATTGATGGACAGGATTTGCCGGTTGAAGGCATTCCTCAAGACCAAACTACTTTTCGATCTATCCGATTTGACGGAGAAGAGGTTGAGTTTTCCAGTGGCTTTACTCACTTACATACCCGGGTTTATGAAGAAATATTGGCTGGTCGTGGGTTTGGCCTAGAGGATAATCGCCCATCCATAGAGCTGGTCCACCGTCTGCGAAATGCCCCGGTGAGGGAAAAGAATATTCAGTTGGGACATCCATATTTAATGGAAAGAAAAGCTAGAGCGAAATAAGAAGGGTTTACCTCAAAATAGATAGCTGGAATGCTTCAGGCCTAATCAAAGTTTCCTGCCGAGGGGTCTTCAAAAAGGGCGACTTGAAGGCTGGAGTATGTAATCTGATTGGGGTGGCTTGTAATGAGGCACAATAGTTGAGTGAATACGCAAGGCTTGATATGTGCTTTTAAAAAACAGATATTAGCGATACGACTCTTTTTCTCTGTATGCAAATTTCTACTCGCGAAGAATCTGGACTATTAACTATCGAGGTGAAGCAGGGGTTCTCGACCCTGTGGCTGAGGGTAATTCAAGGTTCATTTCTTTTATCCTACTCTGTAAGCTTTTTCGCCCTAGTTTGGCTAGCTAAAGAAGCCTTCTTAGGGCAGAATGGGGAAAACGAGTTACTCTGGTGGTTGCTTGGAATATTGAGTGCTGTAGTTGCCTTGATTTTAAATCTGGTAAATCGGCGTACCGGTTTAAGCATACTCCAATTCAATCTAACCGAAGAGGTAGTATATCTTCAACCTTCGAGTAGGCCTCGAGGAATGAAAGTCCCACTTAGTTGGTTAAGTCATTTTGAGATTAGGCTTGGGAAAAAGAATAACCTTCAAATATTAGCCATTTGGAATAACGATTCTGAATGGTGGATCTATTCTTCAAAGGAGCCAGCCGAGATACATCAGCTGGGCAATTTGTTGAGCCAATTTACGGGCTTATCCATTTTGAACAGTTCTAGGGATGAACAGACCAACTTCAGTGTCAACTCTTTTCAGGAAAAAGAACTAGAATCTAAACTTAGAGTATCTCCCTTCCTTCAAGAAGGTCGCCTACATGGTACCTTGAAGTATACCCTACACTTATCGCCGAGCCTAGTTAAGCGCCTAGCAAGGTTGCTGATATTACTTTGGGGAGGATTTGTTGGCTATCTAGGAATAATCCAAAGTGAGGCCCTGGGGGGATTT
Source organism: uncultured Bacteroidia bacterium (assembly GCA_964521065.1). Taxonomy (GTDB): domain Bacteria; phylum Bacteroidota; class Bacteroidia; order J057; family J057; genus CAYVAP01. The sequence continues at coordinate 4,636 of CAZFPQ010000251.1, read as the reverse complement.
TCCTCCCTCACCCAATTGGTAATAACGGGCCTATTGGTGGTGGTATATGTGCTTCTCCTTTGGTTAGTTGTTGCCAACTGGCAATATTCCTTCCAACTAAAGGCGGCAGGTATTTACGTTCAACTGTCTACCATGATTCCCTGGCTAGGGAAGTTCATTTCCCCTAGTTATTCTATTTCTCCCTCCCAGATTCAAGCAATTCACATCAACCGAAATCCAGGGAACCGATTTGTTTTAGCCTTAGAATTGTCGCCAGATGTTAGCAGGAAGATCAAACGTAGTTTTCTGCTCCGATTAGCCATTCTAGATCGCGGAATTTGGAATGAAGAGAAGGCTCCTGGAAAACTAATTTTATGGGATGTCTCGGGATTGCAGCTTCCAAAGTATGGGCCCTATTTAGGAGATATGGTCGCACTTCAACTGGCTGTTTTTCGGTCCTATCTTCAGGCAAATGGGGTACAGACCGAGCTCTACAATGAACGTTAATTTTTGCCTAAGGCTTTTTTTGCACGGCATTTGTATGGAGGAATTAGCTGCTGCTTCTCATCCCTGACCGTTTGAGGTTTGGGGAGTTCTTTTTCCCACGCATCCTACTAACTTTGCGGCGAAACCGCAACACTTCCACCAACCTCCTAAGTACATATATGAGTCTGCTAGAGTCCATTATCCTTGGCATTATTCAAGGTTTGACAGAATTCCTGCCCGTTAGTAGCAGCGGGCACATTGAGCTAGGGAAAGTATTGCTTGATGTTCATCCCAAAGATCCCCTCCTCTTTTCCATTGTAGTACATGCAGCCACGGCCCTGAGTACCATGGTGGTTTACCGCAAAGACATCCTCGAAATATTTCGGGACCTTTTCAAGTTTGAGTGGAATGCTTCAACTCGGTTTGCGGCGATGATCGTTTTATCTATGATTCCTGTCATGATAGTCGGTCTTGCCTTGGAGGACACAGTCGAAGCCTTATTTGAAGGGCAGATTGTGTTGGTAGGAGCAATGCTCTTAATTACGGGTGGGCTTTTGTTTTTCTCGGATCGATACCACAGCCAAGATGGACCCGTGACATTTGGGAAAGCCATCATTATAGGCATTGCCCAGGCCATTGCGATTTTACCTGGAATCTCACGTTCAGGCTCGACTATTTCTACGGGATTGCTATTGGGAGTCGACCGGAGTAAAGCAGCAAGGTTCTCTTTCCTAATGGTTCTACCCCCCATCATTGGGGCCACCCTGTTAAAGGTGAAAAAATATTTTGAGCCAGCAGAAGAGAGTCTTCAAGAAGTAAGCTTGGTAGCCGATACGGTAGTAAATACCACCGAGATCGGTACCCTTCCCCTGGTAGCAGGCTTTATTGCTGCTTTTTTGTCTGGTTTATTGGCTTGCCAATGGATGATTGCCTTGGTTAAAAGAAGCAAGTTGGACTACTTCGCCATCTATTGCTTGATAGTAGGAGTCATCGCCATTGTAGCAGGACTTATGAACGGATAGCTAAGTCGGCGATTAGGCCAGCTGGTCTGTTTACATATTCTGGGCTTAGATGTATTGCTCAATAGCTGAGGTTTTCCTTCCTTGTCAAAGGAGAAAATCAGGAACTATGTTATTTTCCAGAATATGTCTAGGTCTTCTACCGTAATCCAGTTTGTGGCTCTTGTGGCTGATTTTCACTCTTCGCTTTGGCGCCATCATATATGGGTTTCCTCGGAACATGGGGACCCCTTCGTAGAAGGCGATAACCGCAGGGTGATTTGTACCCTTGCCGGGCATCACAAGATCCACGCTTCCCTGATGCCGAAAGATGGAGCTTATTTTATCCTGATCAATAGGGAGCTGCGAGGTAAGCTTGGTCTAGAGGAAGGCGATGAAGTAGAGGTAAGCTTGGAAAAAGATCTCAGTGAGCATGGAATGCCTATGCCCGAAGAGCTGCAAGTTATGCTTGATCAAGAACCTGCTGCTGCGGCTGTATTCGATCTTCTTACTCCTGGAAAGAAAAGAAGCCTGATTTACCTGGTATCCAAAGTGAAAAGTGTCCCTAGCCGCATTAATAAGGCACTTGCCATTGTGGAGCACCTCAAAACCTGTGGGGAAAGCTTGGATTTCAAAGCTTTGAATGAATTAATCAAGTACTACAATCACAGAAGCAATCCCCGAAAGCGGTAGTTGTTGACAGGATGCCATTAAATAAAAATTGGAGCTAGGCGCTCATCTCCCCTAGCTCCAATTTCCTGGTTCTACAATTACGTATGTTTGGCTAAGCGAAATCCATTGAAGAGCCAACGTAGATGGGGGTGGAAGAAATTTCGATAGGTCAATCGAATATGTTCCCTAGGAGTGGCACAAGACCCACCTCTTAGGACCATTTGATTGATCATGAACTTTCCATTGTATTCACCCAAGGTGCTTTCTTCTGCCGAATAGAAGGGGTAGGGGAGGTAAGCACTGTTGGTCCATTCCCACACATCGCCAAAAAACTGAGGATTCCCCTCTTTTCTAGGCACGGGTAGGTAGTTCCCATTATCTAGAAAATTTGCAGTCTCAGGAATATCTGGAGAATACAATCGTGCTGCTGCTTCCCATTCAAATTCCGTTGGAAGTCGCAAGCCTTTCCATTTGGCAAAAGCATTTGCTTCGTAGAAGCTCAGATGGGTCATGGGAGCTGCTTTGTTCAGTGGACGGAGCCCAAAGTGGGTAAATTGTTGCCATTGGTCCTCCACCTTAATCCAATAAAAGGGAGTGTCAATTTCTTCTGATTTAACCCATCGCCATCCTTCTTCGAGCCAATATCGATAATCTCGGTATCCCCCTGCTTCTACGAATTCCAAAAATTCGCCAGCGGTGATCAGGCGATCCATGATTTGGTAGGCTTCCAGATAAACATGGTGTTCGCCTTCTTCATTGTCAAAGTGAAATTCAGTCCCCTTATATCCAATCTCATAAACCCCTGCTTCTACCTCTAGCCACTCAAGCGTGGAAGGACTAGGTCTATCTTCCGCTTCTAGAGGCTTTTCTAAATATGCCGGCCATAGGGGATTGTGCCCTAATATGTACTTGATGTCATAGACCATCAGTTCCTGATGCTGCTCTTCATGGTTAAGGCCAACCTCAAGGATATAAAGCTCCCGCTCAGACTTTGGACGCGTCTCGTCCAGTAAGTAGGCCATCATGGCCTGGTTGACATACTGACGGTAGGCGACTACTTCGTCCTTGGTAGGGCGGGTCATGTTGCCTCTAAAAGCTCGGTTGATTCGCTCCCCAGCACCTTCATAGTAGCTGTTAAACAAAAAAGCAAAGCGAGGATGGTACCTTTGATAGCCTGCTTGGAAGGGCTCCAACAAAAACTCTTCAAAAAACCATGTGGTATGTCCCAAGTGCCACTTAGGCGGGCTCACATCAATGATAGGTTGAGCAACTGTATCCTCCGGGGTCAAGGGGGCTGCTAAAGATTCGGTCCGTTCCCGGACTCGGATAAACTTATCTACCAAAGGTTGAATACGAGATGGAGTATGGGTCTGCATAATTCAGGAAAAAGAGGAATGTTCTAAGATGGTGGTTAAATTGTTTTTGCTAAACAAAGCGTAGAGCTAGCAGTGACTTCCAAAGGAAAAAGCTAACTAAAATATACCCTTTTCCTCATCTTATGGTCACCGTAGCTGCTTAAAGATAAAGGTTTCAACCCTCAATTTGGATCGGAGGAGGCCCTGATTTTATTTTTTCTTTGCTCGCTTCACTCGCCCTGAAGTATAGAATCCTCTTGGCAGCTCTCCAACAACCTGGATATCCGCAGCCACTACTGGGTAGTGTTTGAGGTGACTGTGGTGTCTAGTCTTGCCTATGATATTTCCACAGGCAAGCATCTGGCGGACAGCTGCCTTACTCAGGTTAGGGCTAACCTTTTCGAGTGCAGGATTCATGACCCCATGGGAGTGATGACCTGCCCCTAGACGATGGCCAGCCTCATGGATCCCAATCCAGGTGAAATCTGCCATGTCCTCTGCGATATACACAAAATTATTGGGGGCGTAACCGACCACTCGGGTACCTGAAGCCAGCTTTAATAGCTTATTCATTTGATCAGAAGGCACCACTTCAATCTGATTAAGAATTTTCAAATCGACAGATGGATCAGGGAAGAAGAATCCTGTTTCGGTATATATGCCGGGCGCTTGCCTAAGATCAAAAACTATATCAAAATCAATGGCTCCTTCACCTTTCCCTATTCGATAAATATATCGTCCATTCTGCTTTCGCCAGAATTTCATGATGGCGGCAAGCTGCTTGCGCTCATTCACTGTGTTCCTAGCCGAATAGAACCAGGCTTGAAAGATGATCTTTTTAGCCTTCGCATCTATTTTAACGGCAAATCCTCTTTGTTCGCGTTGGACATTTACTTGGGTTTTTAAAGGCTTTTGAGTTCTACGAAAAGAAACACCACTCTCTCCCGATTGGGATGAGAAGGGTGTGACTCCTAAGGGTAGTACTGCAAAGATCCAGAATTTATTCATCTACTCAGGCCTTACTGTTTTATGAACAAGGGAAGCCATCCATGCCTTCACCTCCTCAACTATATAATTTACGATAAAAAACTTAATCGAGCCTTTATACATGGCTCTATGTTAAAATAGATCCCTTTTTTAGCTTTG
>CAZFPQ010000250.1:0-10613 GCA_964521065.1 uncultured Bacteroidia bacterium | reverse complement strand
AAAGTGTACAGAACTTTTTAGCACTTCATGTTTAAAACTCTATGTCACCCGACAGAAGTTAAGAAGTTAAGAAAGTTAAGGAGGTGGATAGAAGAAGCTGAGTAATTAGCGTGTTTTAATTGTTGATTATCAACATTAAACCATCTCGCCTCCTACTTTAAGAAGGTGAGCATGGGAATTTGGGGTATCGCAAAAGAATGAATCATTATGTACCCCGTACCCCTTACTTCCGTACCCCGAATATCCGTTCTCTTCTGGCCAAATGAAGTGGAGCAAGTTCTTCTAGCCTTCTTTTTATAGCACTTTCTACCTTAAATCTTTCTTAGTTCCTTCCCATCTTTTCGGAGCAAGTCCCCAAACGGAGCTGAGGTCTTACACTTGGGGTGACCTAGTTGGTATAAGCAAGCGCAAACCAGGTATTTAATCATTTGTGAGTAATTTCCTGAGCATAGGACAAATTCCGTCACAAAACCCACCAAATTGACGGATATCGTGCTATATATGACGGGAATTGTTACCTGAAATAACTGTAATTTCAGTGTTGAAACAGGGTCATATTTTCTCCTTGAAATAGCAAGGTGTTTTTATTTTTAACATTTTACACAATTTACTTAGTCCATTTCTGGTAATACCTTTTGTGGATACCATGATACATTGTTAGACCATAAACCTCATAACTTAAGCAAATATCCATGCAAGCCCGTTTGTTCCCCTTTTTCCTTCTGCTCATCTTCATTGCTTTCCAAAGTCACGTGTATGCACAAGCGCTGACCTTTAACATGGGCTCTGCTTCGGGGTTTCCTGATGATACGGTGACGGCAAACGTCACGGTCGAAGATTTTACTGGCATTAGTGGGTATCAGGGGACTATTCGCTGGGATTCTACCGTGCTGAGCCTGTTAGAATTGAATAGTGTAGCTTCAGGGATCAACAACATATTTGGTCAACCGGGTCAGGGGTTGATTCCTGATGATGCAGCTACCTTTACTTGGGTCGATTTTTCTGGTGGGAGCAAAACACTGACAGACGGATCTGTGGTAATCGAAGCAAAGTTTTTGATAAAGTCTACTGCGCCAGCGGGGGTAAGTCCATTGACGGTTGATGGGTCTGTAACGGGTCTAGGCTACTCTGATGGCAGTAGTTTTTTGACTCCTGTCGTGAACCAAGGGACAGTGACGGTTACCGTCTGCACTTCTACCGCTGATCCGAGTTTTACCTATCCCAATTCCATTTGCCAAAACGTGGCTAACAATCCCTTGCCGACCCTGTCTGGAGACCCTGGAGGAATCTATTCCGTAGACAACGGAGCCACGATCAACCCCACTACGGGTGAATTAGACTTGAGCACAACCCTTGCCGGAACCACTTACTTGGTTACCTATACCGTGGGGAATCCTTGTGCGGCCTTTGAAAGTGAGTCTATCCAGATCTTAGCCGCTGACGACGCCAGTTTCACCTATCCAGACAGCATCTGTGTGGACGGCCTTGATCCCTCTGCCACCCTTACGGGCCTCCCTGGCGGCACCTTCTCCGTGGACCTTGGGGCGGGCATCAATGCCTCGACGGGTAGCCTAGACCTCAGTACCACTCTGCCAGGAACCACTTACACCATTTCATACACTACCTCCGGGAGTTGTCCCAACGTAGAGAGCCAAACTATCTATGTCAGTCCAGTGGACGACGCTTCATTTACCATGGCGGATACCGTCTGTATCAACGGAGCCAACCCCAGCGCAGTCCTCACGGGATTGGCCGGTGGTACCTTCTCCGTAGACCTTGGGGCAAGCATTGATGCCGTTTCTGGCGAATTAGACCTTAGTACCCTCAATGCAGGCAGCACCTACACGGTCAGCTACCAGACGGCTGGATCCTGCCCCAACCTGAGTAGCCAAAGCATCTTTGTGCGCGATACCGGAGACGCTTCTTTCACCTATCCTGCTGAGGTTTGTCCTGGGGGAAGCAATCCGCTAGCGAGCATCACCGGTACGCTCGGCGGAACCTTTTCAGTCCTACCTAGTGCCAACATCAATGCCACTACCGGGGAACTAGATCTCAGCAGCACCACCAATGGCCAGACCTACACCATCACCTACAGCCTTGGCGGTGATTGTCCTACTTCCTCCGATCAACAGATTGTGGTACAGGACATCACCGCGCCAGATTCGGTGATGTTGCCTGAAATTTATGGTGCTTGTTTCGCGACGGTACCGGTACCGGCCACCACCGATAACTGCGCAGGTCAGATTACAGGCACCACCAATGATCCCCTGGTCTATGTAACGCAGGGTACCTTTACCGTGAATTGGACCTTTGACGATGGCAATGGCAATGTGTTGACCTTGCCGCAATCCGTCGTGGTACAAGATACCGTCGCCCCCTTCGCAATCTGTCAAGATGTGACTATTCAGCTAAACTCCAGCGGACTGGCTGTCCTATCGCCCCTACAGGTTGACAATGGGTCTTTTGACAATTGCGCCCTGCAGAATGTTGGGGTGAGTCAGGGACTCTTCACCATCGCTGACCTCGGAATTGTGCCCGTGCTATTCGTCGCCACGGATGTCAATGGCAATGCAGATACCTGCATGTTCAACGTCACAGTGGTGGACCAAGCATCCCCTTTGGCGGTATGCGTAGATCTAACCGTGGCCTTGGATTCACAAGGCATCGCTGTTATCCAGCCCGCTGATCTTGATGGTGGCTCTACCGTCTTTTCGGGTACCCCCATCCTGAGTGTCAGCCAAGACAGCTTTGATTGTGCCAGCGTCGGTCCCAATGGGGTGACCCTCTACGTCATGGACACCAATGGGCGGGTAGATTCCTGCACCGCCACGGTGACCGTACGTGACACCTTGGCTCCGATGATTCAGGCACAGTCAGCCACCGTCTACCTTGATGGCAATGGCTTGGGAAGCCTCACCGCTGCAGAAGTAGATGCCGGCACCATGGATGTCTGTGCCTTGGCCAATGTCGCCTTAGGCCAAACGGAATTTGACTGTGAAGACCTAGGTACTAACCAAATAAGCTTCATTGCAACGGATGTAAATGGCAATCAACGTGAGACCCTCGTGGATGTCACAGTACTGGATACCATCCCTCCCATGGCCATCGCACAGGATCTAAGTTTGGCGCTAGACTCCATGGGCAATGCCACGCTAGATCCCAAGGCCCTCGACCTGGCTTCCAGCGATGCCTGTGGGATTGAGACCTTGTCTGCCGATCGGATAAGTTTTGCTTGTGCCGATATTGGGGTCAATCAAGTAGTCTTCACGGCCGTTGATTCTAGTGGCAATGTGGCTACAGATACAGTAGAGGTAAGGGTGATGGACCTAATCGACCCTGTGGCGGTCTGTGAACCTGTAACCATACAACTGGATACCAATGGGATAGCAATAGTAGATCCGGCTTTGGTAGGAGGCAACTCCTTTGACGAATGTGGCATTCAAAGCATCACCTTAGATAAAGATACCTTCACTGTGGCAGACCTGGGATCCAATCCAGTGCTCCTCACGGTAACTGACCATGGAGGCAACGAAGATGTGTGTGCTGCCTTGATCAATGTAGAGCGTACTAGCTCGGTGAATTTGTCTGGTGGACTAGCCGGTTATGGCCTGAGTTTGTACCCCAATCCTGTTCAGGAGCAGTTACAGATTGACTGGTGGAGCCCAGGGACAGGGACGGTAAGCCTCACCATTGTGAACCCAATGGGACAGGTGGTTCATCATCAAAAGGTAGACAAGGCTACCCCGACCATGGACCATCAATTTGATGCCCATTCCCTGGCTCAAGGCTGGTACTTGGTACGCATTCATCAAGATGGAGTAGAGCTGACGCGAAGGTTTTTCAAGGAGTAGGTCCAGCAAGTGGGCATGAGAAAAATGGCAATCGGGGTATGGGGTATGGGGTATGAGTATTGAGCATGCCTAATAATTTGAGCGCTTCCCCTGCCGAGGTAGCAAATACAAATTCGTACCCCTTCTTTTTGATGCTTCGCCTAAACCGCCACCGGAAGAGTTCCTGCATATCTTCCTCATCATCGACTACCAGGATTTTTACCGACATGTCTATCTTCCACTATTGAATAGAAGCAATAATATAGAAAGTTATATAAAAAGGGCCATTAATAAATGGCCTGAAGCGTCCTTCCCAGTACCGGATATAATTCAATTGGAGGCCCACATCATGCCCTTGAGCTGTTAAAAGTAAGCGATCGCCTTTTACCCCATATTGGATACCTCGCGAAATATCTGCATCTTGATGCAGATTTCGCGAACTATCCAAACACTTATGGAGACTCCATTAACTGGTAGAAAGAAAGAGCAAAAGATCTTAAAAAAGGCAATGCTTTCTCCAGAAGCAGAAATGATTGCGGTAATCGGCCGGAGACGGGTTGGAAAAACTTTTTTGATTAGAAAGACCTTTGGGGAGGACATTACCCTAGAAATCACGGGGATACAGCATGCGTCGCGAAAAGAGCAACTGGAAAACTTTACTTTTGCTGTCAACAACTATTTGGCTAAAGATATTCCAATCAAAACACCTAAAGATTGGCTAGAAGCATTTCGGCAACTCATCCTTGCATTAGAAAGGCGAGTCGATAGCTCGCGAAAACACATCTTGTTTTTTGATGAGCTTCCCTGGCTAGCTAGTAAAAAGTCAGGCTTCCTAAAGGCATTGGGATTTTTTTGGAATAACTGGGCGTCTAAGCAACCCATTATCGTAGTGATTTGTGGTTCTGCTGCTTCCTGGATGATCCAGAAGATTGTGCAGCACAAAGGCGGGCTCCACAATAGGATCACCCGACTCATCCATCTATACCCCTTTAGTCTAGCCGAAACGGAGCAATATTTTCAAGCCCGCCATATTCGGCTGAACCGCTATGAGCTGCTTAATATCTATATGATTATGGGGGGAGTTCCCCATTATCTCAAGGAAATAGAACCAGGTAAAAGTGCGGTTCAGATGGTCGATGAAATATGTTTTTCGGAGCACGGAATACTAAACAATGAGTTTTCCAGACTATACGCGGCTTTGTTTGAACAGGCTGATAATCATATTGCGGTAGTCAGAGCTTTAGCTAGGAAATGGAAGGGCTTAACAAGAAAAGAGATTGTAGCTATGGCTCGCCTTTCCGAAGGGGGAGGCGCTTCAAAAGTATTAGAGGAATTGGTCCATTCAGGCTTCATTTCTGCTTATTATCCATTTGGAAAGAAGAAGAAAGATATGCTCTACCGGTTGACCGATGAATATTCCTTATTCTTCCTGCAGTTCATAGAAAATAGGCGTTCCAGAGAAAAGAGACTCTGGCAAAGATTGAGTCAAACCCAAACCTATAAAAGCTGGCGGGGGTATGCGTTTGAGAGCCTTTGCCTTAAGCATATAGAACAGATCAAACAGGCACTAGGAATTGGAGGAATTTATTCAGAATCTTCTAGTTTCATGTTCCAGGGTGATGATGAGCGATCAGGCTTTCAGATTGATCTTCTCATCGACCGTAAAGACCAGGTCATTAATCTGTGTGAGCTCAAATTTTACCATGATGCTTTTACCATAGATAAAGCCTATGCTTCTACCCTACGTCGCAAACGGAGCCTTTTCCAGGATCTTACCCACACGAAAAAACAGATTTTCATTACCCTCATTACCAGTTTTGGACTGGTTCCTAATCAACATAGCATAGGTTTAGTCGACCAGGATTTTGACATGAATATTTTCTTTGAAGAGTAGCTTATGATGATTACACCAGAGAACCTGCTTATCGTGGCTGGTTACAAAGGGATAAAGCTTTTTCATGGCTAGGCCTCGATCGGTTCGAAACATTTCTGTAAAAGACTATTTGGGTCCATATGCCCCCCTTTATCTTTGATTTGAGCCCTAAGTCTTCACCATATGGTAGGGTTCAAAATCTTGCAAATTGAATTTCCAGTAGGTTAAACGCACCAAAATTTTGAATCGGCCTTAGTAAGCTAGAAACGCCGACTTGTGTAATTCGGGATGTCGAAGTAATTTGATGTAATCTCCCTCAAATGGCTAGAATCGATGATAGGGGAATTTGATGCGTTTAACCTAAATTTTCAGCGAAAAACCTGTGCATCCGAAACCTGCTCATTCATCATTTGAGTAGGACAAGAAGCGTGGGCGTAAGTTTGCTTCTTCAACTTACCTTCGGTGAAAAAATCTCCAGGAATAGCTCCATAGTGGTTCACGGCCGCTGGCTCCATGTCATGGTGGTAGTGTGAACCCGACACAAATGGCCTTACCCCTGCATGTCCCAAGATTTCTCTGACTGTAGCTTTACTCACCTCGGGATACCCCCCAGTGGGCAAGCTAGCCGCCATCACTCCTCCACTTCCATGGTGACTGGCACCTAGGCGATGTCCTATCTCATGGGCCCAAACCGTAGCATGGGTCGCATAGCTCCTGCTGATGTACACCGCCCCATGAGCCGAATATCCGGCCATGAAATGATTTCTATCGGCACTCATTCTCTCTAAAAGTCCGTCTGAGACGATCTCAACAGAGTTCAAAATGGAATGGTTTTCATGGCTCCCAGGCATAAAAAAGCCATTCTCCATATAAGTCCCTCTCGCCTTCTTAAGGTCAAATTGAAGGGCATAACACTGCCCATTAGGAAGGAGGTACACGTACTGATTAGATAAACTATTCCAGAAATCAAGTCCTCTAGCAAGTTCCTCTTGCTCCTCTGGAGAATTGTTTTTTGAATAAAATAGCGCTTCTACCCTGATGAAAGACTGTACGTGGTCTACCTCAATCTGGTAGGCACTATGTTCCTGGCCGAAAAGAAAAGTTACATAACAGTTCATGAAAATGAATCCACATAAAATGGATCTGTAGACCGATGCTTGCATGACACGGGTAGATTGTGGGAGGAGAAAGTGGGGATGCAATCCTCTCCCGGTTAAAGTCTTGTAGCCGGTATAGCCCAGGCTGATGTCGAAATATTACTGTAATGACTTAATCAGCAGGCCGCGTCTAGCGAGACTTCTTATCCGTGTAAAACAACTCTACATGAAAAGCTTATTTTGTTAAATGATGATAGACCAAATATCAGGAGAAGTTGGGACATAGAATGGGTCTATTGTTCCATCGTTCTGGAATATTGTTCCAAATTCAGCCATTCACCCCTATATCTGGCCAGCCTAAAGTCTCGATGCCCCCGTTTAGTAGTCCCTGCTTCGAAAGCTCACCCTGCCGGGGCAAGAGCAGAAATAGGGGAAGGTATGAAATTCATCATACGGGAGTTTGGAGGGCCAGGGCTTTCTGGTGCCACCAGCAGCGCATTAAGCAGAAGGCTAAAAGGGAGGGGTACGGGGGTACGGGGTATGGGGTATGGGGTATGGATTTATATTATTCCCAAATCCATACCCCGTACCCCCTATTCCTTTACCCCCTTACTTTTCATCCCCTACCCCATCTCATCACTCTTGACTAAGCACCAACCTTTGGGTCGCCTGCTTGTCTCCTGAGCGGACTACGACTAGGTAAGTACCCGCAGACAATTGCAGGTCCAGTTCTAAGAGTCCTTGGCTACGGGCCAATTCTTGCGAGGAATATTGTTTCTGGAATAGGCTTGCTCCATGTAAGCTCGCTATTTCTACGGTGGCATCTTGCAATTCCTTCCCGTTGGCGATCTGAAGCTTGAGCGTCTCCCCTTGTTGAAGGGGGTTGGGATAGGCCTTGATTTGAAATGAGGATGCTTGCTCTAAAAACACTTCTTTGACCGAAGAAAGAGAAGACTTTCCGTCTAGGTCCACTTGCCGGAGCCGGTACTGGTTGCTTCCTGCCTGGGGAGCTAAATCCCTGAATTCATATTCCACGGGCTCATTGCTATTGCCCTGCCCTTCTACTTGACCCAGAGACTGCCAATCTTGGCTGCTGCTGCGGCGCTGTACCACAAAGTAGTCGTTGCTGAGCTCCGTGGCAGTCACCCAGCGAAAGGATACCCCTACAGTGGTTTCTACTGCATCCAATTGCAGGTATTCGACCGGGAAGGCGCTGGCTCCACAAATGTCATTGCTGCCCGAATTGGTACAAGCGGAGGCGCTACCGGTGCAGCCATAGATGCCATTGCCAGTATTGGTGTAGTCAGAACCCGTGTAGGTTACGCAGCCAGAGCCAATAACCTCTGAAGAGCCGATCAATTCCAGTTTCTGGGTTACTTCAAAGTCTTTGGAGTCAATGGTAACGATGGAATTGTCTGAGACCTTGAAGTGCTTGATGGCCACACTAGATCCACTTTCGATCAAGCCTCCCGCGTTGGTTATGAAGAATTCTCTCACATTGGTAATTACCGCCGTGCTGCCGAGGGTTAAAAAGCCACCTGAGGTTTTGACCTCCAAGTTTTTGTTGTTCATGGCCAAGGTGCCAAACAATTGAAAATCGTTGCCATTGTCAAAGGAGAAGTCACCTCCCGTGTTGTTGTTGACAGAAAAGCCAGCTCCGATATAGATATTGTCATTTGCGGGGTTGGGCACCTGGTCATTGGACCAGTTTTGGGCGGTGTTCCAGTTGCCATTTCCCGCATCGTTGTCAAAGTAAATATATCCTGCGGGTATGATTGAGGAACAAGAGGATACCGCCGCAAGGGCCTCACTATCGGTACAGGATGGTTCATCCGAAAAAGCAGCGGAAATGGTTTTGGAAGCGCCATCTGCGGCCAGGGTGACCGACGTAAAGGTATGGGAGTTACCAGCTAAGGACCCAACAGCAATTGAATAGCTTCCTTGTACATCTCCTCCCAAGCTGAGCGTCCCTGTCGCGGGAGGGTTGGAGAAGTTGACTGTTGCGTCTACCGTATAGGTATCATCCGACATATTGGCGTCGGTCCCATTGTCGTCACAGGCGGTGACATTTGAAGTGGCTAGATCTAACACACAGGCTCCACCTGAGCAACCCACAACTACGAAGGATCCAACAAAGGTTTGCGGAGTGGAGTTGTTTCCCCCTGTCCAATTGTTGAAATCGTTGATTGCAGTCAAGAGGGTATTCTGGTCTCCGGTGAAGGTAGATCCATTGTAAACTACATTGTCCACCTCGGGGTTTACCGCCAGGGCATTGGTGCCATTGGTAAGACCGGCAGGTAAGTTGCCGACCTTGTTGCTGCCCCAGGATCCTCCATCGTTGCTGATTGCAGCGAGGTAAGTAGACGCACTCGTATTGCTGCTGCCTTGAAAAGCGAGGATGCCATCCCCTGTTCCACCAAGATCAAAATTATTTCGCTCATTGATGATGTTGCCTTGGCTAGCATTTTGATCTGTATCAATGGTTACCACTGCCCCACAAACTAGCCCACCCCCAGGCGCTTCCCAAGTTAGTGTACCCTCATTACCAGATAAACTATTTTCTTCATTGTCGGTGAAATAAATAATTGTTCCCCCACTTATATCGGTCAACGCAACAAAAGCGAAGTTGTCCGTGCCATCGGCGTTGTATTGAACGAATGCGATATCACCTGGATTCAATACAGACTGGGAGTTAAGAACACCTCCTACTCCACTCAGCGTCCAAAGAGTATAGATGCTGGAAGCCAGGAATATGATGCCTATGACCACAGCAATGGTTCTCTTGGGACTGAGCCTAGGTTGGGGTTTAGGGGAATTGGGAAGCAATGCCATTGTTTTCCTTATTTATTTTACTTCAAAAATAAATTTCACACAATGAAACAATTACCTCAAAATTCCTCAAAACATAACCCCTCCCCTACTCAAGTAATTCAATCCGAGTTTATGCATAAATCTAGGGGCCCGGGACGGGAGAAGCTAGCCTACAATTTGGGACGAGGGAATAGGAGGCCCTCAACAACAGACTAATGGAACCCATCTTCTGTGCCCTCATCTATCCTATCCACCCAAATAAAAAAGCCCCCCTTCCAGGAGGAAGGAGGACGCACGATCAAAAAATCTAATGAAACGAAAGTCTTGGGGAGAAGCGGTTGCTAAGTACTTGGACAAAAGAAATCGGGGTATGGTCTACGGAGCTATGCTTATAAGAATGAATAATTGCCAGCACATAGCCCATATTCCCATACCCCAATCACCGTTTTTCTTATGGCCACTTATTTAAAAGTAGGGGCCCTGATCATTTGATCCTATCTGGGAAAAAGCCTATTCAGATAACTCGCTGACTGACGAGCCGGTACTAGCCTTTAGCAGGGCTGCTTCTAGCGCCTGGAAGCGTGCTTCGAAGGCTTTATTTTGGGCCTGCAGGGCTTCGATCTTTGCCTGTTGGGCTTTGATGATCCGCTGCTGCGCTTGGGTCGCACTCACATTGAGCATGGAGAGGGCTTCGTAGTCTACGGTGTGGAAGTCGTCCACTTCGCGGCCGTAGACGAAGAGAGGCGGGATCGCTGCGCTGCGGGAGGCGGGAAGTGGGAGAAGAAGATCAGCGACTTGGAAGCGGTCGGTCTCCACCTTACTCACCCCGTACACCTTAGCCCCTTCCTCCGTGATGAGCTTGACGCGCTCTCCGACTTGCAAATCTGTGGCCAGCATGATCCAGCCGTCCTGGACTTTGGCGCGCTGGTAGATGTCGGGGACTACTTCGGTGAGGTCAGTGCTGACCGCTTGAGGATATACCTCAGCTACTTGCTGGGCGAT
>CAZFPQ010000249.1:0-10648 GCA_964521065.1 uncultured Bacteroidia bacterium | reverse complement strand
GCGGGCCTTACTTTTTTTGAAAAAAAGTAAGCATCCCGACTTGTCGGGACGGCATTCCAGACCTGCGCGCCATGCCGCCCCAGTCCACCGAATGCCGCCCAACGCCGCCAAAAGCTTACTTCAGTCTGCCCAAGGCCTAAAGTCCCGCTCAGAACTAACCTACATCATTTAAAAACCGCGAAGTTGATGAATTCGGCAGTCCTAGCTTCAAGGCCCCTTGAGCGATTTTATGCCATTTGCAAATGGCCAAAGTCCAGCTAAGGAAGGGGGAGGTTCAGGCTAATCTAACGCATAGGTAACCCCGTCTGACCTTCTCCAACCTACCACACCTTGGTCTGAACTGAAGAAAAAGGCTTCTACTCCTTGTGCTTGAGAGGGCAACTGCCCGTTGCTGGCTTCACAAGCAAGGACCTCGCTAAATGTCTTGCCATTTAGGACTACGGTGCGGTTAAAACGTGTATTGGGCACGTCAAACACATTGCAGGTAATGACCCCATTGAGCGTAAGCGTTAACTGGTCACTATAAACGTCCAAGCTGTCGTTAACGCTTTGGTTAATGAAATCTTTCCTCAAGGTGATGTCCCAGTTTAAGTTGCCCGTTCCCGAACTTAAGCGGGTAAAGGCGGTATTGCCTCTAAAATTATTGCAACAAAGACCACAGTCACCCACCTCCTCGCAGTTTTCTAGCAAGGCCTCTTGCCCCTGTTCCAGAAATGTATATATCCCCGTGACAATTTGTCCATCAGAGCCCCGGTAAATCCGGCTGCTTCCATCGGCATAACTTAACCAGTTGACGCTTTCAACCTGTAGCGGAAAGTCTCCTAAATCTCCTTTGTCACAGGTCGGGCAACAGGAAGATGCCCAAAGGGCAAGGGCGAGAACAGAAAAAATGAATTTTGGCATGATGTTCTTGGCTTTGGGCTCAAAATAGCAAATAGACTTGGATTGGAATATTGCCTTTTTCCTCCTACTTTTGACTAGATCAAGGAATTTAGATATATCTATATTTATTTATATTTTTTAGTGTGAAAAGCCGTTTTCAAGACGAGTTTTTGATGACCTCCACAGAGGTTCTACGTGCCATTGCTCACCCCATAAGGATTGCAATTGTGGACTTACTGAAAGCCAAAAAACGACTTTCGGTCACCGAAATCCATGAGCATCTTCATATTGAACAAGCCATTGCTTCACACCACTTGCGAATCTTGAAAGATAAAAACATCCTGATCTCCCAGCGGGATGGAAAAAACACCTTTTATGCTCTCCGGTCGGCGGATTACAGCAAGATCATTTCCTCTCTGGAGAAGTTGCTTTAACGATAGCCCCGTTCAAATAGGCTTATTCCTGGCTGTCGATTCCATCCTGAGGATATCTCATTCGAGGTTTGTGTTTCATGGACCACTCAATCTCCTTATATGCTAAGCGGTAAGAAAGTTATACTCGGAGTTTGTGGAGGCATTGCGGCCTACAAGTCGGTGTATCTCCTGCGGTTGCTAAAGAAAGCTGGGGCAGAGGTTCAGGTGGTGACGACGGAATCAGCTTCGCGGTTTGTGGGTGACTTGAGTTTTTCTTCTCTAGCGGGACGTCCCGTTTTTCAAGACTTATGGGGAGAGGAATGGTCGGCTCATGTGGAGCTTGGCTTATGGGCGGATCTCATGGTGGTGGCTCCAGCTACCGCCAATACTTTGGCAAAAATGGCTCAGGGCCTTTGTGATAATGCTTTGCTAGCCGTGTACCTGTCGGCTAAATGCCCCGTGATGGTGGCTCCAGCCATGGACCTTGATATGTATGCTCATCCTCGAACTCAGGCTAATTTGCAAACCTTGACTACCGATGGGGTCGAAGTCTTGCCTACGGGAACGGGCTTTCTTGCCTCAGGATTACAAGGACCTGGTCGTTTGTTAGAGCCAGAAGAAATTTTTGCAAGGATTGAAGCCAAACTAAACCCTGCGCAAGATTTGGCGGAAAAGAAACTGCTCATCACTGCCGGTCCCACACGCGAGTCCATCGATCCAGTCCGCTTTCTCACCAATCATTCTACCGGGAAAATGGGCTATGCCCTAGCTAGGCAAGCTGCCGACATGGGCGCTGAGGTAAGCCTGGTATCTGGCCCCACAAACCTAACTGATCCTGAAGGGGTAAAGACCATTCGAGTTCAGTCTACCCTGGAAATGTTTGAGGCGGTGATGGCTCGGGCTCAAGTTCAAGATGTGATGATCATGTCAGCTGCTGTGGCGGACTATACGCCTAAGGAAGTCGCCACTGAAAAAATCAAGAAGCAAGGCGATGACTTGGTCATTCATTTTCAACGAACCCAAGATATCCTGGCCACGGTGGGCCAACAAAAGCGCCCTGATCAATTCTTGGTGGGTTTTGCTTTAGAAACTCAAGATGAGGAAGCCAATGCCCGCCGAAAACTGGAAAAGAAAAATTTGGATGCCATCGTGCTCAATTCCCTTCGTACTGAGGGAGCGGGTTTTGGCCATGACACCAATCAGGTAACCATCATGACTCGGGACGGAGCCAAGCAGGCCTTTCCATTGAAAACCAAGGATGAGGTGGCCAAGGATATACTAGGGATAATAGTAGCTGGCCTTAGTAAGGGGTCTAAGACCAGCTAACTATTGCATTTCTCCAATAGACCTATTCTCGCAGCTTAGCGAGGGCTGCCTCCAAAATGGTGTCAATATCCTGGGCTTCATCCTCTTCGGTTTGCCAGACCAATTCATCAGGCGGAATGCCATCCTCTACATTGAATCCGTTGGGGGCGAGGAGTTGAGTATTCGAAACCCTAAGGACCCAGCCATTGGATAGCTCGGTATCGGAAGGAGCGCCGCCACCTCCACCGGTGGTGTCGCCCATCACGGTTACATTAGGTAACTCTCTCATCATTTGGGTGAAAAATGTCGTGGCACTGTAGCTTCGTCTATTGGTAAGCAAAACTATCGGTTTTAGAAAGCTGACTTGGTTTTCTTGGGGTTGAATGTACTGATCGACAGGCTCACTTAGTTCGTCATGTCCTGGACCCGTCTTGGTACTTACGGTTCCAAAGTAGGTTTCTTCCTCTACAAAACGGGCCGCAAAAGTATACGCATTGTCCAAGGAGCCTCCGCCGTTATTTCGAACATCAATGATCAGACCTTTTCGGTCAGAAAACTTATTGATCAAATAGTCTAAATCGCTACCCGAAATTCCCCCACTGAAGCTGCGATACAACACATAGCCGACATCACCAAAATCGTACAGGATAAATGAACCTACATACTGTTGCCCATCCAGAAAGTAGTTCCGTTGAAGTACGTCTCCGTCATAATTCGGAGGGGAGTTAAGGTACCAAGTCCAGTTGCGAGATATATCAAAGTCAGAAGATAGGTTAACGTGGCCATCTCGCAGTTCAAATAGCATATCGCCTAAGACTTCAAAAAGCTCCTCATCGCTCATATCATCATTGACTAGGGGTTCGTACCTGTTACGTACTTCATTCCAGTCGATGTTTTTGTAGGTAAAAAAGGTGTATTCCCGGTCTGCAAAGCGCCAAGCTTCGTCAAAAATAGCGGTAGGGGTAGTTCCTGAATCAGCAGGAATGAACAGGGCTTCACAGGCTCCTAATAACAGGACCAAAGGCATGAAAATGAATGGAAATCTATTTTTCATGATGAATTTGCTTAAAAAGTGAACCATGGGTTTTCTGGTTGTCTCGATTTGGGTCTTTGAGCTGAGAATAAGAGAGCGTGCTGAGCAGGAACAATATGAGTCAAATTACCCGTCAAGCCATTTCCCTTAACTTTTAACTCCTTAACTCCTTAACTCCTTAACTCCTTAACTCTTAACTCCACCTCCCGGCTGCTCAGACATCGCCTTTGCGAAGCCAAACTGTCCAGCGCAGGCTGTGGGTAGCAAAACGTAGGCGTTGGCGAGCTTCATTGCTGCCTTCGTTCAAGGCATAGAAATCCCAAACGTAAGCCAGCTGACCCAAGTTGGGGTTGTTTTTGCCTCTAGGACGGGTGATGCTCAGGACCGTTTTGATGCGGGTAAATCCTCCAGTAGGCCGAAAGTAGTGGGCCGGAGTTTCAAGGCCAGGCAGGGCATAGCTAGGAAGCCTACCTACATAACTGAACAAGGGGAGATGTAAGCGAGCGGCTACTGTACTGGGTCCTTTTAGTAGGGGTAATTTTACTTCCCTTGCCACTTGAGCCAATGCCCCCAGATAGCCCGACCATTCCATATGAATGTTGCTGTTGCCGAGGCCATTGTGTAAGCGTCCATTGAAGAAGCCTCCGGCCTCCCCGCCCAAATGAATCCGCCATGGGGAGCTGTTTTTTAGGCGATGCAATTGACGGTAGCTCGCTTCAAAAAAGCCACCAAATAGCAGATGCTCACCATGTGCAGGGACTGCCGCCATTTGGTTGAGCAGAATTTCATATTCCAACCAAGTATGAGGGCGTACCCAACGGTCTCCGATTCCCAGATCAATGCCAAGGCCATAAAAAGATCTTTCGGCCAAACGTTGGTCATAGCTTCGGTTAAAGTTGAGTCCAATACTCGTAGAAGCATGCTGCTTCCAGGCTGGCTTTTCATCAGAAGTAGGGCTGGACTCATTTTGGGCAAAACCACTCCCTCCTGAAATTAACAGCCCGAACACAAAAAGGGCGTAAATGAATTTTAACATAATCCTATAAAGTATTTGAATGGGTTCTGGAAACATTTGTGCAGATTAGTCTGCATATGCGATGAAAAATTACGACTCCTGGATACGCTGGTTGTGCACTTATAAGTGGGTTAATTTTTACCTAAAACATCTATGAATTCAATTCGTACCGCTTTGCTCGCCTATGGCATGTCCGGCCAGGTATTTCACGCCCCTTTTCTGGACCTTCATCCCGGTTATGACCTCCATTGGGTATGGCAGCGGACCCGCTCTGACGCCAAGGACCGCTATCCCAGACTGAAGATTGCTCGGCAGTTAGAGGAAATATTGGATGATCCTACGGTGGAGCTGGTAATTGTTAATACCCCGGAGCCTACCCATTTTGAGTTGGTCAGCAAGGCCTTAGAAGCGGGAAAGCATGTAGTGGTAGAAAAGGCTTTTACCCCCACTGTTTCTCAAGCAAGGCAGCTGTTAGAACTTGCTCGCAGCAAGCATCGACACCTTACCGTGTATCACAACCGACGCTGGGACAGCGACTTTTTGACTATTTCAGAGCTGCTAAGGCAGGGTTTGTTAGGACAAATCCTAGAGTATGAGGCTACTTATTATCGCTTTCGCCCCGAACCCAATTTCTCCTCCTGGAAAGAACATGCTGAGCCAGGGATCAGCATTCTTTATAACTTAGGGTCTCATTTGATCGACCAAGCTCTCCAACTGTTTGGGTGGCCAGATTGGGTCTTTGCTGATTTGAGGAAACAACGGGAGGCTTCTGATGTCACGGACCAATTCGATTTAATGCTGATTTATCCGGATAAAAAGGCCCTGTTGAGAGCTGGCTACCTGGTGGCTCAAGCTCATCCCCGCTATCGTATCAGAGGGAGGGCAGGTAGCTTTGTGAAACATGGCTTAGACCCTCAGGAGGCACAGTTGAAAAAAGGAGAATCTCCTTTGGGAGAAAACTGGGGAAAAGAGCGAGCGGAGGATTGGGGACACTTGTACTATCAGAAGGATGGGCTTAGTTTTGATGGAAAGCT
Source organism: uncultured Bacteroidia bacterium (assembly GCA_964521065.1). Taxonomy (GTDB): domain Bacteria; phylum Bacteroidota; class Bacteroidia; order J057; family J057; genus CAYVAP01. The sequence continues at coordinate 4,966 of CAZFPQ010000249.1, read as the reverse complement.
TCCTTCTTTGCCTGGTAATTATGGAGCGTTTTATGACCAACTTTATATCGCTCTGAGAGAAGATGGCCCATTACCTGTTTCTGCTGCTTCTGCCCAGGATGTGATTGCTCTGATTGAGGCAGCTCAGCAAAGTCATGAGGAACGACGTCTTATTTCTACCCGCAGAGACTAGAAGAAAGAAGGGAACACTTGAAAGGACAACCGACTCTACTCACTCCTTAACCTTTTCTGGTCCTCGCCTATTGAACCTCACTGTTTATCATGAAAATCATTCTAAGCTTCTTTTTGCTAGTTTACTCATCTCTGGGACTTCTGGAGGCCCAAACCGATAGTGCGACAAAGTCCGCTCCCAATGGTTTCTCGGCCATGATGCAGAGCATGGAGGATGAACCGATCGAATTAGTCAGTCCCGGTGCAGGTTTCATTCCCATGGAAAATGGGCGAGGTTACCTGAACCCCGAGATCGATGCAAAATTTACCTTCTTGCCTTTGCCAGCGAGTTTCGAAAAGATGACTAAAGATTTTGAGAAGCAGAAAGATCGGCAAAGACCCGGAACCGAGGTGTTAGAAATGGGCCCTAAGACCGTAGCTAGCTGGGAAGGTTTGCTGCTTAAAACCCAAGTTACGCCTCCTTCAGATAGCGACTACGAGCCTTTTATCAACCTGATGTACGTGGTGCCCTTAGAGAAAGGGGCCAAAAGTTTGGCCATCGTGGCTGCATTCCCAGCTCGGGACTCTCAAGAGCTGGAACCACGCATTTGGAAGGCGATTGGGGATAGCAAGGTGAAGTGAATCATGAGGTTAGCTCTCGCAGCATTCGAATTGGGTGAAAGTTTGTATGAGTGATTATTTATGAAGAATATCCTGCCAGAGTCATATCTCCGTATCTCACCCGCCAAGCCTTCCTTTCCCACCTTTTAAGACATTATTCCTCCACTTGAACGTTGTGTTCCATGAGACAGCTCACGCTCTTTGTCGCTTTAAGCTATTCACTTATGCTCTCCGCTCAAACCCGTTTTGTCCAAGTTGATGGGCTTCAGTTCCGACTAGAAGGCCAGCCCTACCACCCTGTCGGAGCCAACTTTTGGTATGGTATGGACCTTGGGGCATCGATAGAAGGGCAGGCCCGCTTAGAGCGCGAGCTAGATCGGATGGCAGCCTTAGGGATCAACAACTTGCGCATCATGGGGGCCTCTGAAGGTCCAGATGGAGAACCTTGGCGGGTTCAACCAGCTCTACAGCCTGAGCCAGGGGAGTTTAGAGAGGAAATTTGGGTAGGCTTAGACTATCTCTTACGGGCCATGTCCCAGCGAGATATGCATGCGGTGATCTGCTTAGGAAACTTTTGGCCCTGGAGTGGAGGGTTTGGCCAATACCTCGCCTGGGTCAAGGGAGACAGCATTCCCTATCCCCCTCCCCAACCTGGAGGGACTTGGGCAAAGTACATGTACTTTAGCAGCCGATTTTATCAAAATAAAGAAGCAGTCAGCCTTTACCGTTCCCTCATCCATCGCTTGCTTAGCCGCACCAATAGCCTCACGGGGGTGGCCTACAAGGATGATCCCACCATCATGGCTTGGCAATTGGCGAACGAACCGCGGGGCTTAGAACAAAGTCGGGCTTTCCTACGCTGGGTGGATCAATCTGCGGCTCTTGTTAAATCCCTTGCTCCTCAGCAGTTAGTATCTATTGGAAGCGAAGGGCAGACTCCCAGCAAGCTAGCTGGGACTTTGTTTAAGAAAGCCCACCGATCTGATTACATAGATTATTGTACCATGCATATCTGGCCAGAAAATTGGGGCTGGTACGATCCGCTCAAAGCTGAGCAAAGCTTCCCCGTGGCACTGGAGAAGGCTAAGCAGTATGTGGAGATCCACCAAAAAGTGGCTGGCCGAATCGGGAAGCCTTTGGTACTGGAGGAGTTTGGCATGGCCCGAGACCAGCGAGACATGGGTGATGGATCAAGTACAGAGTTCAGAAACCAATTCTATGGATTCCTCTTGGAACAGGTTCAGCTCTCAGTACAAGAGGGAGGCGCTTTGCAAGGACTGAACTTCTGGGCTTGGGGAGGGGAAGGTAGGCCCCGAGAATCAGGTGGCTTTTGGCAGCAAGGAGATGATTTTATTGGGGATCCTGCCCATGAAGAGCAGGGATGGTACTCAGTGTACGATTCGGACCGCAGTACTCAGGTGCTCATTTGGCAATGGATCCAGAAAATTCAAACGGAGTGAGTTTGGACTGCCATTCCACACAATAAGGCTAGGCTAAATCCGTCTTCTGGAAGATCTGGTGTAGGTGAACTTAGCACCTTATCAATAGGCAATATTAAGAGCAGGGGCAAATTGGAGGAAAACACCCTTTCCCTAGCGCCAAAAAGACTATATTTGTTCACCTAGGAGCGTCCAAACAAACAAGTTTTTCCTCATCGCGTTCCTAAGTCGCTAAACCCTCAGGTTACTCATGAGAAATTTTTTTAAGCGGAAAGAAAATAAAGAGAAGCTCGATAAAGGACTGGAAAAGACCAAGCAGGGTTTTTTCTCACGCCTAGGACGGGCCATCGCAGGTAAGACTGAAGTCGATGACGAGGTGCTGGATGATTTAGAAGAAGTCCTCATTGCTTCAGACGTTGGAGTAAAGACTACCATCAAGATCATCGAGCGTATCGAGAAGCGCGTGGCAAAGGACAAGTACATGAGTGCCTCAGAGCTAGACTTTATCCTGAAGGATGAAATCGAAACCTTGATCTTAGAGTCTCACCCGGAACAAAGAAATTACTTTGAATTGCCCGACATGACTAGCAATGGGCAAAAGACCCCTTACGTGATCATGGTTGTAGGGGTAAACGGAGTTGGTAAAACCACTACCATTGGCAAGTTGGCCCATCGGTTTCACCAGCAAGGCAAGCGTGTGTTGATGGGAGCAGGTGATACGTTCCGTGCTGCAGCGGTAGACCAGCTAAAGCTTTGGTCTGAGCGAGTAGGGTGTGATTTCTATTCCAAAGGAATGTACACGGATCCTGCTGCGGTAGCCTACGAGACCGTCAAGCAAGGGGTAGAACAAGGCCATGATGTGGTCATCGTTGATACCGCTGGCCGCCTACAGACCAAGAAGAACCTCATGGCTGAGTTGAGCAAAATCAAGCGTAGCATGGGTAAGGTCTTGGATGGAGCCCCTCACGACGTGATGTTGGTGTTAGATGCATCCACCGGTCAAAATGCCATTAGTCAAGCCACCGCTTTCACCGAAGCTACGGAGGTAAGCTCCATGGCCCTGACCAAGCTAGACGGCACCGCCAAGGGTGGGGTCGTGATCGGAGTGTCTGACCTGTTCCAAATCCCCGTCAAATACATTGGAGTAGGGGAGGGGATCGATGACTTGCAAACCTTCGACCCCAAAGCTTTCATTGAGTCGATGTTCCAGCGAATTGGATAGGAGGTACTAGAGATTAGACTCACGAGGGTTAAATGGAACGTCGTTAGGAAACGCCGTTCAACCAAGGAAGATGAACTTGCGCTGAGCTGGATTTCGCGGCTGTGCGCTGGCCTGCGGGTAATCCAGCTCAGCGATAAGGATACTCCATGTACTTTGCCGTGGCCTCGGCCACTTCTTCCCCTTTTAACATTCCCACCAAATGCAGAGACAAGTCAATGCCTGCTGCAATCCCTGCCGCCGTATACAATCCTTCTCCTCCAGTAAAACGCAAATCTGGCCTAGGAATGCCACTTGGAGCAAGCTTCGCCAAGTCTGAATACACCCCATGATGGGTACAATAAGGCTTCCCCGCCAGTAGGCCCCACTTGGCCAGCACGCGGGCTCCCGAGCAAATGCTGGCCGTCAACTGGACTTGCGCCTGAACTTTGGCTAATTGATCCATCAAATCCTCTTCTTGTATCAGCGCTTTGCTGCCATCTCCACCGGGGATAATGAGGATGTCCAATTCTCCTAACTCACGAAGGCTATAGTCTGGATTGACAGACAGACCATTGACAGCTCGGATAGGGTCCTTTGACTTTGCAAAAGTAAACACCTCAAAATACTGGAAGTCATGGATCTGATCGGCAACAGCAAATACTTCAAAAGGACCAGCAAAATCGAGTACCTCAACGTCGTTGAATAAGAAAATACCTAAGCGATGGCGCATGGAAGAAGATCTTAAGATCGTGAGAGTTTCGGACTAGGGTGAACGTTAGGACAGCAAGTTGGATGAATGGGGATAACCTGTTACTGTCCCCTGGATTACCTTCGGGTAATCAGCACAAAAATGCCTAGAAATGCTATCTTGCCGGGGTTCGCTTTTAGGGTGATAATAGCTATTTTAGACTACTGCTTCTAATCTTCTTCCATGCCCAGCATTCAACGACTACTCGTAGCTAACCGTGGGGAAATTGCCCTGCGTATCATGCGTACCGCCCGTGAGATGGGCCTGACTACCATTGCGGTTTATTCCGATGCAGATCAAAACGCTCCACACGTGAGGTTTGCCGATGAGGCCTATCGCCTGGGGCCGCCCCCTTCTAAAGATTCCTATCTTCTGGGGGAATTGATCATTGAGATCTGTCAGGAACACAGCATCGATGCCATCCACCCCGGGTATGGATTCCTATCTGAAAATGCCGACTTTGCTCGCGCGGTCAGAAAAGCGGGTATTACCCTGATTGGCCCTTCGGCCGAGGCCATGGCGACCATGGGGGACAAGCTTTCAGCTAAGCAAGCAGTAAAGGCTTATGGTGTACCCCTGGTTCCTGGATTAGACGAAGCTATCACCGATCTAGAAGCTGCCAAGCAGGTTGCGGTAGAGATTGGATTTCCTGTACTGGTCAAAGCTTCGGCCGGTGGAGGTGGCAAGGGCATGCGCATCGTGGATCGAGTCGAAGACTTTGAGGAGCAAATGGAGCGAGCGGTATCTGAGGCCATTTCTGCCTTCGGGGATGGGGCGGTATTCGTGGAAAAGTTTGTGACCAAGCCC
>CAZFPQ010000248.1:0-10654 GCA_964521065.1 uncultured Bacteroidia bacterium | reverse complement strand
CTATTTAGGGATTACGCCTCAAAGCCTAAGTCGAATTCGTTCCGGTAAGACTTAGGAATTACCATATGGTAATGGAGAAAGAAGTACGCAAAGGTACTTTGGGAGAAAAGACATGACAGACAAGACCAAGATTCCACTCTGGAAAACCTTCAGCATCCTCATCGGATTTCCCACAATTTCCTTTCTGGTTTCATGGGTGCTGCTTCAAAAAGAGTGGTTTGCAGAACGGGGGTTAGACTTTTTTACCAGCTTCTGGGCGCTGGTTGCTGCATGGTACCTGGTCCAAATTGGGATAATCCTCCAAGTCTTAAAAGCCTCTAAGTGGAAACTGAAGGAAATCGGTTACTCCTTTTCCCCCCGAAAGACCGCTTTCTTTGCAATGGGATACTTGATCGTCGGTTTTTCACTTTTTGCTTTTGTGGAATGGGCACTGGCGTCAGTTGACATCACCGCCGAGGAGATGAAATCTTTGTCTGATTTGTCTAATATTACGCCCATCACCACGTCCCAACGGATTATCTTTATCCTGGTTGGCTTGGTCGCGGGGATATCAGAAGAGTTTGTCTACCGAGGCTTCGCGATTCGAGCTCTTGAAAAACATGGCCTACCTAAATTGGCGGCTGTACCCATCGCATCCATTCCTTTCGTCTTTCAACACGGACTAAAAGCCATGGATCAGTTTTGGTGGTTTTTCATGTGGGGAATTGTTCTCGGAGTGATCTTTATCCTCTCAAAAAGAAAATTATACCTTACCATCATGATCCACTGGATGGTAATCCTGTCTGCCATCCTGGCGATATTACAACTAATCGAGTAGGAGAGGAGTCTGTAATCAACAGACGCTAGGACTTTCACACCCATAGCGCTACAGCCCCTTGGTCAACCCGTTGGCTGGTCACAAAATGTAGGCAATACCCCTGCTGGATACGCGTATAACAACTGTAGCCCTAATCCCAAGCCTGTTCAGTTTGTTAGCAAACTCCTCCAACACCTTTAACCAGTAAATCTTGCTCGGATGCCTAAACACTCAGGCACGTCGCAGGCGACGCTTCAATTGGAAAAGGCCACCAACCAAAAGTGCCAGTAACCTTAAAGACCAGAAAGTGAAGGATGAAAACATCATCAAATTGAACAGCCTAGCCTAATTCCTACTCCTCCTTCAACGCGTCCACTGGATTCAGATTTGCAGCTCGTAGCGCCTGAAGCCCCACGGTAGCGCCTGCCAAGATCAGCACCGATGCCACCGCTCCACCAAATACCAGTGGACTGAGTCCTACTTGGTAGGCAAAATCCTGCATCCATCCCTTCATGATGACGTAGGCCAGCAAGATCCCTGGCACACAGGCGATCAGAACCAGAAGGGTAAACTGTCGGGACAAAAGCCAGATCAATTGGGGGGTACTGGCCCCCAACACCTTGCGGATGCCGAGCTCGCGGGTGCGTTGTTGGGAGATGAAAGCCGTCAACCCCAACAGGCCTAGACAAGCAATCAGCAGAGCCAGGCCCGTAAAGTAGGCAAAGAGTGTTCCTAGGGTAAGTTCTGCCTTGTACTGCTGATCATAGCTGTCATCTAAGAAGGAGTAGTTAAAGGGAACCTCAGGCATGACCGCTTGCCAGGCTGATTCGATGCGACTGATCGTACTGGGGAAGTTCCCTCCCTGCACCCGGATGCTCAGGTAGCCAAAATGGGCCGGATAGACATGAAGCATCAGGGGCTCTACTTCGGCGTGCAAAGAGGCATAGTGAAAGTCTTTGACCACCCCAATGATGCTGCCCACTTTGGGCGTGTCCAAGCCATAGACATATTCAAAGGGCCGTCCAATGGGATCTTCTTCAAAGCCAAATTCCCTGATCGCGGCTTCATTGAGTAGGAAACCGGCGCGTTCGTCGCTGGCTACCTCGGTACTCAAGTCGCGGCCTTCCACGATTTCCAATTGCATGGTCTCGGCAAAGTCCTCGTCGATGCCGAGGATGCGCATACTTAGGCTGCCGTCACTGGCTTGGCCCACATCATCGCTTTCAGCGGCCAAATCTGGGACCCGCACCCCCATGATGGGCACCCGGACCCCAGGGACACTGGCACTGGCAGAAGCCGCCATCACTTCTGGCTCCTGTAGCAAGCGCTGCTTGAGGACCGCTCCCTTCTGCCGAATTTTCGCCCCGGGGAGTTCCGTCACAATCACACGTTCCTTTTGAAAACCCAGTTCCTTGGTCTGGATATACCGCAGCTGTCGATATACACTGAGTGCACCGACGATGAGGAAAACCGAGATGGAAAACTGGACCACCACCAGCACCCGCCGCAGGTTCAAAGCCCCTCCCTTGCGGGAATTGACCTGTCTGCCATTGGCTTTGAGGGATTTGATGGGGTCAAAACCGGCCAGGTAGAGGGCTGGATAAGCGCCTGATAAAAGGCCCACGAGGACGGTGATGAGGAGCAGCCCCCCAAGCAAGGCTGGGTTCTCCAGGAAATTCAGGGCCAGCGATTTACCTGTAAGGTCGTTGACGGCAGCCAGAGACAAGGCAGTGAGGCCGATGGCCAGCAACATGGAGATCAGGGTAAACAACAGTGACTCACCTAGGAACTGCCCAATCAGCTGACGCCTTCCGGCCCCCAGTACCTTGCGGACGCCTACCTCCCGGGCGCGGCGCATAGACCGCGCGGTGGAGAGATTCATGTAGTTGATGCAGGCCACCAGTAGCACAAAGACCGCCAGGGTAATGAAGAAATACACGTATTGCCAGTCGCTATTGGTGCCAAAGTCTTTTTCGGCATTGCCATTGAGGTGGATCTCGGCCACGGGATTCAGAAAGAGGCGGGCGCTCAGTCCTGGGGGGGTATCCAGGGAGTCTTGGGTCAAGTCATACCCAAATAGCCCCCAGACATCGCGCGTGAGTTTTTGCTCCAGACTTTGTTTCCCCTGTTCATGAGGGACATAAATGTAGGAATACATGACCGAGGGCCCGGGACGGTCCACCCCTGGCCAGACTGTACGCAGGTGCTGCATGGAAGCCAGCATGCTAAACTGCAGGTGAGAGTGAAAGGGAGGATCTGCGACAATTCCCGTGACGGCGTAAGAGCTTTCCTCTGTACTCAAGGTCTTGCCCATGGGATCTTCCTCGCCAAAATATTTCTTGGCGCAGCTTTCGGTAAGGACTACCTGGTTGGGGGCAGAAAGGGCACTTTGTTTGTCACCTTGTAGCCATTCGAAATCAAATAACTGGAAAAAGTTGCTGTCGACATGTCCAAAACCTGTTTCCTGAAACAGCTTGTCCTGGTAGCGTATGATGGGCGCGATACGGGAAGGCATAAAGCGTACGCCGTTTTCTACCTCGGGGAAGCGATCCACCAGCCAGCGCATGGCATGAGGCTGGGAGGCCGCCCAGTGGGACTGGTCGCCTTGGTAGTCAAACTGCCGCTGTACGCGGTAGAGCTGTTCGGCCCGGCTGTGAAATTTATCAAAACGCAATTCATCCTGCACATACAAAAAGATGATCAGGCAGGTAGCCAGCCCCACGGATAGGCCAAAGAGGTTGATCAAGGTATGAGGGCCTTGGCGGAGGGCATTGCGCCAGGCGATGAGGAAGAAGTTGCGTAGCATGGCAAAAATACTTTGGAGGCTAAGCTACGCGAAAAGTAACGTGGAATGCTTGCGGAAAGGAGAATATAAGGCTTTTTCGCAGGATTAGACCAGCTGGGAATTCCCTAAATGTACTGTTTAATGCCACCCTGGCCTGGCCCCCTATAAATCGGACTTTTTTACAGACGGGTTAATGGATAGGGTTAAAAATAGGTAAATTTGATTTGAGCTGAAAGCAGCCGAAGGCGATCCTTATGCCGAAGGTTGTTGGGTTAGAGCAGGCCTGCCTACCCATTTGACTGGTCAAATCGTGGTGTGAGCTGAAAGCAGCCTCAGGCTCTCATTATCCGAAGGCTGGACCAAGGTAACTTGCTGTCTTGGGATGTTGAGTTTGAATTTCACCTTCCTGCTTTTCTGATCGAGGAGGATTCTTTGGATGTGCTGTTGATTCCAGAGCTTCCAGAATGTCATGGGGGGAATGTTTAGGGTGGAAGTGTGAATGCGTTGGTAGTTGTAAAAGGGGTAGAAGCCCTGTAGCTCCTGGCGCAGTTCGCTCAAGTCATCGAAGTCTTTTCCCTTGAGGTTTTTGGATAAAATGGCGTGAAAGGACTCAATATGGCCATTTTCCTGTGGGGTATAGGGATGGGTAAAGGACTGGATCAGGTAGTTATCTTTGAAGAACTGCTGAAGTTTTTGAGCACAAAACTGAGGACCATTGTCGCTTTGGATTTCGATGTGGGTTTCCCATCCCAGGACGGCATGAGCTTGCAAGTGCTGCTCAATGATCCGTGTCCAAGATCGCTCGACATCCTGCTGCCTCATCTGCAAGCCTAGGTCCCAGTGCAACACTACCCTAGTAAAAACATCAAGGATGGTGAGGATATAGCCATAGCGCCTGAGACCTTCGAGCCAAACCATTTTGATGTCCATCTCCATCAATCGAAGCGGTCCCTCGGGGCAGACAATTCTGTATTTGACGTAGTTTTTGGTCCCTTTCTCTGCTTTGGGCTGCAAGAGTCTGGCCCCCTTCATGAGCCGATAGACCTTCTTGTGGTTGATGTAGTAGCCCATCAGGGTTAGCTGGCCACACATCTTACGGTAGCCATAGTCAACCCTAGGATCGGTTAAGATGCTGCGCATTTCGGCCACTACCGACCGATTGGACATGCTAACACCTTGACCCTCAAACAGCCGCAAGGTATGACTACTCAGTCTACGCCCAGGCTTGCCGCCTGTGGGCTGATAGTAAAACTGGTGTTTACTCAGCCCACAGACCGCTAGCACATAGTCTCGCTTCAATCCCTGGTGCATGTAGCGCAGCACTATTTCTTTTTTCTCGCCCAGGGATACTTCTTTTTTAGCAACTCATCGCGCAGGGCGAGCTCCATTTCTTTGTTGGCCAACAACTCCTTCAGCAGCGAAACCTCATCTTCAAGTTCTCGGATACGGCTCCTATCAGCCCGCTGCCGAGCCTGATGATCCAGGCCTGCTTCGCCCGAAGCCTGGTAACGCTTGCGCCAACTATAATACGTCGAGGGATAGACCCCGTGCTTGCGAAGGGTCTCCTGAAGTCCCCTTTTTTCTACTTCCTCAAGGATGGCTAGCTTCTCTGCCTTGCTCCATTTTCGCTTCTTGGACATGACTGAAATTACACTTTGTAATCTGTAATCCTGTCCGGGTGTTTAGGGGGCCTTTACACCCCTGTATAAGCGTAAAAAGTATAACCTAAGAAAAAAAAATAGATTTGACGCTTCCTAGATAACTGTCGCTTACGGGAACCTTGATATCACCTAAGAGAAGATGGCGTCCTTTCATGCCGGTTACTTTCTGTCCATTAACAATGTAGGACCTATGGACCCGTAAAAACGCCTCAGGCAAGGTGCTGGTCAACTTGCTTAATGATTGGTGGGCCATAAGTTTCTTGCCACTTTTCAGGTGATAGTACACGTATTCTCCATTGCTCTCTATGTACAAGATTTTTTGAGGCAATACTTTATACAAGTCGTAACCAGACTTGATGATGATGGGCTTTGTAGATGCAGGGTTGGTAGAAGTTTCTTTTGGGAATTTTTCCACAGCGCTTAAAAAGCGTTTAAAGGTGATAGGCTTCAGCAAATAGTCCATCACATTTAATTCAAATCCTTGGAGCGCATACTCTGAATAAGCAGTGGTGAAAATGACTTTTGTGTGAGACTTTGCAATGAGCTCCGCAAAGTCTGTTCCTTTAAATTGAGGCATCTGTATATCCAGGAAAAGGAGGTCTATGGGGTTGGACTTGAGAAAAGTCAGTCCATCTAGAGGATTTTCAAATGAACCCCGCCACTTTAGGAAAGCTACTTTCTCCACATAGGTTTCCAACAACTTCCTCGCCAATTCCTCATCGTCAATTATGATACAGGTAATCATCTAAGGTCCATTTTTAAATAGATACTAAAGGTCTCCCCTTTTTTTATATCCAGTTGATAGATCTGTGGATACAGGATATCCAATCTCTTTTTTACATTCTGAAGCCCTATTCCGCTATGGGCATCCCTGAATATCGGTTCAGCCGGAAGGCTATTTTCGACCGAAAACTCAATCCTATTTTCCTTCGAGATGAGCAAGATGTTTACAAAACTCTTCCCTCTCTTTTCTATCCCACTATGCTTGAAGGCATTCTCTATAAAGGGGATAAAAAGCATGGGCGGAACCATGAGGCCATAATCTTCGACCTCCTCAATAAACCTGATGTTGTAGCCTTTGCTGCTTTTCAGTTTAAATAGTTCAATGAAGTAGCTGATATACTCCAACTCTTTCCGCAATGGAACTTCAGGCCGTTCACAATCATACAGTACATATCGCAGCATCAAAGAGAGGGTACTGATTCCTTCCTGGGTTTTTTCAGAATTTGTGACAGATAGCGCATAGATATTATTCAGGGCATTAAACAGAAAGTGAGGGTTGATCTGCATTTTTAAAAACTTCAACTCACTCTGCATCAATTCTACTTTGGACAGGATCTCGCTCTTCTCCTTTTGTTGAGCGAAAGAAAACGTCTCAACGAGGATGGTTGACAAAGCAGTAATGGCCATTATTACAAGCTGTTGAAAAACTCTTGAGGCCAAAAAAGGGGGTCCTTTACCTCTGGGCCTGGCAGGTCCACGCGGGATCGGTTCTGGCCCCAGTTCCATGCCGATAAAAACGGAAACAAAAACTAATACGAAAACAGCGACTAAAAACGCAGCATATTTTTTCTTAAACAAGAATCGAGGGACAGCATAATAGACCAACCCCAAAATCAGAAGGACTTGAATGATTAGGGATAGGCCAAAATCTCGAACCAGTGGTACGCTCATACCATTGAATATCCAGACCATCCCCCAAACCCCGAACCAAAATAAAACCTGGAAAAGGGATCTCTTATGTGGATTCATGCCATAAAGAAAGCAAAAATTAGCTGCTGCTCCCCTGGATCTAGGGGACAGAGACCGGCAAGTAAGGGGATTTGAAGGCTGTGAATTCCCATTCGCTGAAAACCTTGCCCCATTCACTGAAGACTCATTTTCTGCTATGCCTTTCAGCCTACCTTGTGCACACTTAAGGAGCAACCTTCAAGCGTACTCGATGACGTTAGAAATAACTCTGTAACCAAGACTTAGCTGGACCTTAACCATTTGTAAATGGCATAAAATTACTCAGAGGGCTTTGCAGCTAGGACTGCCGAATTAATCAACTTCGAGGTTTTTGAGTGATGTTGCTTAATTCTGGGCCGGACTTCCGCCCTGGGCAGACTGAACTAAGCTTGTGGCGGCGTTGGGCTGCATTTGGAGGACTGGGGCAGCATAGGGGGCTGGCCTAACAGGCAGAAGTTTTTGGCCTACCTATTTAAAAAAAAGTAGGCCCCGCGGATCGAAGATTCCGGGAATCGGAAAGGCGGCACCGCTATGGGTGATGACCAGCATGTTGGCTAAAGTCTAGCTTAGAGGCTGTCTGGGTTTTGGTATTTCGAGCCCAAACGCTGGTTTTTTGGGTTCTGACAAGCAGATTTTTTGAGGAATAGTGCAGATTCTACAGAAAAGAGACCTCAGATGTTAAACGAGAAAATCAACCACCAAACTTTCTATGATAAAATCAAGCAAAATGAACCCGTTCACAATGTCCATCTTTGTGATTATGAGCTTATCAATATGGGTAAGCTCCTGTAAGGAGGATGTTGAACCTTGTGTTGAGACTATTTGGTATGAAGATGCCGATGAAGATGGATTGGGAAACGCCAATGTGAGCCGCGTTGCATGTGAGCAACCAGAGGGCTTCGTAGCTGACAATACCGACCCCAATGACATGGGAATTGCCAGCTTGCCTGTCTCTGCTTTTGATGAATTTAATCCCGATGCAGTCACCGTCTCATTTGATGGAAATGAGATTACGATTGAATCAAATGGAATGCCCAATCATACCTCTCCTTATTGGGAAGAATCCAGCCCTCTCTACATTGAACCTGTGGTAGCAATTGCGCAAACACCTGGGCGCATTGGGGGCAATCGTAGTTATACCCTCACCATACCCAATACCCCCGAATTGGCTCCGACGAGCACGGCTACGGGACTGGGACCAATTGGGATTGCCGTTTCAGGTGTGCCTATTTTCAATGATTTAGAAGGCCCCAATAGACCTCTGGAGGAGCAAATAGTTGAAACATTTGATTATGCAGGAGCCCACAATGGTCCTTCAGGCTATCACTACCACATAGAGTCGCGAGATGTTCCTGAGAACACGGTACTTTCTTATGATGATGAGAAATTAGTCGGAATTATGTCGGATGGATTTCTTCTTTATGGGAGAAAAGAGATGGATGGCAGCTATCCTACTGATTTAGACGAATCTGGTGGCCATTTTGGCGTAACACCACATAGCAATGGGGAGGAAATCTACCATTACCACATCGTCAACGAATATTACTTCGGAAATATAATTGCCCTCTTCGCAGGGGAACTACAAGGCACGCCTAATGCCATTTTTTAGAAAATCTATAATTGTCTAACTGAAAGGAGTCATCAAGCTTGTGACACAACTGCTTCTTGATGACTCCTTTTTTAATGCCAGAATGATGAAGTATGCTTTGCCTGTCTTGTTTCTGCTGGCTTTGCTACACATAGCTTGTACAGAAAAGACAATAAAAAAAAGGGCTGAAGTTCTCACCCCGCCTGATACCTCCCTCACCATTCCGAATATTACAGTTGATAGATCCCAGTTGCATTATGACCACACAAGTTCCCTGTGGACATTGAAAACGGAGTTGTACTCAGGTTATGCAGTAAGCCATTATCACGACGAAGTATTAAAGGAGAAAACTGGGTTTCTAAATGGAAGAAAGCAAAATCAGGCAACCCAATGGTATCCCGATGGGCATGTGAAACGGATAAGCCATTATCACCAAGGAAAGCTCCATGGCATGAAGAAATCTTGGTCCCCAGAGAAGGGCCATGTTTTGGTCTCTAAGCTAAGCTATCACATGGGCAAGGCCCATGGTGAACAACGATTCTGGTATCCAAGCGGGGAGCTCTATAAAGTCCTGCATCTCAACATGGGTACCGAAGAGGGTATGCAGCAAGCATTTAGAAAAAATGGAGATTTATACGCCAATTATGAAGCGAAAGAAGGTCGAATTTTTGGCCTAAAAAAGGCGGCACTTTGCTATGGGCTAGAAGATGAAACCATTCGATATGAAAATGATTAGCGTGTTTTTCTTGTCAATTATATGTTGGATGGGGTGTAATGAACCTCAGCCAAATAAAAGCAGGGTTGAGCTGCTTCCTTTTTATAATGAACCCACTTTTACTCCCCACTGGATTGCTCCGAATGAAAGAATCCTGAGCAGTTTTCATAAGATCCCTCCTTTTAGCCTTACGAATCAGGAGGGGAAAATAGTTACGGAGAAAAGCTTTAGCGGCAAAATATACGTAGCCAACTTTTTCTTCACTATTTGCCCTGGGATCTGCCCTAAGATGACGGCTAACATGGCAAAGTTACAAGGTGAGTTTTTAAATGACGATGATGTTTTATTGTTATCCCACTCCGTAACCCCTACCAGTGACTCTGTTCCTGTTCTCAAGCTTTATGCAGAAGATAATGGTGTTTTGTCCCATAAGTGGCACCTAGTTACCGGGGCACAGCAGGAGATTTATAAATTGGGAAGAGAAGCTTACTTCGTTGAGGAAAGCTTGGGTCTAGAAAAGGAAGACTATGATTTTTTACACACAGAAATCTTTGTTCTAATTGACAGAGACAGACATATAAGAGGCATCTATAATGGCATAAACAAGGCCTCAATCAGTCAATTAGTAGCTGATATTAAAACTTTAAAAAAGGAAAGATGAGGAGGATAGAGGGGCTATTGGTCAGGTAAAAACTGGAATAAAGGCGGCTGTCTAGCTTAAGTGATTGATTTTAGCCGTCGTAATTTTCGACTGTACATGGCGAGGTAGGGCCCATGGTAGGACCGTGAGGGCTAGGTTAAGTAGGTCTTGGGGGCTACATGTGAGAAAGGCTTCGCGAGTTGTGAAATTTCAAGCGACATGCAATTTTCCCATTCTGGGCCATTGAGGTAGACCTCTCTGGTAGGCTAAAGTAAGCTTTTGGGGTTAATCGCAATCTGGACGAAAAAATCTACGACCTTGAAGGAGTGGGCTTATGCGGGGTTTTTCTTTGATTTTGTATTGGCCTTTGCTGCCCACATATTTGTGAAAGATGGAGAATTTGTACCATCCCTAGTCGCAACAGTACTGTTATTAGTCTCTTATTTATCCGAAAAGAATCTTGGGAAAGTCTAAGAAAAAAAAAGGAAGTTGTAGACCATGGTATAAGCCGCGAAAACTGGGACTTTAGGGCATACAACCTCGAGTAGAGGGCAGTAGAGTAAAGAGGAAAACTGATACGACTTCTGCACACAGTTACCAATAAATATTTTGAAAAAAGAGACGAGATGAAAGTGCCTTTAGGATTAGGATGTTTTAAAAAAGAGCAGTACCAGGATTTGCTGAAAATCTCATCTGATGCGGAGAAAATGTATCCTACCTGGGAAGATTGGTTAATAG
>CAZFPQ010000247.1:0-10722 GCA_964521065.1 uncultured Bacteroidia bacterium | reverse complement strand
TAGCCCATAGCCCATAGCCCATAGCCCATAGCCCATAGCCCATAGCCCATAGCCCCGTCGAGTTAATCGGTTACCAACTTGTAACCAACTCCCCGGAGGTTAACTAGGCTGACCGAAGGCTCGGCCTGCAAGTATTTGCGTAGTCGAGAGATAAAGACGTCCATGCTGCGCGAATTAAAGAAGGAGTCATCCCTCCAAACTCTTAGGAGGATGCTAGACTTAGTTACCAATTGGTTGCGGTTTTCACAGAGTAGTTGTAACAATTCTGCTTCCCGAGTGGTAAGCTTTTGGCTGTTGCCCTCTCGATCAATCAGACGCCGGCGTTTGTACTCAAAGGTTAAGTGGCCTAGTTCAAAGGTGGTTTGTTCTGGACTGGTAACGGCCTCAGCAAGCCGATCAGGGTTCAGAAGGGCCCGGATTCGGATAAGTAGCTCCACCATGGCAAAGGGCTTTCGCAGGTAGTCATTGCCACCAGACTCAAAGCCCTTTACCACGTCGGAAGCCTTGATCTTGGCCGTGAGGTACAAAATGGGGGTTTTGCGATCGGCACTTCGAATGGTTGAGGCCACGTTGAATCCGTTGATTCGTGGCATCATCACGTCAAGGATAAGTAGGTCTGGTTCCCAATCGAAAAATACCTTTAGGCCTTTCTCCCCATTTTCACTGTGCATGACCTCGAACCCCTCTTGCTCCAGGTTGTCCTGGATCAAGCGTGCCAAGCTCAGTTCGTCTTCGACCAAGAGGATTTTGGGTTTCATCAAGCAGGGATTTGATGAAGCGGGAGGACGATTTCAAAGCAGCTTCCTTCTGGAGAACTTTGGGCCAGGGAAATCTCGCCACCCATCTGCCCCAGGATGCTGCGTACATAGTAGAGGCCGATGCCCAGCCCCTTCGCTTCATGGGTATCTCCCGTAGGTACCCGATGAAATTTTTCGAATATTCTTTCCTGCTCATTTAGAGGAATGCCCATCCCATTGTCCCAAATTTGGAGCACCACAGCCTTTCCCACCAACTCGTGGCCAATGAGCAGGTCTACACCTGCTTCAGGACCATACTTTACGGCATTGCCAAGTACGTTATGTAGGACATTACTTAGGTGATGGCGATCACTCCATACTTCTACCTCAAAGGGGAGTTCCAATGATAAGTTGAGTGGTTTGGGCGAGGTAGTTTGGTGATAAGATGCCACTTCTTGGATAAGTTCGATCAGGTCAACTGCCTCTAGCTTGAGTCCCGCTTTCTCCTCCTCAATGAAAGACACTTGTAAGACATGATCGATAACCTCAGCAATGCGTTGGGTCTGTTGGGTTGAGATGTCAAGGTAAGAGGACCCTTGCACCTTCGGATCCTTCCCCAAGGATTCCAAGGCCAGCTTCAGGGTGGCAACAGGTGTGAGCAGCTCATGGGTGACATTGTCGATGAAGTCATCTTTAAGGGCTGCCAGCTTCTTTTGTCTATGTATGATGTACCACAAAGCCGAAAAGCTCAATAGGATCAATAACAACACCAGTCCTGTTAAGCCCAAAATCAGGCCCATGCGCTTCATGATTTCGAGGACCGGGTGATATAGGATGGCTACCACCTGATCCTCTTCTTCCATATGGACATCGACCGGGCGAGAATACATCCTTTGCTTGGAACTTAGTTGATTCCAAGAATTTTCTTTCCCATATATCAGTCCAAACTCTCCACGGATATCTCGCCAAATCAGCTCTCTTTCGAGTTGCTTGGCTACATAAGACTTGGAAAAGAAAATGGTATCTACATAAGACTCAAACCTTTCACCTAGCTCAGGATTCCAATACATGAAGGTACCCTCGTCAACAAAAACTCTATTTCTTTCGACTAGATAGCTTTTGAGTTCCTCGGGAGAACTGTCCAAGCTTTTTTCCTTGGGATAGGTGAGCTTCATGTAGACGGTACCAGTCTGAGGGTCTAGGGTGACGATTTTAGGTCCTTCTTCTGTCATGCGTAGCTCTACTGTGACCAAGTCTGGATTTTGAAGATCGCGCTCAAACAGAGCATGGATGCGATCCACTCGATGTTCATGTGCTTTTTCCACGGCAGCCTTGATAGCTGCATCTACCTCTGCCCCAAGGGCCAAGCTTTGCTGTTGGTAGACCTGCCAGCCGTAGTAAGCCTGGAGGCCGATCATTCCCAACAGCGATCCGATGATGAGCGAGATGACGCCCTGCATTTGTTTTGTCATGATTCAAATGTATGGAGCTAAATGTTTGGCTGCTAGGTCCTTAACAAAGCTTTACACTTCTTGATCGGAGGTTTACATGAATCGTTTCATGCTGAGGTGAAATTGCTGCTAGCCATCCTCTTTGAGGCCAGCTTTTGTCTTTAACCAGGCACAAATTACGTATTCCTGGTTGGAGAAAGAGGCAAATTAGGGTGGGTAAAGTCTGGCTCCTTGCAAGACTTTCCCCTGGCAGAATGAAGCTCGCGAGATAGCAAAAACCAGTGTAAATAAACTGGGCTTATGATTTGTATATAAATAATGAATTTTTATTTATGATTCTTGCCCTAGACATTTGCGCGGCTTTTTGAGAAAAAGTTAAGTGGTGAACAACGAGGCAGCGTCAACCTCCAGTCTCATGGCCTCAAGCTCCCAAAATCTCACCCTTACTCCTCAAGAAGGCCCAAAGCTACACTTCATCCTAATCAAGCTATGGAACTTCATCTACTCATCGACAACCTCACCAACCCGGCGCTGTTATTTTTCTTCCTGGGGATCATCGCCGTGCAACTGAAAAGCGACCTGGAAATCCCTGCCAATTCTTCCAAGTTTATTTCTCTTTATCTGTTGTTTTCCATCGGTTTCAAAGGTGGCCAGGAACTGTCTCACAGCGAATTGGATGCCGAAATCGGCTGGTCTTTGTTGTTCGGGGTGACTTTGGCCATCCTGGTTCCTCTGTATACCTATTTCATTTTGCGTCGGCGGTTTTCAGTTCCTAATGCGGGAGCCATCGCGGCGTCTTATGGATCGGTGTCTGCGGTGACCTTTGTAACGGCGATCTCTTTTCTAGAATTAGAAGCCATGCCCTTTGGTGGCCACATGGTGGCCGTGATGGCCTTGATGGAGGCTCCTTCCATCATCGTAGGGGTTCTGCTCATTTCTCTTTATGACCAAGAAAAAAGCTCCAAAACCAGCCTAGGGGACATGTTCAAGCACTCTCTGACTAATGGAAGTGTATTGCTGGTACTCGGAAGCCTTGCGATTGGCTTCATCGCCAACGAAAAACAAGCCGAGGGAATCGCCCCTTTTACCACCGATATTTTCAAGGGATTCTTGGCCGTGTTTCTCCTGGACATGGGCATCAGCAGTGGACGCAAACTGGGCAGCTTTCTGAAAAAAGGTTGGTTTGCTTTGGCTTTTGCCATCGTGATTCCGGTTATCAATGGCTGTACAGTCGCCTGGTTCAGTGGCTTCATCACTGAAAGCATTGGCAACCGTTTTCTTTTTGCCATTCTGGGAGCCAGTGCCTCCTACATCGCCGTGCCCGCCGCGATGCAGATCGCCGCGCCTAAAGCTAATCCAAGTTTGTACCTACCCATGGCCTTGGCGATCACCTTCCCCTTTAACATCACCTTGGGCATGCCTTTGTACCTGAGTGTCATCACGGGTTTGGGATAAAATATGGTAGGTTGGTAGCCCCAGGGCATGTCCTGGGGCTACCCTATTTGATCGCATATGGAACAATGATCCATGATTTTGGAACATTAGTCCAATATTCCTACAAGGGGCTGTGCTAAGTTTGTTTTAGTGATTATTATCAATGATAGCACCATGTCCCCAATCCTCCTTTCGATTTGTATTCTCCTTGCGCTGGTGGTGATTTTTGGGTCCATTTTTTTGGCCAATACCCACTTTCGGCGCCTCAAATCTGATCTTACCCATATTCAAGATCAGATGTTGGGAATGGAGAAGCTGGCCTCGCAAGGGCAGTTGTCTGCGGTATTGGCCCATGAGATCAAGAATCCGCTCAACTTTGTGATCAACTTTTCCCAAGGTGCCGAAGATGTGATAGAAGAATTGGAAAATGGGCTGCTGGAATATCAAAATACCCAAAGCCCAGAGGCTTTGCAGCAGGTGCAAGAGATCTTGCTGGAGCTACGCGCCAACAACCAATACATTCAAAACAATGGGCTTCGGGTAGATCGGATCATCAATCAAGTCATGCGCCGCACCCAGGCCGAGGTGGCTGAGAAAGCTGAAGCTCAACTCAATCAAGTAGTGGATGAACAGTTAAACTGGGCTAAGAAGGCTTTTTCGACTCGCATCACAGAACATGGGATTCGATTTGTTACCCGCTATGATGATTCTATACCTCCTCTTTATCTCCACGTCCATGAGCTGAGTCGGGTCGTGATAAACCTAATTGACAACGCTACTTTTGCGGTCGAAAAACGAGCCTTCAAGGAAAAACAGGGCTACATCCCCACCATAGAGGTGCGGACTTTATGGGAAGGAGACCACGTGAGGATCTTCATTCGAGACAATGGCATGGGAATTCCCGACAAGATTAAAAACCAAGTTTTTGCTCCCTTTTTTACCACCAAGTCCGCCAAGGAAGGCAATTCAGGATTGGGCCTAGCCATTAGTCAAGACATCATCTCTGAGCTATTTCAGGGAGAAATCACGGTTCAGAGTCAAAGCCATAACTTCACGGAGTTTGATATCCGGTTTCCTGTGCCTCAAAGGGTGGGCTGAGGAATGGGGAAAGGAAACCTATGAAGCCTAGATACCCCCCTGTTCAGATTTGAACAGAGGGCCATGGACATAGGGAGTTCCCAATGGGATGTGGCGAGCTTGAGAAGCGGTGGGTTGATGGCAACACCATCATGATGCCCAATCAGTAAGTCCCCATAGGAATAAGCTACCATAAGGCCTCCTTTGAGAAGGCCCAATTGCTTTAAAATCAGTACTGGCTATTTCTTGAATTCGGATATTCTGCTAAATTCGATTTAAATAAGGCTCACAGAACCTCAGGAAAGCTCGATGTCTGAAGACCGAGATTCACATGTAAAAGCCATTCGGACGGGCGATCAGGAAGGGATTAGGCGAATTTATCAGGAGTTTCTTCCCAGCATCATCAACCTGATCAGCTCAAAAGGTGGGAATCGGGAGGACGCGCTAGATGTCTTTCAGTCAGCCCTTATCGTCGTTTTTGAGCGGGTGAGGACCGAAGAGTTTGACCTCCACGGATCCTTTGGTGGATTTCTTCACCACATTTGCCGGAATATCTGGGGCAATCGCCTGCAAAAGAAATCCTTCCAAGAGGTAAGAACTGCTGACTTCATCAAATATGATAGGGGAGGGGAGGAGTGGGAACCCTTTCTGGTGCAAGAAGAAAAGCGCTTGCTTTTGATGGATCATCTCAGCAGGATTGGCCGAGAATGTCAGCAAGTACTGAGGATGTTTTTTGATCAAAAAAGCATGAAAGAGATACAGGAGGCAATGGGATGGAAGAGTGTAAGTTATGCATCCAAGCGGAAATTTCAGTGTAAGGAGCGGCTGATCTCCTCTATCCAGGATGACCCCCGCTTCGTTGAATTGAATGCAGAATAAGCCATGGCAGAGGAGAATGCTCAACATAAGGACGAATTCGCTCTCGATCAGCTGATTGACCGATACCTCGAGGGGACTTTACCTCCCAAGGAAAGCCAGGCTTTTGAAGTAAGAATGGATTCTGAGCCTAAGCTAAAGCAGCGGGTGGATATGCAGCGTTGGATGATGGGCGAGTTAGGCGATCGTGAGAAACGGGCCTTCATCGATCAGCTTTCCTCCGTTTCGGCTGAGTTCCAGTCAGCCCCAGCATCCTCTGGCAAAGTCCGAAGTCTTTTCCGGAATCCACTTCCTTGGTTGCTGGCCGCAGCAGCCATTCTTTTGCTGCTGATCTTGGTGTTTAGGCCTCAGGAAGAAGCTGCGTCAGCCCCAATGGCAAAAGAGCAAAGGGACAGCATACCTGAAAATGCGCCAGGACTGGCCTCGGAGGAACCCGCAACTGAGCCATCCACGCCAGAAGAGACCCCTCCTCAAAAGGAATCTCTAGAAGTATTTCCAGAGGAGGAACTCATCGCCGCAGCGGACCCCACTGATTTTACCCCCAACTCCTATTTAGATCCTTTGGTGAATCGGAATGTTCGCTCTGAATATCCCGAAGTTAGAGGGGAATCAAGTTACCAGATCCAAGACAGCCTTTTGACGATTCTGGGATGGCTGGAAGAGCTTCCCCCCAATGTTGAGTCATGGGGGGTATTTTTGTATTCCAACCGAGATGAGGACTACCTGGAGGGCAAAGCTTTGCTGATCGAGCCCATCCAGTGGAGGCCAGATTCAAAGGAGGAGGGCAAGTTTATCTTTTCAAGTTCTCATGCTATCGCCTTGACCCCCGGTCGCTACTACTACTTTTTCGCTGACTTGGAGGAGGAGGAACCCATCTGGGTAGGAAGCTTGGTCATTGATCCCTGACCCCACTCAATTCACCCCAATGAGCATGAATGCTGCCCAGTACGCAGGCAAGGCCGTCTCTGAGGCCTGTAAGAGACTCAGTTTGGCTGTTTGCAATGCTTGAGCATAAGGCTTTCCGGTGATGAGTTCTCGGTAAAAAGGAATCATCAATTGGCTAGTGGCTCGGTCATCGACCTTCCAAAGGGAGAAGAGAACATTGGGCACTCCTGCTTGTAGAAAACTCCGATTCAGCCCCAGCATTCCCTCTCCGGCCAGCAGGGGACCTACTCCACTTTCGCAGCTACTCAAGGTAACTAGGTTAGCTTGTATGGTCATGGCGAAGATCTCTGAGGCAAAGAGGATCCCATCCTCCGCCTCATCCTCTGGTGATGCGGCACAGGCAATGCCAGAAAAGTGGGGATTTTGCCGGTTGACAAAGCTGTGAGAAGCTAGGTGTAAGTACCGGTAATCCCCTTCCAGAGATTGCTTCAATTCAGCTTCGCTAGCTTCTTCATCGGTTACCGTGATGGCTACTTGGGCGGGGAATAGTTTTCCGATTTCTTTGACTTCGGTTCGGGTAAATGGCAAGGGTGCCCAAGCTCCTGGCGCCTCTAAAAAGGCTTCAGCCTCAATGAGGCCTCGGGTCCTTGAACTCAAGGTCAGTTCTTCTTGATTCGAAAAGACCGGAGCAAAGGCATATAAGCCCTCTGATTCTGAGGGATGGGACTTGGCCCCTTCTAGCCAGATGCTGCCTGCGTAATGATAAGAAACAGGGAATGCTTTGATCAGAAATGGCATTTGCTCAAAGGGCCGATCGGCGGATTCCTGCAGCAAGCTCTCGAAGGGGAGCTGACTCAAGTTGCCATCTGGCAAGATGGTCAGATGTGATCCTTGGGGTAGCTCAGAGACAAGGGGAGCTATGAGCTTTTGGTATAAAGCATGACTCTGCTCAATGAACCTGAGTCGACGGCGGGTCTGTACCAGAGAGACCTTGTTTAGGTTGCGAAGGTAGCTGTGTAGAAGTTTTTCATCCTCTTCCCCCCAAGGCAATAGCTTTACCTGAGCTTCATGGGGACCAATCACCGTGACTTGCAAGAGGTCCTCTTCGGGTTGGGCTAAGTAATTGATGATGCGCTGACCTGAAGACAGCTGGTCTTGGAGCTCGGTCAGGCTAGCGACTTCTGCTTCACGCTGGAGCAGGGTATGGAGGGGATAATCTTTGCGGAGTTCCACCAAGAAAGACTCATATTCCTTTCTGGCGAGAAACAAAGAGTCTTGGGTCAGCCTGCGTACCGCCATGCTATCCCTTGCCTGGTAGGCGTTCTCCACCAGCCCTTCTAGCCGTAGGATGTTGAGGATATGTCCCTTCTCGGTGGCGGCTACATCAGCCGGGAGGGGAGATTGCTCACGAATTTCTCGCACAAACAAGGATTCCCTTAGCAGGTTGGCTTTGCTCTGTTCGGAGAACCATAGGCTTTTGGCAAGGGTCTTTGAATCCTGGTTTCGCTCATACAGATGCCAGGCTGCTAAACTTCCCAAGCGGTAGATTTTGTTGTATCGTTCAAACAGCCGTTGCTTTGACCCTTCTCTAAATAGAATGGTGCTGCGAATGGAGGCCAATTGATCTATGGCCAGTTCTGCTGTGCGAACGCAGGATGCTAGATAGTCTGTGGCTTCTGGGCCTTCTTTTTCTTTGGCAAGTGCCAAGAGCAGAGCTATCCTCTGTTCGTACAAAGATGGTTCACAACCCTGGCAACGAAGGTCCGCGGCAGCTTCCTGAATGGTAAGGCCATCAGATTCCCAGCTCGCTCCCAGCAACAGAAAGGCCTGGCTATTGGCTCTCAAAGCTGCATCTAGGCTATCGCGAAACTCATACATTGAGGCTTTTGTCCGCTGGTTGAGGGCGTATTGGATACTATTGGGCCCCGGAAAACGATGATACATGGTATCAAGGTGGAGCAGGTACTCCCAAGCACGTGCTTCTTCCCCTGCTGACTGATAGAAATCCATCAAGCCATGAACCAAGTCTGGCGATGAGCCATTTTGGAACTGGGGATCGTGGATATCTAACCACTCCTGGCAGCGTGCGGCCAACACCCTCGCAGAGTCCATCTGGTCCATGGATAGGTATAAACGTAGCAGCCGATTGTCCACGATTAAGATTCTGGAAGCCCATATACCAGTAGAGTCAGTGGGTAGCTGATAAAGTCCAACCTTTCTAGCCCGGTGTAAGCAGGTCAGTGCTTGGTCATATTCTTGCAGGGTCACGTAGAGGTTGCCCAAGTTGGTATTGGAAGCCATCACGCCAAAACTATGTGGGCCATCCATTTCTAGGGCGACCTGCTCCGCTTTCAAATGATATTCGAAAGCTTTTTCATAGTCCCCTATGTCACTAGCCAAGCCAGCTAACAACCCATACACATCGTACAAAAAGACGTGATGGCCACCCATTTTGGTTTCCACCGCTTGAATGGCCTGCGAAGCATATCGGTTGGCGTTTTCCGTATCTCTAAGGGCATTGCTATAATTCCAGCCATTATAGAGGCTGTACACAACGTATCTATGGTAATCCCCATAGGTCTCACATACCTCAATCAAGGAGTCGAGTAAGGCGATGCACTGGACCATGTCTCCTTTCTGATAAGCCTGGGTAGCTAACCTGTAAAGGGGATTGACCACAGCGCTATCCGCTTGCTGCGCCTTCAAGTTACTTGGTAGGATGGCTGCGGTCATGAATGCCAGACCGAGTCTCAATAAAAGCTTCATTGTAAAGGGGTTTAGGAAAATGATGGGCCTATAATAAAAACAGATTAGGGGTTGCTACCAACCCCGGATCACAAACACTCCAATAAATATCGTGATTTTCATAAGCACTTGGACAGAAGGAATCGGGGTATGGGCTACGGAGCTACGGAAAATCTCCATTAACTGGAGTTGCTACCTTTGAGTGGACAGATAAGTTAAGAGACAACCACTTAATTTTGTGCTATGTCCAAACCAAGAAGAAAGTTCAGCCGGGAGTTCAAGCTCAAGACCATTGAACTAAGCTACAGCCGTGAGAATGTAGCTGATCTGGCTAAAGAACTGGGCCTTCGTCCAGGGTTGATCTACCGCTGGCGCTCCGAGTTAGCGAGTCCTGCTGAGGGCTCCGATCAAGGCTCATCTGATACGAAGTCTGTGTCCCTGAGGGAAGTACAACGTGAGAATCGGGAGTTGAAAAAGCAACTATTGGATCGCGACTTAGAGCTTCAAATCTTAAAAAAGGCCATCAGCATCTTCTCCAAGAGAGATGGTTAATCTTCCAGTGGATAGATGATCACCGTGAGGAATTTCCCGTTGAGAAGATGTGTGAAGTGATGGAGGTAAGTCGCAGTGGCTACTATGCTTGGCGAAATGCTGAGCCCTCGCAGCGTAGCGAAGAGAAAGCCTCTTTACGCTTAGAGATTGAGGCGATCTTTGAAGAGAGTAACCAGACCTATGGCAGTCCTAGGGTCGCAGCCGAGCTCAACCATGAGGGCTTCAAAGCCTCTCGTCCTAGAGTAGCTCGGATCATGAAAGAAGCGGGCCTAAAGGCTCAGAGGAAGCGAAAAAGCGTACCTAAGACCACCGATTCTGACCATGACCACCCCATCTGTCCTAACCTGCTGGCGCGCAACTTTGAGCCTGGAGAACTGGCCAAAGCATGGGTCTCAGACATCACTTACATCCCCACCAACCAAGGATGGAGATACCTCACCATTGTCTTGGACCTGGGAGATCGCAGCATCATTGGATGGACCTTTAGTCAGGACATGACCGCTGCAAATACCACCATCAAAGCCTTCAACATCGCCACCAACAACCGTAAACCCAAAGAGGATATGATCTTTCACTCCGATAGAGGCAGTCAGTACGCCTGCCACGCCATGCGAGAGGCCATTGGCAGGCACCCAGAGATTCGACAGAGCATGAGCCGTAAGGCCAACTGCTGGGACAATGCCGTCGCAGAGAGCTTTTTCCATACCTTAAAGAACGACGCCATTGAGGACGCAAAACACAAAAATCCCAAAGAAGTCGAAATGGATCTATTTCAATATATTGAAATTTGGTACAATCGAAAAAGAAGACATTCCACCCTCGGATATCTATCTCCCCTACAATTCGCTAACAACATCTTAAACACTTAATATTCTCTATATAATTTGTCCACTTTTTCCTTGCAAGTTCAATGTAAAAAGGGACTCTACAAGATACACCACAAAGTGAACGAAGTTGGAGAATAT
>CAZFPQ010000246.1:0-10734 GCA_964521065.1 uncultured Bacteroidia bacterium | reverse complement strand
AAATAGTTTTTCTCAATATCTCGAGCTCCCAATATCTCATCGTCTCAAAAAAAAAGGTGCCCCAAAAGGGACACCTACAAGATTTGATGTGGCTTCATAAGCCGGATTCTGTCACTGCCGCAGCAGCCTCCATCATTTATCTAGGCCTAACCTCGCGGTTAGGCTCCATCAACCTACCCTCCGGCATCGGACGGGCCGCCCTCAAGCACCGGTGTATTTGGTCTTTCAGCTCCTGAGGTTTACCTGGCTACCCATGTCACCATCGGTACCGGTGGGCTCTTACCCCACCCTTTCACCCTTACCTCGATGAATCGAGGCGGTATACTCTCTGTTGCACTTGCTGTCATCCTGATTGCTCGGGATGCCTTCCTGTTAGGAAGCAAGATGCCCTGCGCTGTCCGGACTTTCCTCTCGTCAAAGATGACCAGCGATGGAGTCCACCACACCCTATTTCAGGGTCCAAAAGTAACGATAATTCCAGAATCAACGTATTGTTAAATGTATCCTAAGGGACTCCATGTTCAATAACATAGCTCTTTTTAGGTGAATAATTTGATGTACAAGTGATGCAGCGGCTCCTTAGGGAGCCGTTTTTCTTTTATCTTGGCCCTCGCGCAGTTTCCTATCTTGCGCAAGCTTTATCCTAACATCCTATAACTTACTCGCTTATGAAACCGCTTTGGGGCATTGATTTAGGGGGCACCAAAATAGAAGGCGTGGTAGCTGATGCCGACCAGGATTTCAAGCCACTAGCCAGGCTTAGAATAGCTACTGAAAAACAACATGGCTATGAGCACATTGTGGGGCGCATTGCCCATTTGGTAGACCTCTTAAAGCAAGAAACTGGCCTGACTCCAGAGAAGATAGGAATCGGCACCCCAGGTGCCGTTGATCCCCAAGCTCAAACTATTAAAAATAGCAATACAACAGCCCTACTTGGCAAGCCTCTTCATACCGATCTAATGAAGAAAATTGGGGTTCCTTTGGTCATGGCCAATGATGCCAATTGCTTTGCCCTGGCCGAGACCGTCATGGGAGCCGTACCTGAATCAGTACCTGAGGCCCAAGTAGTATTTGGGGTCATCATGGGCACCGGTGTAGGGGGCGGAGTGGTTGTCAATGGAAAGGTACTGAATGGACGTCATGCCATTGCGGGGGAATGGGGGCACAACTATCTTGATCCTTCTGGAGGGGTGGCTTACAGTGGCCTTCACGGCAATGTAGAAACTATTTTAGCTGGCCCTTCGCTAGAGGGATGGTATGCCAAGCTGAGTGGTGAGTCTCTTAGACTTCACGAAATTGTAGCTCGTCACAAAGAGGGGAATGACCGCTATGCGACCGAAACCGTAGAGCGAATGCTACATTTCTTTGGAAAGGCCTTGGCCGTCATTATCAACATCCTTGACCCTGATGCCATTGTTCTCGGTGGAGGAGTCAGCAATGTCGACTTGCTCTACACAGAAGGGGTACGACAAGTAGAAAAACATGTATTCAATCCAGTCTTGACCACCCCTATTTTGCGGCCCAAGCTTGGGGATAGTGCAGGCGTATTTGGCGCAGCAATGTTGGTACGGGATTGAGGAGATCTTGAGATAATGTACCCCTAAAACCTTGAGAAGGATCCCCTCCCTAACTCCCTTTCAGCTTCCCCTCCTCTGAACTAATTTTTTGTCTAAAATCCAGAAAGAAGTCAAGCGAATCTGGATTGCGCATTGCGCCTGGATTCGCGGCCTTGTCCACCGAGATGCCCATCAATATTTTCTTGACAGGTGCTTCCAGCTTTTTTCCGCTAATGGTGTAGGGAATGTCTGGGACCACAATGAGCTCATCAGGCACATGCCGAGGCGAGTAGGCTTCTTTTAACCGGGTCTTAACCTCCTTGATTACGGACTCGTCCAATTTTTCTCCTTCTGCCATTTTTACAAACAGAGGCATATAGTGCCGACCTCCAGCTAGTTCAAGGTTGACGATCAAGCTATCTGCAATGGCTGAAACTTGATCCACCGCTCGATATATCTCAGCCGTACCTATACGGATGCCCTGACGATTGAGCGTAGCGTCGCTGCGTCCCAGGATCACCAGGGTATTTCGAGGGGTGACTTGCAGCCAATCACCATGGCGCCAAACCCCAGGAAAGTGCTCAAAATAACTACTCTGGTAGCGCTTTTTTCCTGGGTCATCCCAAAAGTAAATGGGCATGGAAGGCATCGGCTGGGTAATCACCATTTCTCCTACCTCATCGATGAGAGGCCTAGCAGCATCACTCCAGCTTTCCATGGCACAGCCCAAGGCACGCCTCTGAATCTCGCCCTCATACACGGGTTCGGTAGGTACTCCCCCCACAAAAGCCGTACATACGTCAGTTCCTCCACTCATGGAAGCCAACCAAAGATCTTTCTTGATTGACTCATGCACGTAGGCAAATCCCTCTGGAGGCAAAGGAGCTCCCGTGGAGCTAAGAGACCTTAACTGAGAAAGATTGCTTAACTGGCTAGGGCGAATTCCCTTTTTCAAACAGGCTACCAAGTAAGGGGCGCTGGTGCCAAAGTGGTGAATGGGTGCCTGCTCAGCAAGTTTCCACAGCACCGACAAATCTGGGTAGGCAGGACTGCCGTCGTATAAAACGATGGTGGCTCCGGCTAGTAGCGTCGCCTGGATAAAATTCCACATCATCCAACCCGTGGTAGAATACCAAAAGTAGTTTTCACCAGGTTTAACGTCGTTATGAAAATGAACATACTTCAAGTGCTCTAACAATACGCCCCCATGGCTATGGGTAATGGCCTTGGGGATGCCTGTGGTCCCAGAGGAATACAGCACCCAGATGGGGTGGGCAAAGGGTAAAGCTTCAAATTGGAGAGGACTAGGGTCCGAGGCCATGATGCTATCCCAAGTGACCGCACCAGGAAGGAAAGTCCCCGCCTCCTCATCGAGATAGGGTAGCAAAATCACCTGTTCCAGACTCGGTAGCTGAGAGGCAATGGCTTTCACCGTTGCTTGCTTATCATGTCCTTTGCCTCCGTAGGCGTAGCCATCTACGGCGATCATCACCTTAGGCTCGATTTGTTGGAAACGCTCTACCACACTATCCGCCCCAAAGTCGGGGGAAGCGCTTGACCAAATCGCTCCCAGTGAACAGGCAGCTAAAAAGCCTACGCTTGCTTCCGGGATGTTGGGTATAAAAGCGACCACGCGGTCTCCAGCCATGACACCACGTCGTCGAAAATAGTTAGCCAGTTTGCCAACCTGTTCTTCCAAATCATTCCAAGCAATCGCGGTAAGGGCCTGTCTTTCGGATTGGAACAAAATAGCAGGCCTCGTATCGGTTTTTTGTCGAAAAATATGTTCCGCATAATTCAAGGTGCTTCCCTCAAACCACCGAGTTTCCCACATTTCTTCTCCGCTTCGCACCCGCTCATATGGTTGATGAGAGATTACCTGGAAATATTCCCAGATAGCCAGCCAAAAATCGTCTATTTGAGTGGTTGACCAGTGCCAAAGAGCATCATAATCCACAAATTCTAAGTCGCGATTTTCCTTGAGCCAAGCCATAAAATGCCGTAAATGGCTCCGGTCCATTAACGCATCTGAGGGTTGCCAAAGTAGTTGGGGGTGAGACATGTCAGACCTTTTTAGCCAAGATATAAAGTTTTTTTCCAGGACTGATTAATTTTGTCGGCCTATGTATGACGCTACGCTACACGCTCGCATACCTGCCCTGGCCGATCGCCACGCGCAGGTAGACCAACATGGAAACCTTGGCTCCTTTCTCATTCGCCTAAGTGCCAACCTCCATTGGATCAGAAATCTTATGGGGAGGCTGTACGGAGATCGACCGGATTTTGAAGAGCAATACTGGGGGCTGATCAACGATTTGTTCGATGCCTTCTCGGAAAGACCAGCAGAGCTTCAAGCTCTTGACTTAACACGCGAGCAAAATCCTACCTGGCTATCCTCAGAAAAGCGAGTAGGGATGATGCTTTACGTGGACCGCTTTATCGGACGACTAGATGAGTTCAAAGGCAAACTCGACTATTTTGATGAGCTAGGGGTAAACTGGCTCCACCTGATGCCCCTGCTTCAAGCCCCTCCAGGCAGCAATGATGGCGGCTATGCCGTCAGTGATTATCGGGCAGTAGACCCTCGCTTTGGCAGCATGGATGAACTCCGTGAACTAGCGCAAGAAATGCGTCAGCGAGATCAGCTACTGACTTTGGATCTGGTAATGAACCACACCTCGGATCAACATGAGTGGGCCCAACTGGCCAAGGCTGGCCATAAAACCTATCAAGACTATTACTATTTCTTTCGCGATCGCCATCTTCCCGATCGTTACGAAGAAGATTTGCCAGAGGTGTTTCCAGAGAGTTCACCGGGCAACTTCACCTACGTGGAAGAGATTCAACAATGGGTAATGAGCGTTTTCCACTCTTATCAATGGGACCTCAACTATCGGAATCCCGTTGTTTTTCGAGAGATGCTCAAGGTCCTGCTTTTCCTAGCGAATGTTGGCGTAGATATCATTCGACTGGATGCGGTCGCTTTCACGTGGAAAGAACTGGGAACTCGTAGCCAAAACCTGCCTCAGGCCCATTGGATTCTCCAGCTCATGAAAGCTTGTTCCCAAATTGTCGCTCCGGGAGTGGGTTTCATTGCTGAGGCCATCGTCGCTCCGAAGGAGGTAGTGCGCTACTTCGGCGAAGGAGAGGCTTGGGGGCGAGAATGCGAAGTAGCCTACCACGCGACTTTTATGGCCTTGCTTTGGGACGCACTGGCTACAGGAGAAGTCCAGCATATGAAGCTCAGCCTTCAACACATTCCTGGCAAGCCCGAGCAAAGTACCTGGATCAACTATCTGCGCTGCCATGACGACATCGGGTTGGGGTATGAGGACGCTCACCTGTGGGCCTTGAATAAGAATCCTTATCACCACAAGCATTTCTTGATCGACTTTTATCAAGGTAAATATCCTGACTCTCCGGCAGAAGGGGCTCCGTTTGCTTTCAACCCCAAAACCGGAGACGCCCGTATTTCTGGGTCTATGGCGGCCCTTACAGGCTTGCAGCAAGCTGAGCGCCAGCAGGACCCTGCCGCTATCCAGTTGGCCATTCAAAAAATTGAGATGCTACACAGCATCATCTTAGCGTATGGAGGCCTGCCTTTGCTCTATTATGGAGACGAGGTAGGCACACCCAACGATGAGAGCTACCTACAAGACCCAGACAAGGCTTATGATAATCGCTGGATGCATCGACCCATCATTGATTGGGAACGCATGGAGCGCCGAACCCAAATAGGAACGCTAGAACACCAATTGTTCGAAGTCATTCAGCGTCTCATCGCCATCCGCAAAGCCTCTCCAGAATTTTCTGACCACAATCGTCTGTCTATTGAAGAGAGTGGCCATCCCAACCTATTCTGCTTCCTTCGGTGGAACTTGGAGGGCGCACGAAGTCTATGTGTATCCAACTTTTCCCCTCACCCTCAGCGCCTTAGCATCAGTGTCCTCCATCGTTGCGGCTTCGATCCACAGCAGCTTTTTGACAAATGCACAGGGCGTAGAATCCTGGCAAATCAAGGGGTGATTCAACTTCCTTCCTATGGCTACTTATGGCTAACGGAAGCCAGCACTCGCTCTGCCATGGAAAATGCCAAGGAGGTTCAATACCTGATGGAAACAAAGCGGTGGCCTCGGTGAATCAATGAATCAACTGAAGCTTTTGGCCAAATCGAAGATCCTCCTGCAAAACCTCAAGGTAATAGTAACCCATTGGCAAATCGCTTAGGTCAAGTTCATGGGGCAAGCGGCTATTTGGCCGCTTGCTCCACCACACTTTGCGCCCCATCGCATCTAGGACCTGGATATATAGCTTCCCTTGCTTGGAATCCAAGGGCTCAAGGGTGACCCACCCCGTGCTTGGATTGGGATAAATCCTCCAAGTAGGTGACTGATCCTCATTTAAATCAATGTGGGTGACGGAGCAAGCCCCTGTGATGGAGACATTGTCCACGTAGAGGTTGTTGCCATAATCGTTGACTGACTCAATTTTAATTTTAACCTGAGATTCCCCCGTAAACGCATTGAGGTCTAGCTGTAGACAAGGATCCTGATTTCCTCCACACCAATCATCTTGACTGGCTGGAGTGAACGAGGTACTGGTACTTGGACCCGTATTGAATGCCGCGCCACTACCTTGGGCTCCTGCAAACAAGCGGTGGGGAAAACTATTGCCTCCGTCGGTGGAAGCATATACAATCAAGGAGTCAAACGATGAGTTGCTGAAAGGACGATAAGCGTACTGAATGTTTAGGGCAAGGTTTTGGAAGCCGCTGAGGTCAATGAGCGGAGAAATCAGGGCATCGCGCTGACCCACTTTGTCATAAAAGTACAACTCTATGCCAGGAGCGAAACTGCCCCCATTGCCACTGGTGGCTTCTATCTCCCAAGTAATGCCCCCATCAGGATTTTCTACCGTCCAGTCCCCGAATCCCCCCTCAAAATCTTCCATAAAGAGCTCATTGTTGTTACCCACAGAGTTGATATTGATGAACCCCTGCCGGGTAAGGGACTGATTGCCCTGAGCATTGCTCACCACCAAACTTACGTCATAACTCCCCGGCTGTGAGTAGCGTATTTGGGGGTTTGCATCGGTAGAGCTAGCCGGATCTCCACCAGGAAAAGACCAGCTCCAACTAGTGGGTCCGTAAAGCGATTCATCGAAGAATTTTACCACCTGCCCTTCACAAGCCGCTTCTTGATTGGCCCGAAAATCTGCTAAAGGAGCCAGTTGTCCAGCGCAAGCCGAGGAAGTCAACAAGCTCGCGCGTCGTGGAGCATTTTCCAATACGGTACGCATGCGTTGCTTCTGACAGACCGTAAACATATTCATACAAGCATCATCCACGTAGTCCATGTAATTGCTCACCATGCTGGCTTGACTGCAACTGGTGGCACTGCTGGGGCAGCCATAATTAGGAGCTGCAGCGGTTGGGGTATCTCCGCAGTAGTCATCCACACTACAATTGCCATCTCCCCAAATGTGCCAAAGACCCAAGAAGTGTCCCACTTCGTGGGTGGTAGTCCGTCCTCCGTTATAGGGAGGTTGCATTCCGGACTCTCGCCCAAATGTCTCTACATTGATGACTACGCCATCGGTGCTAGCAGGACCGTAATTCCCTGGCAAATCTGCCAGGGTGGACTGGCTGGGCAATTGAGCAAAACCTATGATGTCATTTTGCAAGGGGGCAGTCCAAATATTCATGTAGCGCTCAGGGTCCCACTGAGTCACTGGCAGCACGCTGTTGCGCAAATAGTTATTGGAATAAGGAGGAGCATTGAAGCCCATTTGGACACGACTGATCCGATGGATACCTGGCTCAGGTAGGGTTTGTCCATCAGGCCCTACCGTGGCCAGGCAAAATTCGATTTCTACGTCAGCTCCTACCGAATTGGTATTATGACCTGGGGTGCCCAGTTTCCTCCGGAAATCTTCGTTGAGGACGTCTATCTGGCTTTGAACCCTCGCTGCACTCAGGTTGGTACCCGCACCCTTAGCCTCATCGTCATGTAAAATATGTACGATCACCGGAATGGTATATACTGCCCTGGTGGGCACCGAATGAACCATCTTCCGACTCAACCAGGTTTCAAACTCTGCTTTGCTACCGAATTCGGGAAACTGAGTCCTCAGCTCTCGATCGATATGGGCGGAAAGGCAAGGTTCTTCATGAGGGGTTTGGGCCACTAGTACGGATGTACTCAGTCCCAAGCAAATCAGAAATGTATTGACATACCTTCCCCAAATAACCGAGAGCAAATTATTCATATTCCCTAGACGCTTAGATGACCTCCATCGCTGCTTGGAGGTCTAAGCCTAAATTAGGGTGTACTTCCCCTCATGCGCAAGGGAAAAATGTCATCTTATCAGAGGAAGAAACCTCAGTCAATTGGACAATCGTCCACAGTCTAATAGCGATACTGTTCGATCAAGTCTAAGATTTCCGGCTCTTGGTTCAAGTAGGGACAGACTTGGAAAAGGATTTCGTGTTTCTCAAAATCCAACAACAAGGCATTTTCTAAATAAATTATTCCCTTGTCCCCTTCTGTTCCATCAAAGCAATAGGCTGCACAGTAGTAATAGAGCTCAGCGGCTTTGGGATTTTGTCGGATGCTTTCTTCCAGATAGGTAATGGCTCCAGAGACATTATGGTTATCATACAGAAGCTGAGCCCAGTCTAGCCAGATGCTGAGATCTTTCGGGCTGAGGCTGATCGCCTGATTCAGGTAACGAAAAGCCGTCTGGCCATGGCCCAGTTTGTATTCACAGATGGCCAGTGACAGGCAGATATCAGGATTTTCACCATCCAGCTCGTAGGCTTTCTGATAATAATGGATGGCCTCCAGGTATTTTTCCCGTTTTTCTAGGCAAAAGCCCAAACCAGACCAAGCGTCAATATGGTCATTTTCCAGCTTGGTTACCCGGTGATAGTAGCGAATGGCATCGTGATACATCTCCAGACTTTCAAAGCACTCACCAATATGATAGAGTAAGCCCGCATCGTCAGGAGATAGAGCCAAGGTTTCCAAAAAAGCACTCAACGCAGCTGGGTAATCCTGCTGAATTTGGAAGATGATGCCTTTCTGAAAATATGCCGCAGCATAATCATCTTCGATGACCAAGGCATAGTCATAGGCCTCTAAAGCCAGTTTAAACTCCTCCTGCTTTTGGTTCAGGGCACCTAGTTGGTACCAAGCCGTAGCGGAATAAGGCTGTTCATCGAGGAACTGCTGAGTCAGTTCTACCGCCTCTTCTACCCGCCCCAAGCTTTCAAGTAAATAGCTCAACTCTACCAGGATCTCTTCGCTACCAGGGCTCAGTTCCATAGCTTCGCGCAGATAGCGCTCACTGGCTTCAGCTTGGTTACTCAGCATGGCAATGCCCCCCATTTGGATGAGCACCTCCTCTGGGACAGGAGCCACTAGAAGCAACTCTTCCAAGAGATCAATGGCTTCCTGGTAACGGTCTGCTCGCGAAAGCAAGTCGGCCTGAAAGTAATGGTAATCCACCAAATGTGGGCTACAAGTAAGGGCATTCTCCATACTCAGAACCCCTTCGTTCCAGCGACCATCACCAGCAAACAGTTTGGCTTGCTTGAAATATAAATCTCCATTTGAAGGATGGACCTGGAGCGCGTAGTTGAGGAGGTTATGAGCCTTATCCAGCTCTCTATGGTTTAGATAAAACTGGAAAACCTCATCTACCTCTTGTAGGTCCATGAAAGCAAAGGCATCCCGCTGCATCATTCTCTCAAAGGCTTTAGCGCTTTGTCTCGCCCTTTGCTCTTCGTAATCACCATGCCCGTTGTATTCGTGCATAAAGGCAACTCCTATTTTTTAAATAACTGACTATCAGTGAGTAGCAAGAATAGTCCTAAACAAATATAGCTTTCAATGTCCTTCTGATCCAGTTGTTTCTCCCCTCTTTTTTCTGTAGGTTACCAGGTATACCCCTGATAACACCATTCCCATTAAACCTGCCTGCCGCAGGGTTAGGGTTTCTCCCACCCACACAAAAGACAATAAGCCCACCAACACCGGTTGAAGGTATATGTATACCCCTACCGATGATGATGATACGTATTTGAGGGCCCAGCCGTTGAGGCTGTAAGAAGCTAGTGTCACAAATGCGACAATGTAGAAGGCTCCCCAAGCAGCTGAATTACTCAGCTCTCCCCAGTTTACCTCGCCCAAGTAAAATAAACTCAGCGGGACGTTCAGAAGAGCGCCGAATAAGAAGACCCATGCCACGATTGTCATCAAACGGTATCTCAACATTAATGGACGAACCAGCACCAAATATATTCCATAGGCAGCCGCGTTGCCTAGTATCAGCAAGTCTCCTTGAATGGTTGATTGCTGAAAACTGAACTCTCGCCCACCTAGGCTAAGCCATACGGCCCCAGAAAAAGCAATCAGCAGGCCAAGCACCTTCCGAAGGTTCAGTCTTTCAGTTTTAAGCAAACTGGCTAGGATAAAGACAAACAATGGAGAGGTAGTCATGAGCACCGCGGCATTGACTGGGACGGTCAGATCTAGACCGATAAAAAACATGGTCATGTTTAGCGAGGCACCAAAGAAACCACACAAAAACAGTCGAATGAAGTCTGCTCGAGAGCGAATTTTCTCCGGTCCCTGCATTCGAGCCACGATACCAAATACCAAGGCAGCTACAAAGATCCGAATACCGACCATGGCCAGCGGATGGATCTCTTGAAACACCTCCTTGGCCCAGAAAAAATTAATCGCGTAAATCACCGCCACAGTAAACATAGCGAGGTGAGCGCGTAAGATGGCTCCTTGAGGGAGATAAGCTAGAAAACGAGGCTTTTCCAAGGTGTTTTAGATTAAGGCGCAAAGGTCGCACCTTAGCCTGTGACCACCTAATGCTTCGTTGGGCGAAAGGTCGATTAGGCCCATTATTCCTTATTCTGCTTTTTGTTCTTTAACCCAAAGCGTGCAACCCATTCCGCCCTTTATCAATGGACTCGAAGCATAAAAAAGCTAACTTGCGCGTCTTGGAAGAGATGTGGAGACACCGAGACTTAGAGAAGTTGGGGTTAGAGCTTAGTCTCTTAGCTGGACTTGGGCCATTTTGAAACGGATAAAAACCTCCCTTGATGACCTGGAAACGCTTATTTTTAATTATTTAACTTCATAAGTTTAGGCTGATGTTG
>CAZFPQ010000245.1:0-10761 GCA_964521065.1 uncultured Bacteroidia bacterium | reverse complement strand
AGAAGCAAGGTTTGGGTAGCTAAGAACATACGCTCTAAACTGGGGCCTACTTGAGCTGGCCTAGAAAGGACATTTAGAATTCTGCCCCCTTTACCTAAACTCATCTCTGCTGCGAACAATTCGGTTAAGCTGACCAAATTGGTCAAGTGGAGGGCGGGATCTGGGCCGATTTGATCCCAGGGGTCTGGATTGGGAAAGTTCCACTCTCGGAAAGCCATCACATTGATGACCCAACTCAATGGGCTTGCGTGTTGCTCCATGAGACTCCCTAGCAGCCAGGCTTGATAGATATTGTCGGCAATGCCGGGCAAGCTGAGTGGTTCACTGATAAGACGGGTGGAGCGAGCTCCTCGTTGGTGGAAGTCTTGGCTGAGTCTACTTACGCTCTCTTCTTGGCTGTCCACCAGGATTAAGTCACTACCATCTGCGGCAGCTAGCTTGCCAAATTCTTGACCTAGATGTTCTTGGGCACCAATGATCATGACCTGGGATGGAGAGTCGATAGACATGAAGGGAGCGTTTACGGTCATCGAAAAGTCTAAGCTTAGCTTGCCTTTAATTTAATTAAAACGGGAAAGTCAGTTAGAGGTCACAGAAATGGTGAAAATTTTAATTGCTGAATGATTAGCAGGGAGCAGAATCAGGCAATCATATTGCTCAGCAGAGTAGCAAAGTTCGGATATGGTAAGGACCAGTTTATAAGCAGAAACACCCTTCTGAGATCTTGAAGGGATCGTTCTTGAATTTGGGATCAAAGGGGTTAACTTTGATTGAAACAAAACGCCTTATAATTCCCATTTTACATGAAATCAAACCTCACCTGGGAACACCCCTATACCCCTGACCCAAAGTACAGCAAGCGAGTAGCCTATCTCTCCATGGAGTTTGGCATTGACCACATCTTCCGAATTTATTCAGGAGGCTTGGGATACTTAGCTGGATCTCATATGCGATCTGCTTATGAGCTAAAGCAAAACATGATTGGGATCGGGATGCTATGGAAGTATGGTTATTACGAGCAGATTCGCGATCAGCAAAGCATGATGAAAGCTCAATACCGCGAGCGTTTCTATACTTTTTTAGAAGAGACAGACTTGACGGTAGATCTGCATATCAACGGAAACCTAGTGAAGGTTCAGGTTTGGTATCTGGATCCAAGTGTATTTGGTACCATCCCCATGTACTTCTTGACGACAGACCGGGAAGGCATGAACGATTACCTTAGCCGTACCATCACTCACCGTTTGTATGATTCCAATGCAGCTACTCGTGTGGCCCAAAGTATTGTACTTGGAATAGGGGGAGCCAAAGTGGTGGAAGCTCTGGGAGGCGCCGACATCCTTCATATGAATGAAGCTCACGCCTTGCCACTGACCTTCCACCTCTATCAAAAATATAAAGACCTTGAGGAAGTGAAAAAACGCGTAGTCTTCACTACGCACACGCCAGAAATGGCGGGTAATGAAGAGCGTGACATCAACTTCCTACACCAGCTTGGCTTTTTCTCGGGCTTAGACCTGGATACTGTTCGCAAAATTTCTGGGCACCCAGAAGGCAACCGATTTGGCTATACCCCTGCGGCTTTGAACCTTTCTAAACGTGCCAACGGTGTTTCCCAGCTTCACGCAAAGGTTTCTAATGACATGTGGTCTGGCGTAAAGGACAAGCCGGAAATCATCGGTATTACCAATGCGCAAAACCAAAATTACTGGCAGGATGAACAAATGCTGGCAGCGTTGGAAGCAAAAGATGCTGAGGCATTAAAGCAGCGTAAGGCAGAATTGAAGAGAGAGCTCTTCAAATTTGTCGCCGATCAAACGGGTAACCTTTTAGATCCCAATAAACTCACCATTGTGTGGGCACGGCGATTTGCTGCTTACAAGCGAGCAGACCTCATCATGCGCAACCACCAGGAGTTTTACCAGCTTTTAAACCAGAAAAAATATCCTGTTCAGATAATCTGGGCTGGGAAACCTTATCCAGAAGATGAAGGGGCAATTGACATCTTCAACCGCCTGATCCAAATGACCCACTTGGCAGGTAACGCGACAGTAGTTACGGGTTATGAGATGGACGTTTCTTCCTTGTTGAAAAATGGGTCTGACGTTTGGCTCAATACCCCCCGTCGCCCAAGAGAGGCTTCTGGTACTTCTGGGATGACTGCAGCCATGAATGGTTCAGTTAACTTCTCTACCAATGATGGCTGGATTCCTGAGTTTGCCCAGCATGGTCACAATGCTTTCGTCTTACCTGAAGCAGACCTCAGCGCTCCCATCCATGAGCAAGATGAGCAGGACTATCAAAGCCTGAAGCGGATTCTGAATGAGGAGATCTTGCCTACCTATTATGATAATCCAGATAAGTGGTGGGAAATCGTTCAGAATGGAATGAAAGAGGTGGTTCCCTTCTTCGATTCTGGTCGCATGGCTGATGAGTACTACGAGCGCATGTTTAAGTAGCCACCATGGCAACTTTTTAGGTAATCCTTTAACTCAAGGAACATATGATGGGCTGATTCTGGTAAATATCAGAGTCGGCCCATTGCCTCTAAGTGACGGAGTCCAATTTAATCCCTTAAACCAACAAGCTCATCATATCTCAGGCTCTCAATGTCTCAGCCTCATTTAATCGGCTTGATCACCATCACGGCTCCACCGCCGGAGACCAAGCTGACCACCGGGTTGCGTCCCTGATCTACTGGACGTGTTCGGACTCGGTATTCTTCTCCCCGCCGATCGGCGTTCACCCCATCCATGAAAAGGGTACCTTGGTATCTTCCTTCAGGTAAAAAACCCAAATCCAGCTCTACAGATTGGGGTTGCCATCCATTCATTGCGGCGACATACCAGGTGTCTCCTTGCCTTTTAGCTACTACCGCGAGCGAACCTAAATTCCCTTCTTGTACAATGACCCGATCCCACTGTTGGGGCAAATCGCGGTAGAAATTTAGAATCATGGGCTCTTGCAAATACTGTTGCGGCAGTCCTGCCCACAACATTAATGGTAGGTCATAGATGACTGCTTGTGCCATCTGCTGGCAGCGGGTGCCTGCACTAGCTGGCCGATCTGGTCTTGGACTTAAATCAGCTCTTGATGTATGCTCCATAGCGGTAGGCATCTGAATCATGGGTCCAAATGGCATGCGAAGCATGGCTTGAATGAGCTGTTCATCTGCTCCGACTCCTCCTGCGCTTCCCCAGCGCTGATCTACCAAGTGTCGGTTGTAACCCAAACCCAAGACGTGCGGATATAGCCTATTCATCCCATCTGGGACCGCCCCATCGTCCAACATGAGCATCAGTTGCTGTTGATAGGCGAGCTCGACTATCTGCATCATTCGCTGCCGGGATTGGGGAGATTGTCCGCAAAGCCCCTGGATCCATACCCCTGAGGCTCCCAGATAACTCAGGTTTGATAAGACGGCAGAAGGCTGCTCCAATAATTGCGCAGCACTTAGGCTAATCCATAGGTCAAGACCATGTTCTCGAGCACGGTCGGAGAGTTCCTCTAAGTTGAGATTGGGATTAACTTGAAAGGTATTCCATTCATCTAAGACGTAGGCGGAATCAATGACGATTCCTCCCAGCTTTTGACTGGCCGCAAACTCGAGGTAATTGAGGTAAGTAGCTTGGTTGATCCCCGTTCGAAAATCCACGCCGACGAGTTGATGGCCATTGCCTCCTGGCCAGATGGCTTGCCCTCGTTTTATCCAACTGTAGTCCCGCTCTTGATCAGGATCCTGGTTGAGCAAGTAGATTAGGTCCTGGTCTAGCAATTCTGACTCCTTTTCTGCAATGATGAACACCCGCCAGGGGAGGCCCTCATCTGCTGCCAAAGTCTGAGTCATGGGACCAGAGGCACTTACCCTAGCAGAAGCATGCATGGGGGGTAAATTCTGTGGAAACACAGCTCTTAACCGAGAAATGCTATCTGGATCAATAGAAAAATATGGCTGGGCGTGCCCTTTTAGGCCAGCTGTTCCAAGTAACATACTGCTGCCTTTAGGATAACTGATAAGCAGAGGGATGCTTGCTAGTGGTGCCACTCCCTCTTGACCCCATCTTTCAATCGGCAATCGATAAATGGGACGGCTATAGTCGAAGCTGTCTAGCTGATAGGTGGGCTGGGTGGTAAGACTCAATGCACCCGGTAAGCGCAAATCCATTTGCTCCTTTACCAATAGAAAGCTGTCCCTCATCTTAGGTTGCCAGCGATAGGCAAAGCCCTGGGCATAAGCTCGACATACGAGTTCCATGTTTTCCCCGACAGAAATAGTCAGCTCGCGATAAAAATTTCGGACAATATTTTTTCGATAAAAAGGGGGATTGAGGGTGCTATCTACCAAAAGACTTGTGGTATCCATCCCCAAGCGGGATTGTTGCTGAATTCCGCCATCATCAATCCAAGACAGGCCTATCAGGCTTGGTGCAAGCAGTTCTTGGTTCCGATAATTTATCTGGAGAGAGATACCTTGGGAGGTGGAATCCAGGGTTGCCCAGATATCACTGTATGGATCAGTTAGCTGATAGCTTACCTGCCCTTGGGTAGATATGAAAAACGAGCAAAGCCACAAAAAGAAGATAGGTCTGGTAAACCTGGACATAAGGTATTTGCTAATGCGGTGCGAGCGAATGGTATTTGATTTATTACGAAAATACAACAATCCTGCTAAATGTGCATTGGCCTTCTTCGCAAAGTTCCGGGGGGAGAATGATTTAGGTTATGCGCGAAATTAGTAATTGCTAATTAGTAAGGGTAAGAAAATTTGATTTTAGCAGGATAAGTCAAGACTTCACAAAATATTAATCTTCGTATTTGAACGTAAATCTCAAGCTGCCGTATAGCTTACTTCCCCTCACAATCCTATCTCATGTCCAAAACCTTACGCGAACTATGGCGCATGCTTGGTTCCTATCAGCGATGGTATCTGCTGGCGGGAGCCTTGTCGGTGTTTGCCATTCTGATGCGCAGCTTTGAGCCGCGTATCCTACAATTGGTCGTTGATTACGTCCTCGTCCTTCCTTTTCAATCGGAAGGAACAGCTGCGACTCCCGATGATTGGGTGTCGAAACTGCTATTGTATTTGCTCCCTACCCCAGAGGCTTCGCGGGTAGGTGCCATGCTCTTGGGCTTGGCTTTGCTCTACCTGCTTATCTCCTTGTTGAGGGCGGCGGGTACCTTCGGTGGAGAAGCTATCAAAAACTGGTCCACAGATCGTGTGGCCAAAATTCAGCGTGATGGAGCTTTCGCTCACATCCAGCGTTTACCTTTGTCTTATTTTACCACTACCACCCGGGGAGAGCTGATTCAGCGACTTACTGGGGATGTGGATACCGTCAAAAGCTTCTTGCGTCGTCAGGTTTTTCAGATAGTTGGCATTTTTGCCACCTTTTTGTTTGCCTTCATGATGATGGCAATGGTAGATCTCACCTTTGCCCTGATCAGTATTTCCTTGTCTCCTCTGATTGTTCTTACGGCCTATTTTTTCTTTAAGCAAGAGAAAAAAATCTGGAAAGTCCATGAGGAGGAATCAGACAAACTCAATACCATGGTGCAGGAAAACCTCAACGGCATTCGGACTGTGGTAGCCTATGCCAACGAAGAGCACGAAATAGGGCGCTTTGAAAAGCAAAACTTGGCTAAGCTGAAGATTGGGCTGAAACACAACCTATTGCATACGTGG
Organism: uncultured Bacteroidia bacterium; assembly: GCA_964521065.1. Taxonomy (GTDB): domain Bacteria; phylum Bacteroidota; class Bacteroidia; order J057; family J057; genus CAYVAP01. Next base: position 5,078 of record CAZFPQ010000245.1, on the reverse strand, counting down.
TTTTGGCCTTCCTCAGATATGTTGAGCCACCTCCAAATGCTATTGGCGATTTTGGTAGGCGGGTATTTTACCATGCAGGGCCGCATCACTTTAGGTGAGTTATTGAGTTTCTATACCTACATCGTGATGGTTACGTGGCCGATCCGAAACCTAGGCCGGATTTTATCAGAGATGGGAATGGCCTCCGTGGCTTTAGGTCGTCTGAGTGAGATCTTGGGAGCTACTCAAGAGGAACTGGAAGGACCTTCAGAAGCAAGGTTAAAAGGTGCCATTGAATTTCGAGCGGTAAGCTTTGGCTACAAACAAGACGATGGCTATGCCCTGGAACGAGTTTCCTTTAAAATTCAATCTGGAGAAAAAGTAGCCATCATAGGACCCAGTGGCAGTGGCAAATCCACCTTGATCAAGCTTTTATTGAGGTTGTATGAGCCTACCGAAGGAGAGGTTTTATTAGATGGAAAGCCCATTAAGGAATATAGCCGAGAATACTTGCGTCGTGAGATTGGACTGGCTTTGCAGCAGCCTTTCCTTTTTTCGACTACCATTTTAGGTAACATTGCCTACACCGAACCCGGTAGCTCAATAGAGCAGGTTCACGCCGCCGCCAAAGCCGCCCAAGCCTATGAACTCCAAGGGATCATGCCCCAAGGACTGGAGACAGTGGTAGGTGAAAAAGGTGTTACCCTTAGTGGAGGCCAAAAGCAGCGAGTAGCCTTGGCCCGTACCTTGTTGCCGCAACCTGGACTGTTGATCCTAGATGACGTCACTTCAGCGGTGGACACCGAGACCGAGCACGCCATCTTCGACGCCTTGGATGACTGGCTGGCCGAGAAGACTACCTTGATCATCTCGCATCGAGTGACTTCCATCCAGCAAGCGGATCGGGTGCTGGTGCTCGAGGGAGGCAAGTTGGTACAAGAAGGAAGTCCCGATGAACTGGCAGAGGTGCCTGGGTACTACCAAGATATCCACCAGATTCAAGCGGCCGTAGAGGCCGAGCTGGATGAATCGCGTTAGTCTGAGAAGCTGCTAATGAGAATCTTTGGGAGGCGCAACTTCAGTTTTTGCTTTTAAGCACATAACTCTAAGTTTCACCTTTTTACCCTCATTTTTTACTAAACCCTTAATCATTTATATCATGCAAGCCTTTGATGATCAGAGGTATGAGAATAAAAAGCGGGCAGTTATTCCTTTCTTAAGAAGGATGTTCAAGGCCGCTATGAAACGCCCCAAATGGATGGGGTTGCTGTTTCTGATGGCGCTCCTGACGGCTGGAGCAGAGGCCATGGAACCCATCGTCTGGCAGAAGTTTATCGATGGCTGGGTCACCGAAGCCGTCGCTGACCATCAGGCTGGTCGCCCCATCGACCTTGACGGATTGTGGGATTATGGAGGACTGTTCCTGGGCTTGTTCGTCTTACTGATGATATCAGTGGGTGGATTCATCGTGGCTACTGGGCGGGTACAGGAATGGGTCATCTATGACCTCAGAAACCTAATGTTTGCACGCTTGCAATACTTAAGCTATGGATTTTATGACCGTAACTCTATCGGTCACCTTTCTATTCGCCTAACTTCAGACGTGCGCAAAGTAGCCAATGTGGTGGCCTGGGGACTATTGGACTTGCTATTTGGGACCTTCATGCTCCTGGTAAGCATGATCTTCATGTTTGCATACAATTGGAAGCTTTCCATTGTGGTGCTGCTGACCATCCCTTTATTGCTATTCTTAGCCATCAAAGTTCGGGGCTTAGTCATCGGCTATTCCCGCAAGGCAAGACGCCTGTACAGTGAAATGGCGGCGTATTTGACTGAGCACATCAATGGGGTAGAGGTCAACAAAACCACAGTCCAGGAAGAGCGGGTTTCTGGGGAGTTTAATGACGTAACAGAGCGTTTTCGCTTTTCCTCTACTCGTTCAGCGCTTTATGCTTCCATGTATGGACCCATTGTGGTCGCTACCGGATCTTTGGCTGCGGCTTTGGTGATTTATTTAGGAGGACACCTGGCCCTTGCAGAAACGGCTGGTATTACGGTGGGAGTATTGGCTGCGTTCTTTGGCTATGCCCGTCGCATCTTTGAGCCGATCTACAACATCACCAGCTATGTAACCTCGGCTCAAGATAGCTTGTCAGCAGGAGAACGCATTTTCTCCTTGATTGATGAGCCCCTGAGGATTACTGACCGAGAAGGAGTTCAGGAGGCCTTTCCTTCCCTAAAGGGGGAAATCCATTTTAGGGATATCGGCTTCCATTACGTAGCTGATAAACCTATTCTCCAGAACTTTGACCTCCACGTTCCTGCGGGGCAATCCATTGCTTTGGTTGGTGCTACTGGAAGCGGCAAGACGACTATCTCAAACTTGATTGCTCGCTTTTATGAGCCTCAGTCAGGTAGGATCGAAGTTGATGGAATTGAGTATCGAGATCGCACCTTGGCGAGCTACCGCAGCCAGCTAGGAGTTATTTTGCAGACTCCTCATCTTTTTTCGGGAACCTTGCGAGAGAATTTGGCTTATGGCAAACAGGATGCAAGGGATGAAGAAATAGAAGGAGCGCTCAAAATGATTGGTGCTACTCAGTTCTTGGGACGCCTAGATGACGAGGTCGGAGAAGAAGGAAGCAAGCTTTCCACTGGTGAAAAGCAGATGGTCTCTTTTGCCCGTGCTTTACTGAAAGATCCCCGAATCTTGATCATGGATGAGGCGACTTCTTCTATTGATACCTTGGCTGAGCAACAGATCCAACAAGGCATTGACCACATGATTAAAGGTCGGACCTCAATTGTGATCGCCCACCGCCTGTCTACCATCCGGAATTGTGACCGAATCTTGGTGATAGAAGCTGGCAAGATCATAGAAGACGGTAGTCATGAAGAATTGATCAAGCAGCGTGGGCATTACCATCGCCTCTATCAACGGCAAGGGGGGATAAGTAAGTCTGCCTAAAAGAAGCTAAAAACGAGGACAAGAGAAAGCAAGGTTTGGGATAAGGCATTTGACTAGGAAAGACAACTAATCTAGGTCCATATCCTGTGCTCCCTTACCCTGATTCCTTATTTTCTTTTGATCTTTTGTAAGTTGTTCAGACACCTCATAAGGTCGGTAGTTTTGCTACCGATCTTTTTTGGTATAGAAATAGTGACCCTGGCTAAGATAGAATATCAAAAAATCACTTTTAGGCTACGGCTAATCTCCTAATTGGCCTAAATACTCGTTTCTCCTTGATCGGCTATAGATTTCTTTATATTTGCCCCGACTTCTATTTATCATAGGTCTCGAAATTCACCCTTATGAATCGACTTTTTACCCTATTGATCTGTGCCGTGCTCCTGAGCAGCTGTGATCTATTTAGAAGAACCAGTACGGAGGTTCGGATAGATTTAGAAGCAGAAAAGTTGATCGACGAAGGGAAGCAACTCATGCAGGCAAAGCGTTACCTGGACGCCATGGATACCTTTGCTGAAGCCGCCGATCGTACTTGGCATCGAGGTACTACCTCAGCTTTTTATCTGTCAGGCCTGGCAGCCCACTATGGGGGATATGAAGATGTAGCGCGTTCGCGCTTCAAGGATTTGGTCGAGACCTACCCCCGGTCACGCTATGTAGAAGACGCCCGCTATCATCTTGCCTTAGGGAGCATGAACAATCGATCGGTTGGAGATCAGATGGATGGGGCTTTTGAGATGATTACCCTTATTGACCAGACTACCAACGAGCGCCTGAAAGAGGATGCTAGAGATCAGTTCCGTCAATTTGTATTCAAAGCAGAAAGATTGAGTGATACGGAATACGAAACCCTCTATCGGACCACTACGGGAAACATTAGAATCTCCGTACTCGAAGCATGGCTATACCGCAAGGCCAGTTTGGGAAATTGGGAAGAAGCAACGGCGAAATATCAGGATCACCAAAGCCGTGGCGGAAAAGATTCTCAGTTTTTGTCTCAGTTGTTTGATGACCTCAACCAAGAAGCTGGACTAGAAATATTTGAGCCCAACATCGTCCGCCTTGCCATTACCTTGCCCTTTTATTGGGACAATACAGCAGCAGTTTACAATGGTGAACTACCTAGGGGGGGCGTTACCAGCTTAGAATTCTACGAAGGGTTCAAAATCGCAGTAGAAGAATATGCTGATTCCATGAAGCAGCAGGTGTTCCTTCGCTTGTTTGATTCACGCCGAGATACCAATCAGGTCAATGTCTTCCTAAATGACATGATGTCATTTAGGCCCACCTTAATTGTGGGAGATTATTATAATAATGAGTCAAAGGTTATTTCGACGTGGGCGGATTCGTTTAAGATTCCTCAGGTGATCCCCTTTAGCCCTACCTCTTCTTTGGTGCAGGATCGCGCCTTCAGTTTCTTGGCTCATCCCTCGGTCTTCTCTCATGGAGCTAGACTGGCAGAGTATGCTTGGTATAATCAAGGCCTGACCCGGGTGGCAGTCTTTTCTGATGGAAGCAGTAGTACCCAAGAGTTAGCAGATGGTTTTTCTTCGACCTTTACGGAACTGGGCGGGATCATTGATACCATGGATATCTCACCTAATTATGAAACAGCTGTTGATCAGATTCCTGATCAGGTCCGCAGAATCGTCAATGATGGGAGTGGGGTGGGGGTCTACATTCCCCTTATGGGCAATGAGGAGGCTGCAGGCTTAATCATTAACCTATTGCGCCAGCGCGCCAAGGATGTAGCGATAATGGGATCTCCACATTTTCGGACCCGTTACAATACCCTCAGTCGAGATATCAAGGAATATTATCAGGTGCTTTTTACTACTTCCCACCTGTTGGATACTGAAGTGGAGGCCTATCGCAACCTTTATCGCCAGTACCTGAAGGAGTTTTATTTTCCTCCTTCAGCAAATGTAGTCCAGGGATACGATTTAGGTAAATTCCTCCTCGGAGTGATCAAGGATTATGATCCAAGTTTAGGTATTACGCTAGACAACTACCTGCGGATTGCTCCCAAATACCAAGGATTGCACATCGATTACCACTTTGATTCCAATCAAAGCAATCAATCAGTCAATATTGGGCAATACACTGCAGAGGGTGTCGTGAAAGTAAATTA
>CAZFPQ010000244.1:0-10772 GCA_964521065.1 uncultured Bacteroidia bacterium | reverse complement strand
CCAATGTCAAAAGGTACCACCCTGCTGCTATCCACTATCCCTCGAAAGTCCAATGTAAAGCGGTTGCTTAGATCTAACCCTCCGTCAATGGCAGGGCTGCCTTCGAGCAAGCGGTAATCGCGCAGTCTAATTTCTTTAAAAAGGGGATCTTGATTGATGAGGCTGTTTTTTAGGTGGCCTCTTAGCAAGGGAAGAATCTCTTCTTCATCAACCCTGACCAAGCAGTTTTCCATCAAAAATCGATTGAAGGGTTGGCCTGGAAGGGTATCTATGGCTACTTCGTTTTCCTCGCTGCCATATACGATACAGTTTTTTAAGTCTAGGTAAGTTGGGTAGACAAATGCAGAACTTCCATCCGGAGTTAACCAATTGTTGACATAAAACTGAGGGTTCCTGCGTGAGAAATTCGAGACGTTATAATTGGCGAAGGTCGAATTATAAATTTCATATTTACCACCATACCACATGATGAAAGTCCTTTCCTGGCAAGTACTCACGTAGGAATTCTCCATTAGGATGGATGGAGGACTTTGATCGCTTATGTTTGGGGCTGCACCTACCCCTACTAAACCAAACGCACCCATATTACGAATTGCGCTATGCTGAATGGTTAATTTGGGGTTTTGATTATTTGAAGAAGAGTCCACTTGGACTCCAATCATGCCATTTTTGACGACCGCGTGACGCAAGAGGTTGTCTCGACTAGGTCTGCGAAAATAGAGCCCTCGCCATTGTGCCGGATTTTCTTGATATGAGGAGTCAAAGCGGGTTCCCTGGAAAACGACAGGATCTCCAGGAAGGCCTTCAGCTTGCAGGGTTCCATCTACCAGTAGCCAGGAAAATAGGCCAAAGACTCGATCTCCAGTGCTATCTTCTATTCCAAATTTGTAGGGGGTAAAAAATATTTGGGTACCTGCCTGTATCCGTACCGTTACCCCTTGTGGAATAAAGATAGGGCCATCGAAGATGATGGGCTTTTCGGGGGTGAGGGTGGTATCAAGTACCCCGGACCTACCAAAAAAATAGCTGTCCTCTTTCAAGTTGACAAAGTCCCCATTTTCCTGAGTGAGCCTAGCCCGGAAATAATAGGCGTCGATGACCTTGGCCCTTAGAAGAATCTGATAGGTTTCGTCTCCGATTTGAAAGTTTAAAATTTCTTCGGCGAAATCATCCCGCAACTCAGAGCGAAGGTTGACGATAACCAACATGCTGTCTCCACCCGCAATGACCAAATCTTCGACGGTGTCAGCTACGATTCCATCTACCAGCAAGGAAAATTCCGATTCAGAACCCTCCTCCAACCACACGCGCTCTACCAATATTGCTTGTGCCTCAGGATTTCTGACAATCAGGCGTTCAGAAGGAGTGAGGAAATTGACAAAAATAGAATCAAATTTCACCGTGTCAGCCGAAAACTCCAGGGGTCCCATGGCGATGGGGTTGACCGGCCGGCGACAACTTTCAGTAAATAAGCCCAATAAGAGAGCAAGACATGGCAGCCAAAGATGCTTCATGCTGCAAACCTAAAACCAAGTAACGGGAGTGCCAAGGTAAAAATCCCTTCCAGATCACCCATGAGTTTGACGAATGATCCAACGAGCTGCCCTAGGTAAGCTCTTCATCGCCCTCACGGATAATTCTGCATAGTTTTGATCGCGAAACAATGCCTGTATGTTCCTCCCCATCCAAAGACGGGTCTTGAAGAGTCGTTTCCATGCTTGGGCATAGCTTTTTTCCATCTCTGGACGGGTATGCTTGCCATGAATGTAGGATTGCATATGTTTTGCTGCTAAGTAGCCCCCCTGAATGGCCATGGCCATGCCATTTCCGCAGAGAGGGGTGATGAGCCCTGCTGCGTCACCAGCCATGAGGACCCCTTCTAAAACTGGATTCTTCGCCGCAAAAGATATTTCGTTGATCACCAATGGCTTCTCCCATACCCTAACTGCAGATTGTAAGACCTCCTTCAAATGGGGATTGCGGTACAGCACTTCCTTTTCCATTTGCTCGATGCTACCATATTTGCGTAGGTGATCCCGTGTACTTAGGTAGCAAATGTTGACCAAGTCATTTTCAATTTTTGAAACGCCACAATACCCTGCTTGGAAATTGTGTAGGATGACCTCCTCATCGGGCATTTGCCATTCGGCATGGAATTTTACTCCTAGATAGGGCGAGCGGTTGAAGAAGAATTTTCGTTGCCAAAAACGATCCAGGGCACTTCGTTTGCCATGGGCCGAGATAACTCCGAGACTGGTCCAAGTAGAACGCCCATTCGTTACCTCAAAGCCGTCATGAGACCTGCGAATTTCGCGAACCGTTTCATTCAGGTAAAACTGGACGCCGCGCTCTTTTGCTACCTGGTATAAATGAAAATCAAATGCGAATCTACTAAGTCCTAGACCGCCCAGGGGGAGTTGTAGACCCACTTGTTTGCCTTTAGGAGAACTGAGAGTGAAACGATTTAAACGTTTGGGTTTCAATGAAAGTAGGTCTACTTCCATCTCTTCAAAGAGGGGCAGGACTTCAAGAGACACATATTCTCCACATACCCGGTGGCGAGGGTACATTCCCTTGTCAAAGAGTGCTACTGATAGTCCCATCTTTCGGGCCTTCAAAGCAGCCGTTAGGCCAGCTAGGCCTCCCCCAACGATGATGAGGTCATGATCATGTGGCATAGCGTCAAAGTAGAGGAAAATTCAGGCAACAAAAAACCAGGCCCTTAAGCCTGGTTTGAAAAACTTCCCTCTGTTCAAGGGCAAAAAATCAAGCCTATTCAGCTTTGACCTTTTTTTTTAATCTCTGCCAGGCTGCATGAGTTTCTTTGGCAGGAAAAGCCATCTTTTGCTTCATTCCCAAAGCTTGGATGAGTTCTTGTCTGGATGGCTCACGGATTTTTTGTCCAGGGCATTTTGAGAGGCTAGACATGTAGGTTGGTATTTTGGAGTGAGTTTGATGAGTATTCCTTGTAGGGGGCAAGGTGGGTACTTTTATCTAATGGCAATCATTTGCGGCGGTAAAGCTCATACACCCGCTCCACGTATCCATGGCGGCCCTGCCAGGCCACTACCAGCCGGTTACCCTGGAAAGATTTGACTCGGAAAAGCTCGTTTCCTGTATTTGGATGGCTTCCATCACTTCGAAAAATCATGTGATCTCCTCGGAGCCCCCAGGTCCCTTGTTGACGGTGTGTTCGAGAATATTCTACATACCGATGATCTGAGGCAATAGCCAGAAACTGAGGCTGTTTGGGGTCTGAACTGACCCGGTATCCCTTGCTATAGGGATCGTATTCGTATGCGAGCCTAAAGATGAGGTGCTCATGCTGCGACAAGAGGGTACGCAGGTATTGGTTAGAGCCGTTGTTTTGCTGGGTATAGGCACCCAAAGGAGTACCTAAAAATGCGGGAATTAGACAGGCCCAAAGTAAAGGGGTAAGGATTTTAATAAAATGCTTCATGACCCATTGAGGTTGTCCGATTTGTAAATCGGTTAGAAATATTACTTAAAGAGTACAATGGGTAAGCAAAATGTGTCAGGGCAGGTGCTTAGGTCAATAGATACAAGACTGTTAAAAATATGAAGTAGAGCAAGAGCTAATCGTTTAATCAAAATGTGTTGTCATACAGAATGATTTACGCAGGATTAGGTCGCTAGATACAACTAGGTTGCAGGTTTTGCCAAATCGAGAAACAAAGACCCAAGATAAGAAAAGGCCTCCAGTAGAAAAGCTTGACTACTGGGTCAAAGTCTTGATAGTCAGGGGTTATCTATGGGAAATGCTCAACACAATCTTACCTGCGTTTTGGTTGGCTTCCATGATCCTATGGGCTCGAGCAATGTCTGTCCAGGCTAAGGTTTGATCAATTACTGGTTTTAGCCTGCCTGCTAAAAAATGGGGCCAGGCAAATTCGAAAAGGGCTTGAGAGAGGCTTGTTTTGTAAGCCAGCGACCGGTTCCTCAAGGTAGAACCCATGATGCGGAGGCGTTTTCGTAAGATGGGCAGGAGATTGGCCTGACTCAGCTTGCCACCTCCCAAAAGAGCCAACATGACCAGGCGCCCGTCTAAGGTAAGAAGTTCTAGATTGGACTGAAAGTAAGGCGCAGCAACGAAATCAATGATGAGATCAATGCCCTTTGAGGAGGCATCAGAGGACAATACCCGGGCAAAATCGTTTTGTCGATAGTCAATGGCCAAAGAAGCCCCAAGTTCTAAGCATAAAGCATGTTTGGGCGCTGAAGCGGTCACGTAAACCTTTGCTCCTTGCAAGGTCGCTAACTGGATGGCGGCGGTACCAACACCACTGGCGCCAGCATGGATCAATACCTCCTCCTCGGACTGCAATTCTCCTAACCAAAACAAGGCTTGGAAGGCCGTAAGAAAGACTTCTGGAATGGCTGCTGCCTCTTCATAAGACATTGACTCTGGGATGGGTAAAGCTAAGTCTTCATGGATGGTGATATATTGGGCATGGCCACCTCCGCTCAACAAGCCACAAACTCGATCTCCAAGCTTCCATTTGTCGCTGCCAGGACCCATGCCAATGACTTCACCCGCCATCTCTAGACCCAGAATTGGGGTAACGCCCGGAGGAACGGGATATTTGCCTTGGCGCTGTAGGGTATCGGCCCGGTTGCAAGCCGATGCCCATACTTTGATCAATATCTGACCCGGTCCAGGCTCTGGAATGGGGTAGGAGCCTAAAGTGAGTACTTCAGGGCTTCCATATTCAGAAACGCCAATGGCTTGCATGCTGGCCATATCAAATAACTTGAGGATGAAATTGGGAGGTGGAGGCGGGGATGTGGCATCCGAGGATTCGGATAAAAAAAGGTGGACAGCCTTGCTATCCACCTGATATCAAATTTTTCTTATGGCGAAAGCCTATTTCCCACTTGCTTCCTTTTCCGCAGCGCGGAACTCATTCATTTCTTGATCTAAAGCTTCGTGAGGATCTTTAAAGTAGACCTGCTCGTCCATGAATTCTTCCAAAGCCACTTGCGTAGGTTTAGGCTTCTTCTCATAAAAACGGCTGATTTCAATCTGCTCCTTGTTTTCCATCACTTCTTCCAGGTTGTCATAAGCAGGGGCAAACTCAGCTAGCTTTTGGGTAAGCTCATCTTTCAACTCTCGGGTAAGCTGGTTGGCACGCTTACCGATGATGGTAAGGCTTTTGTAAAGATTGCCAGACATGTCACCTAGTTGGTGGGTATCTACAGGCAAGAAATCGCGATCTCGGTTGATCATATGATGATGTCTATGGATTGGTCGGATTAATTAGGCAAATAACGTTGAAAGTGAGTCAAAATGCAAACGATTTTAGCTGCCACTTTCTTCTTCCTCTTCTGCCAAAATTTTCCCTAAGTTTTTCTTCGCTTTTACAAAAATATCTTCAGCTTCCTTCAAATATACACTAGCCGGATAGCGGTCCACAAACTCCTGGTAGATATCTAGCGCATCTAGGTATCGGTTCTTTTTGCGTCTACCAATACTGACTTCTGCCAAAGCAGCCGCAGACTTGAAACGCAAAAACTGGGCCTCTTCCCGATAGCGGGAGTCTGGATACTCCTGGATCATTACTTCCAAGGCGGTTACCGCTGCCCGGTAATTGGTGTAGTTGTAATCTCCAAGGTTGTAGTATTGTTTGGCGTTTTCAAAAGCTTTTCGAGCCAGTCGTTCTCTCAGCTCTCGCATTAAGTCGTTGGCTTCTGATACCTTTTCATTTCTAGGGTAGGTATTAATGAAAAGTTGGAGTTGCTGAATTCCTTTAAGGGTGAATTCTTGATCTAGGTAATGAGGGGCAGATTCTAGGAAGTAGCAATAGGCAACCATGAATAAGCACTCAGCTGCTTTTTCATCGTTAGGATACAACTGGGTGTAGTTCTCAAAGTAATATGCCGCCACTACGTACAATCCCGTGTGGTACTTGGCATAGGCGTAGTGATACAGGATGGTTCTTGCTCGGGTATCTCCTCGATAGGCACCTTGTAGTTCTTCAAATAGAAAAGATGCTTTCTCGTAGTCTCCACGTTCGAAGAAAAAGAAGGCGGCAGAATCCTTCTCAGCCAAGGTCCCTTTGCGTGACCATTGGTTGTATTTGGTTAGCTCTTTGGCACAACCCATTCCGATAAGAAGGGTCATGGAGAAGGTGAACAAAAGAATGATCTGATTTTTCATGCGCCGCAAAAATAAGAATTCCCCTCCGAGAGAGCAATCCATTGATTAAATTTGCCAATACAACCCCATGACGGCTCCCCGCTACTTTAGGTTGCATGATGAAAATTATTGATCGCTATTTCGTCCGACAGTTTATCAACACCTTCCTTTTCATTTTGGGGGCGGTTTTGATCATTTGTTTGGTGGTAGATCTGGTGGAAAAGTTCGATGCCTTAATGGACAAAGAGGCTCCTCCAGCTGAAATTGCGTTTGATTACTACCCCAACTTCTTATTTTCCTGGGGAAATTTGTTGGCGCCCATCTGTGTATTTTTGTCGGTTATATTCTTTACCTCGCGCATGGCTGGGCGAACAGAGATCATTCCCATCCTCAGTGCTGGGGTAAGTTTCTACCGGGTCTTGGCTCCCTACTTGATCGTGGCCATAGTGATGGCCGGTGTTTCCTTTTACTTCAAATCCTTCCTGGTACCGGGCTCTACCGCTGAGCGCCTAGAGTTTGAGTATAAATACCTCAATCGAAGGCACATTTCAAGTAACAAAAACGTTCACAAAAAAGTGGCCGAGGACAGCTACGTCTACATGAGTTACTTCAACCATCGCAAGAAGGAGGGGCATAACTTCGCCCTGGAGCGTTTTGAGGGGGATTTGATTAAGACCAAAATCCGGGCACGACGCATCGATTGGATAGACAGTACTCAGTCTTGGCTGCTCAAGGATAGGGTAGAGATCCGACACTTTAATGGCTTGGAAGAAACCCTGACTTTTCGGAAAAATATAGATACAAGCTTTGTCCTTACCCCAGACGACATCTATGTCAAAGAGGAATGGGCTGCCTCCATGGCTTTGCCAGACTTGATTGAATACATCAAGCTAGAGGAAATGCGTGGCTCAGACATTCTCAGAGAGCTCTACATCGAGCGTCAGCGACGTTTTTCAGATCCTGTGGCCATCATCATTTTGACTTTAATTGGCTTTGCCATGGCAGCCAGAAAGCGTCGAGGGGGGATCGCTCAGCAGATTGGGATAGGCTTGGTTTTGTGTTTTGTCTATATCGCTTTCTTGATCGCAGGACAATCTTTGGTGGGAGAAAGCTTACCCATATGGGTTGGGGTATGGCTGCCCAACTTCATATTTTTTCCCCTTGCTATCTACCTACTTTGGCAAGCACCTAAATAATCACTTGGGCAAAAGAAAGCAGGGTATGGCGCAAGGAGCATGTCCAAAAGAGCCAATAAGTCTATCGCCATTCCTTGTACCTCCTTACCCCAATTCCCGTTTTTCTCTTGACTCCTTACTCAAGAAGCCTTCATTGTCCGGGTAGGTCGCCAACAATTTTACGTCCATGATAGGCTGAGGCGCCTACTTGCTCATGAACATGATGTAAATTCTTAGCAGTGATTTTCCCGCAGGGCAATAACTCGCGGTCCTTCATCATTTTTTTAAGTCTGAGCAATTTTTCCAGGTTGTCCAGGGGGCTCACTCCTCCTCCGCTAGTTAAGATACTGTGAATAGGGGTAGCTTCTAGGAGTCTTTGAGCGGCTTCTATTAGGTCAGGACTTTGTTCAATGGCCCGATGAAAAGTCACTTTTAGGGGAGAGGCCAGGGCCGCAAGCTCTCCGATGGCCTCAACTGCTGGCCATTTGGATGAGTCCAAGTAACCTAGAACAATTCCGTCCACCCCGAGGTTTTTTGCGCGCTTTACTTCCTTTACCAAGCTAGACCAGGGTGTTTGCTTCAAAGCAAAATCCCCCGCTTCAGGGCGAATCATGATTCTTACAGGCACGCTGACTCGGGCCAAAACGCTTTCTACCAGATCAGGGTGGGGACTAAGCCCATCTAGATCAAGTCGTGCGCATAGCTCAAGTCGATGAGCCCCTAGTTTTTCTGCGGCGATGGCTTGATCAAGGGTTTCTACGCAGGCTTCTAGAAGAAGCAACCGGTTCGTCTTCATCTCACTTATTTTCCCATGAATATTTGTTTTAGTCTATGAACCGTGGAATAAAGTAGTTCATTCAAATCTGGAGAAAGTCTTAGCGAAAAGACGACTGGAAGGTATATTAATGTAACCAGACCTGCATTAAAAATTGCCTGCCATAGGGGAGATAGAAAGACGGGAAAAAACTGAATAGATGCTAGAATCACCGAAATTATCAGGAGCCCCACTAGGTTTTTAATTGTGAATGGCGTGATTTGATGTCTCCCGTAAATAACAAATACACTGGTAAGGTTATAAATAGCTAATGAAACGGAAGTAGCTACAGCAGCTCCTGTAATTCCTAGTATTGGGATTAATAATAGGTTGGATGATACAATTAAGGCTAATAAAATTAAGTTTGCTAAAAGGTCGAACCGATAAAGTTTAGAATTGACAAGAATAGCTCTACTCACCCCAGTACCAGCATTGATTAGAATTCCAACTCCAATCCAAAAGATTGGCCAATATCCTCCTACATGCTTTTGGAAAAGACTAAAAAATGAAGGTAAACAAGCCCACATCCCAAGGAACACCCAGCCCCCAATAAGGAGATTGTTTATGGCAGTTTTTTGATACAATTGTTCTAGGGCATTAAAATCTCTTGCTTTTATATGTTTAGCGGCTAATGGAACGGCAATTCCATTTAAAGATCTTGCTGGAATATATACAAGCGAAGCAAGGAAGAAAGCAAGTCCATACGTCCCTGTTAGCTCCTCTCCAACCATTTGCCCTAGCATTGCAACATCTATTCTGTTTACAAGGACAATGGATGCTTCTGTAATGGTCGTTAAAAGGCCATAACTAAGCATTATTCTAACCAGCCGGCTTTTTAACCAAGTAGGATTATAATGAACTTTTAACCCCACCGACCTAAGCAGATACACTAATAATACAAGAGGAGGAATAAAATATCCCCAAACGAAAATATGTATAGCGGTAAAGAAGTCCCACCAGGACAAATAGTAACCCAGAATAGAGAATCCTTGGACAACTCTAGGAATTATCTGTTGAGTTACATTAGGTAAAACTGATTTTAATAAGGCTTGGCTAAGAGAGCTTAGCACCTTATGGGAGGAATAGGCTAATACCAAAGGAACTACCAGTGAAAAATAGTTGGCAAAAAGGGAAGTTCCATCCTTATGTAATTCAATAATAGCATTAGAAAACCCCCAAGCTAGAACAGTGAAGCCAATGAACCCCGATAGACTGTATATCAGGATAAAAAATAAAAAAGAATCACGCTTGGACGGTTTTTGATCAAAAAATGGGAAAAAACGGATGATGATCTTGCTAGCTCCCATCTGGGAAAATTCAGTACCAATAACCATGTAGGCCAGCAGTAGAATTATAAGCCCATACTCGGCTCTGGATAAAAATTCTTGAAAGAAAAAGAGGTTGTTAAATGCACCTAGAAGCACACCAAAGTAAGTAACAACCAGATTGGTCGATCCTTGTCGCCGGACAATGCCCATGGTTAATCGTAGCCAAAAGCTTTAAGGTTTTTTCCGATAATCAAATGAATCTTATCCCTTTCGCGGTCCTTGAAATACTCTTCCCATTTTCCAATCGAAGAGGTGTTAGCCTTAGTTTTGAGCTTCTCAAAATGTTTGATGTAACGATCGTCTATTCTCTCCGCAAACGATTGGAAGGATGTCATATTTGGATGGTAGCCTACCTCTAAGAAATCGCCGACCTTAGTTAATGACTTTTCTGTTTCTGCCACTAGGTCCTCATATTTTACCATCAGTAGCTGATCTGGAGGCAAAACTTTTTGGAGCCACTGATACATTTCAATGCTTTGGTTCCAACTTTCCGCAATCCACTTTAAGTCCTTTGACTCATTTTTGATTAGCCACGATCTAGCCACGTCACGGCCATCCCGAATTAAAAATATATAAGAAGCTTTTGGAAAGACTTGGTGTATTAAAGGAGTGAAAGGCATATTCTTCGGAGATTTCTCTCCCCACCTTTTAAAGTTACGGTGGTTCTCATTGCCATATGCTAGGTAGATTCTATTGATTATTTCTTGTAAGGTGCGTTTGCCTGGCTCAAGATATTGTAAATGGGCTAGGGTATCATTGAAATTAACATTCCAATTTAGGCTTGCATTTGTAGCAGCAATTTCCCCTATTAAAATACTTACCAATTCCTTCCAAGGGAGGTAATTGTAAAGTTTGTATTTAAGTATGATGTTGGGGAAACGCCATTGTTCCGTCGGTAATAACAAATCGGGATGAGAGTCTAGCATGGCGGAAAACATGGTGCTACCATTTCTTCCTGAACCGACTATAAAATATGGCTGTGCACTTAAATTGGCATCATTTCTTCTCAAAGGATACCTTCTAGGTAAGTAGTCACTAACTCTTAACCACTTCTCTGCCTTGTGGAGGTCCATGAATATCTATGGGTTTTGGCCTAGGTGGAAGTTGGATATTAAGTAAAAAGACACCACTTCGATTAGATGGCGAAAGCTTTTAAAGAAGTATAAAGCCTAACCTAATTAGGCATACTACCTATTATTAAGCCAAGTATGTACCCGAGGCCGGACTCGAACCGGCACGGACATTTCTGCCCAAAGGATTTTAAGTCCTTCGTGTCTACCAATTCCACCACTCGGGCA
>CAZFPQ010000243.1:0-10899 GCA_964521065.1 uncultured Bacteroidia bacterium | reverse complement strand
TCTGGTGCGATTAAAGGGGGAATGCTCCAAAGTGTAGCAGCAATCCTAAAACGGTTTCAATTCCAGTCTGGTGCGATTAAAGGTAAAAATTAGGACACTAGGACAGGCTTGTAATATGCGTTTCAATTCCAGTCTGGTGCGATTAAAGGCCGTCCATATTTTATTCAAAGTAGGCCTAATTAGGCTAGGATGCAAGGTTTTTCAAGCGTTTTGGCTATTCTGGATCGTCGACCGGGAATACGGTAATTTCTCCTAGAGGTCGACGACCGGCTTTTCTTACTCAGTGTGGTGTATGAGGGCATTAAAAAACCATCTCTCCACTTTTGTCTTACATCACCTTAGGTCGACGACTTGAAACAATTCAACCACACGTAAAGTCACTAGCATAGATCCCAAAAAGCCACTACCTCATGAGAGGTAGCGGCTTTTTATATGTTAAAAGATGTGAGCTGTGTTAGCCTTCACCATTTTCGGCAGGAACAACACTGACCATCTTACGGGTCTTGCGGTTGTAGGTGCGGTCGTAGAACTTGACTTCTCCTTCGGCAAGCGCAAACAAGGTATGATCCTTGCCCATACCCACTCCTTCTCCAGCGCGGTAGCGGGTACCACGTTGGCGAACGATGATGTTGCCAGGAATTACGTGCTGGCCGCCAAAGATTTTTACGCCAAGGCGATTACTTTCTGAATCGCGTCCGTTACGGGAACTACCTCCCCCTTTTTTGTGTGCCATGACGGATTATCTTTTAAAACTTAAACAGTGATTGATTCAATTTCAATTTGAGATAGCGCTTGACGGTGGCCGTTCTTAACGCGGTATCCTTTGCGGCGCTTTTTCTTAAAAACGATGACTTTGTCATCTTTCAGGTGCTCTAAAACTTTGGCTTTAACGCTGGCTCCTTCAAGGTAAGGTTTACCTACAGAAACAGCGCCGTCTTGGTCTACCAATAGAACTTCACCTAGTTCGATAGAGTCACCGGGCTCATTACTTAGGCGGTTCACATATAGTGACTGCCCTTCTTCCACTTTAAACTGGAATCCCTGGATATTTACAACTGCGTACATGTGCCTTGAGAATTTGAGTTTGCAAAGATAGTCAAAATCCCTATCTCAGCAAATAATCATCAGGATTCACCGAATATTTCTGCCAGCTTTGCCTCCAGAGAAGGGCCCCTGAGATTTTGCGCAATGATCTTGCCCTCCGTATCGACCAATACGGTATAGGGAATCCCTCTCACTCCGTAGGTCTGAGCTGCCGCATTGTTCCAAAATTCTAGGTCACTGACATGCATCCAACCCAACTGATCCTGCTCAATCGCTCCTAACCAAGCTTCCCGCTTAGCATCTAGACTTACGCCTAATATCTCAAAGCCTTTGTCTTTGTACTTGTCGTAAACGCGAACCACGTTGGGGTTCTCACGGCGACAGGGCTTACACCAGCTGGCCCAAAAATCTACCAAGACAACTTTTCCCCGGAGGTCACTGAGGCTCAAGTTTTCCCCTTCTGGAGTAGGCTGAGTAAAATCAGGGGCAACTTGCCCAGTTTTAATCGCCACATTGGCGTTGGGATTAGCTTGACGCTGGCTGGTCGGCTGCTGTGGTTGTTGCTGAGGAGTCGCTTTACTACGCAACTCTTGCTGTAGAGAAAAAAGCAGAATCTGAATTTCTTGATCACTCAAGATTGGCTCAGCAGGATCTTCGCCTTGGGTACTACGAAAAGCTTCCATCAGTAGGTCGGTATCTAACTCTACTCCTTGGTCGATCACTCCACTTTTGATGTCCTTGGCGTAGATCTGCCCTAGGGCGTAGCTCATGCTGTCTGACCGGGTTTCCATAGAGGCAGCACCTCCGAGGCTTTCACATCCCATTCCTAACAAAGTCAGGCTACTAAGCAGTATGATAAATAAGCGCATAATATTTTTCGCGGATTGGTAGAAAAATCGAATACGAAGATAGGCAATCATAGGTCAATTACCGAACCAGCCTTTTATTCTTGTCCAAATATTGCGCTTTGGCCTTTCTTCTGACTCATTTGACGTTTCCACGACGGGATCGGGCTTGTTATTCGCATATCCTGACGATGGCCTGTCTGTACTAGATCCATGCAAAAGTTGCATCATTCCCTTTAAACGAGGTATTTCAGCTTTCGCCGCATCGTACCCCAATTGGTATATTTCATCGATAGATCTTACGTCAAACAGGGCATATTGCTGGGCTTGGGGCTGTAAGACTAAATCACATTGCTTTAAACGTGGTTCTACGCTCCCCCACATGACTAAGTCAAATGCGCGATAGCCAGCATCGAACAAGCCATCCAGGTTTTCTTTTCTGAGAATTGGGGTCACATTCACTCCAATGATGGGGTAGCTTCGCCCAAGCAATGGCTCTACGGGCAAGTTGTTCAGCACCCCTCCATCAACCAGTAACTCCTGATTTACTTCCCACCCATTGAAGAGAATGGGAATAGAGGCAGAAGCGGCTAAGATTCGATACAGTTCTCCTTTGCTTTTGATTTCGTATTGCCCGGTGGTCATGTTGGTCACGCTCACGTGAAATTCTCGTTGAAGGCAGGCAAAGTTATCTTCTGGGATTAGCTCCTGAAGTACCTCAATCAAGTAATCATTTCGCGTAAGCCCACTGCCTGGAAGACCCACTTTAAACAAGCGGGTCAAAGAGGACTCCTTGAACACTTTAAGGATATCTTGAGGGCTGTGTCCGGCTGCATAGAGGGCCCCGACCAAGGCACCAGCACTAGCACCAGAAACAGTCGCGGGGGATAAGCCTTCTTCCTCGAGGGCCTGAAGGACCCCAATATGGGCCATACCCCTGATTCCTCCTCCAGATAAGGTGATACCTAGTTTTTTAGCCATGGTTTGAGTGGTGATGGGTGTTGTTCGAATGCCTGAGGATAAAAAAATCAAAAAAAAATCACATCTGGTGCAGCAACTGACTTGCTTACTCCGTCTAGAGTGCAGCATTGCTTTTTATGAGATCATGACAAAATATCCTCTAAGGCCTATTCTTTGTTCCAAAAGTCCGTTTTTGACCATATCGGAAGCAATAGGTCACAAGAGTTCAAGATAGAAACGTCAGCCTAAGCTGAATTGAAGAGTCCATACCTCAACTTCGGGTTTTACCCCAGCATTAGCGAGTAAAGCCTCCTTACCAACAACAGGGCCCATTCGGCCCTGTTTTTTATTGGGGACCCGGCTACTGATCAAGATGTTGAGAAATTGAGGCTACATTTCAAGCCTGGAGCAGCAAAATGCAACAGCTACACTTATTTCAGAAATCTTTTTCTTAACTGACTTTTCCAGAAAGGAGGAATGCCCAGGGCACTTTTCTTTGATGCCTCCAGGTCATAAATTAGCAGGTATGAAGTTCCTTTTGTCTCCCCTCGAAGGGCTGTTAGCTTGGATAGACCGGATGTTTTGTGTAGCGGTAGCGATCATATTTGCGCTTGCTCCCGGCTTTACTCAGCAGTATTTGGACCACCTCAAAAACACCAAAGATTTAGCTGCGGCCAAGTTTGCTGCGACTAGGCAACAAGCAGCTACTCAGAACCTCACTCCTGAGGGCTTTATCCAACATGAAATGGCACAGCATCCTGAGCAGCGAGACTCGCTTAGCTTGGTTTCTCAAGCCATGGATAGGTATCAAGCTTATCAAGCTCATTACCAAAAGTTGGAAAGCCAGCCTAGTTGGTGGAAGCCCATCTTTCTGGCGTGGAACTCAGAAACAAATCTCATTACCACCCTTAGGTATGAGCCCATTTTACTGGAACACAGAATAACAGGTTTCTATGCCATGCTGGGCGGTACGTTGGCTTGGCTACTCACGCTATTGGTTAAATGGCCTTTTGTCCGAAAAAAACAGAAGCTACCAGCCTGACTATGAAGGCTTAAAAAGGCGAAATCAGGTACAAACTATGGGCCTCATGGTATAGAAGTCTGGTAACCTTTTATCTCCTTACCCCAGCTAATGATTTTCACCCGCCCATCAATGCTCCATCACCAGCTTGGGTCGATTGGGTGCATAACCAATTAAGGTAACCTTTTCTTTGCCTTCAGTAAGATCACGAGTCATGTTCCGGGTGTCAATTACCCTTCTAGCATGTTGGACGATAAAAGGTACATCAAAATCATCATGATCTGTCACCATCACTACCGCATGGTAAGAAGCAACATTCTCGGGCGTCAGGTCTACTGAGTAGTAGGTCTTTCCTGCGGCTTGGTACTCTGGTGCCCAAGGATCGCTGTAATCTATGTGCCCAATACCGCTTTCGATTAAGCGATGAATAATTGCTTCAGAGGGAGAGTGGCGCAAGTCTTTCACATTCTTTTTGAAGGAAGCTCCTAAGATCAACACCCTAGCCTGCGCCAAAGTGATGGGCTGATTGGCGACTTCCTTGACCACTAGGTCTGCCACGTGATAAGGCATTCCTTCGTTTACATTAGCGGCTAAGGTGATGAATCGAGTTTCAAAATCAACCGCACGAGCTAGCCAGGACAGATAATAAGGGTCGATGGGAATACAGTGCCCTCCTACCCCAGGCCCTGGCGTAAATTTCAGATAACCAAAGGGCTTTGTACTGGCCGCTTCGATGACTTCCCAGACATTAATTCCTCCCATTCGTTCGCAAAGCATGGCCAACTCATTGACCAGGGCAATATTGACGCTGCGAAAAATATTTTCCAACAGCTTCTCCATTTCCGCCACTTTGGGGTTGTTGACTAGGTAGACTTTTTCGATAATTTGATGGTTCGCCAAAGCACCCAAAGTCGAACTAGAAGGCTCTGTGCCACCTACCACAATAGGCGTATTGCCTGTATGCCAAACCTTATTTCCAGGATCGACCCGTTCTGGGCTAAATGCCAAGAAAAAATCATCTCCAAGGGCCAAGCCACTGGTTTCTAGGATAGGCAAGACATATTCTTCCGTAGTGCCAGGGAAGGTAGTGCTTTTGAGAATGATGATGGTCTCGGGGCTGAGATATTCAGCTATTCCTTCACTCGCCTGGATAATGTAAGTGATGTCAGGATCCTTGTTCTCATTAAAAGGAGTCGGAACAGCTACGAATATGACCTGTACATCTTTCAGGGGTTCATAGCTGGTGTAACCCGTCAACTTACCTGCCGCAGTAACATCGGCTACTTCCTGATCGTCTAGGTCCTCAATGAAGTTCTCTCCCCGATTGAGTTTATCTATTTTACTCTCAGAGACATCTATTCCCCTCACCTCAAATCCCTTCTTAGCAAACTCTAGGGCGATGGGCATCCCAACGTACCCCAATCCTACAACTCCAACTTTCGCACTTTTATCTTGGATCTTATGCGCTAAGGCAGCGGCCTGGTCCGCCAGTTCACTAATTTGATCTGTCTCAAATAATTTCATGGGTAATTTGGTTTGGCTTGCTTGTATATTTCTCAGCTGTCAAATATCAGCTGCCCCAGAGTAGTTTTGCGACACGTTTTTAGGTGAATCTTACGCCCAACATAGTAATGTCATCCGATGCTTGTACGCCACCCGCATAAGATTCCAAACTCAGTCGAATCAGCTTAACCAGTTCCTGAGCAGATGCATAATGATGGGTCTCTAATAACTTATACAGCCGATCATTGCCAAAAAGCTCTCCCGCCTGATTCGGCTGCTCTACAACCCCATCCGTAAATGCAAATAGCAAATCATCTGTTTGAACGGCCATCTCTGTTTCTACAGGTTCCACCTCAGGCATGATACCGAGTAAGACACAGCCCGTATCCAAAAAACTTTGGGTCTGGTTCCTTTGAAATACGGGGTAGTTATGTCCCGCATTGATGTAGCGGAGCTTCCCTTCTTCAGGATCAATCCGTCCTAGGAATAGGGTAACAAATTTTTCACCAACAGTAATCCGATATAATAAGCGATTGAGTTCCTTAATGATGGAGATCAAGTCATTGTACTGAGCACAAAGCGCTCTAAGGTTGGCTTGAAGGTTAGACATCAGCAATGCCGCAGGAATCCCTTTTCCAGCCACATCGGCGATACAGACGAAAGTCAGTCCATTTTCCTTTTTTATTACGTCATAAAAGTCCCCCCCAACTCGGTGGTGGGCTAAATTCATGGCATACACATCTATATCTGAGAAGCGATCAAAGTCAGAAATCAGCAATTGATGCTGAATCGCCTCCGCAACTTCTAGCTCTCTTTTGAGGAACTCCTGATCCATCTTCTCTTGAAAGAGCTGCCTATTTTGAATGGCCACGGCCAGAATGTTTCCCAGGGTTTCAATGAAAATCAGGTCATTCTGGGCCTCTACCTCAGAATCGGCAAAATCTGCAATCAAAAAATAGGCAATCGCCTCACCCCGCAGCAGTATGGGGATCACATATTCTACCCCCAGTTGAGTAAGATAGGGATGCTTTTCTCGGTCAACCTCAGTGGTTTGCTTCAGAGAATAGATATCTTCTAAATGGAACTGGTTGAGCTTCCTGAAACCCAGCCTCATCTCATCATGCCATTCGCCTAGATAGAAGTAATGGAAATACATCTTTTTCACCCCCAACTGTGCCCGCAAAACGTTGCTCGCGATGAGGCATAGCTGAGAAATGCTGAGTTCGGCGTGATTGATGGTCCGGATGACATCCAAGAGCGCATCCGCCTCTAAGCGTTTAAGCTTGAGGAGAATTTTGGGATCTTGGGTATCGTAAACATTCATGCCGAAAAAGGCTTATGGCAGGGCTGGCTTAAAAAATGAAGACTAAGTTAGAAAATTCCCGTCAATTGGAGGACCGTATCTAACAAAAAGAAAGGCCGAAGATACCTGAGGGTGCTCTTCGGCCTATTCTCTGAGAAAAAATCAAGGAGTTGCAAGTGTATATACTTGCTAGGGGGTTTTAGTTATTGTCAAGAAAGGAGGCTTGGCCTTCATTCTGACGGTATTCGTTGGCTTCGTCAATCGATACCCGTACGCCATCGATGTAAGGAACGATCCAGGCATCGTCAAAACCTAAAACTTTGACCTCTTCGCGGAAACGCTCGGCCTCGTTGTAGGCACGAAAACCACCTATGAGGAACTTATTATACCCATCGGAACGCTCTACCACTACATCATCACTGGCAGAGGCGGGGGAA
Source organism: uncultured Bacteroidia bacterium (assembly GCA_964521065.1). Taxonomy (GTDB): domain Bacteria; phylum Bacteroidota; class Bacteroidia; order J057; family J057; genus CAYVAP01. Next base: position 3,786 of record CAZFPQ010000243.1, on the reverse strand, counting down.
TCAAACTCGTGAAGCACAGAGGCAACTAACTGCACCCGGTACACCAAACCTGTACGGATTCCCATTTCGGCTACTTGATTCCGAGAAGCCAGCTCTTTGCGCATACGTGCATTTTCTTTTTCGAGTCGATTGGAATTGTTTTCCAACTCGATGATTCGCATGCGTAAGCTAGCTTCCTCGTCGCTGGTACCAGTCTGATTTTCCATAAGCTCCTTAACTTGAGACTTAAGGTCCTCTATTTGTTGCTGGTAATTCTCAAATTCAGTTTTGAGGGCCATTGGGTCTTTCTTGTACATTTTGGCTTTTTGCTTCCAAAACTTAGCCTCGTCTTTGGAGACCTGCGCATTAGCCAGACCGGGCAGCAAACAAGCCAGGAATAAGGCTAGGGAAAGAGCCCAGGTTAGGATGGTTTTATCGCTTTGCATGTGCATATGCTTGGATTTGATTCGGTATCGAAAAAAAACTGGATATTTTCAATGATAAATAACGTCAGTCCTAAAAATTTATTTCTCTGGCCCTTGGTTGTAATTTCTGACGACCCCACGTAATTTTGGCTACCAAGGAACACATTTGTTATCACAAGAAAAACTACAATTCCATGTCAAAAGTAACAGTAATCGGTGCTGGAAACGTAGGTGCCACCTGCGCAGAAAACGTCGCTCGACTCGAAGTTTGTAACGAAGTGGTCATGGTTGACATCAAGGAAAACTTCGCTGAAGGCAAGGCCCTAGATATGTGGGAGACTTCTCCCGTCAACTATTTCGGTACTCGCGTAACTGGATCTACCAATGACTATACCAAAACTGCAGGATCCGACGTAGTGGTCATCACCTCTGGCATTCCAAGACGGCCTGGCATGAGCCGTGACGACCTCATTTCTACCAATGCAGGCATTGTCAAAACCGTCACAGAGAGCGTCATTAAGCATTCACCTGATGCCATCATCATCGTGGTTTCTAATCCTTTGGACGTAATGACCTACCAAGCATACCTGACTGCCCAATTTCCTGCTCACCGGGTAATGGGTATGGCTGGTATACTAGACACTGCCCGCTATCGCTCTTTCATTGCGATGGAATTGAACGTATCGCCTAAAGACATACAGGCGGTCCTTATGGGTGGTCACGGAGACACCATGGTGCCCCTTCCACGCTACACTACCGTAGCTGGTATTCCGCTTACAGAGCTCATGGCAGAGGATCGGATAGAGGCTATCGTACAGCGAACAAAAACTGGTGGCGGTGAAATTGTAAAGCTACTAGGAACTTCTGCATGGTACGCACCGGGGGCTTCTGCGGCTCAAATGGTCGAAGCGATCCTTAAGGATAGTAAGCGTATTTTCCCAGTCTGTGCTCGCCTGACTGGCCAATATGGCATCAACGACTTATACCTAGGGGTACCCGTAAAACTGGGCCGCAAAGGAGTTGAGGAAATCATTGAGCTCAAGCTTTCAGAAGAAGAAACAGCTATGCTTCAGCAATCTGCTGGTGCTGTGAGAGAGGTATGTGCGATCCTAGACAAAGAGTAGGACGCTCTCACTAACCTGGTTGTTTTGACCACATCGATTCCCAAAATGATTCCATCAATCTCATTTTGAGAATTGAAATGGCAAACATGATTCCATGTAGCCTCCCTATTGGGGAGGCTATTTTTATATGCGCTTAACATAAAAGGATTAAGTGATTGCCCAGACTTAGCCCCTGGGTAACAAGCAGATAACATAGCAATGGCTTCTTGCTGCTTATAAGGCTTTTTCACTAAAAAAAGCTGACACGTGAAGCTTATTCCTCATGAGCAAACGAAAAGTAGAGATCGCCGTCCTTTCCGATATCCATCTGGGAACCTACGGCTGCCAGGCCAAAGAAGTAGTTCAATACCTCAAAAGTATTCAGCCAGAAATCTTGATTCTCAACGGGGATATCATCGATATCTGGCAATTCAGTAAGCGCTACTGGCCTAAAGCTCATATGCAGGTGCTGAAGGAAATCATGAAAATCGTGGCCAAAGAGACTCCGGTATACTACCTTACTGGCAATCACGATGAACTACTTCGAAAGTTTTCTGACTTTCGATTGGGTAATTTCCATCTCCTAGACCAACTGGTTCTAGAAAGAGACGGTCAAAAGATCTGGTTTTTCCACGGAGATGTATTCGACGCAAGTATGCACACCAAATGGCTCGCCAAACTAGGTGGCCTGGGTTATGACTTGCTTATCTTAATCAATAGCCTGATCAATAGCGTATTGGCCAAGCTTGGTAGAGAAAAGATGTCTTTTTCTAAAAAGGTAAAGAACAGCGTCAAAAAAGCCGTAAGCTACATCAGTGACTTTGAACAGACTGCCGCAGAAGTAGCCATAGAGCAAGGATACCAAACGGTGGTATGTGGACATATCCACCAGCCACAAAGGAGGACCATTATTTCTGAAAAGGGCAGCGTTACTTACTTGAACTCCGGAGATTGGGTAGAAAATCTCACAGCCTTAGAGTATCTCAATGGCGAATGGAGTATTTACTCCTTTGACCAACAACAACCTCAACCTAAGGAGCCTAAGCGGGAATCCAAGTCCAGGAAGAATGCAAAATCCAAGGCAAAGGTCCGCAAAACGGAAGAAGCTGTTCTCGCGTAGCATTGAATTTTTTTTTGTAGCTTGGATACAAAGACAGTGTGCATGAAGGTACTTTATGCTATCCAAGGTACTGGCAATGGTCACCTCAGCCGAGCCAGAGACGTCATTCCACTCCTGGAAAGACATTGCGACTTAGATCTTCTGATTAGTGGAACTCAATCGGAAGTTCAGCTGCCAAATCCCTTAAAATATCGATTCAAGGGCGTATCATTCGTCTACAACAAAAAAGGCGGTCTATCCTATAGCCGCTCTGCTTGGACCAATCTCTCCCCACGCTTGATGCAAGAAGTTCTTTCCCTTCCCATCAAGCAATATGACTTAGTAATCAATGACTTTGAACCCGTATCTGCATGGGCATGTCGGTTGAGGGGAGTACCAAGCATTGCCATGGGGCACCAAGCTGCCTTCTTGTCCGACAAAACCCCAAGACCGGAGAAGATCGATCCCATTGGAGAAAGCATTCTCAAGAATTATGCCCCTGCTCCGAGAGGAATAGGTTTCCATTTTGACCGATACGATGATTTCATCCATCCACCCGTGATCCGAGAAGGCATTCGCCAACAAGATCCCGAGGATTTAGGTCATTACACGGTATATCTTCCTGCCTTTAGGGATGATGTGTTGTTGGGCATGCTGAGTCAAATCCCAGGGGTTGAATGGCAGGTGTTTTCCAAATACGCCAAGCAAGCTACTCGAAACGGAAATGTATGGATAAGACCCGTTAACAATGAGGCTTTCCTTGAAAGCTTTGTTAAGTGTCAAGGCATGTTAACTGGGGCGGGTTTTGAAACCCCTGCCGAAGCTCTATACATGGGCAAAAAGCTATTCTGTATCCCTATCCGTGGACAATATGAACAATACTGCAATGCGGCTGCTTTGGAAAAGTTGGGGGTCTCTATAGCGTGGCGGGTAGACCGTCACTTTACCGGAAAAATCAGTGACTGGGTAAACGACGACTCTCGGGTTCAGGTACGCTTTCCATATGAGCTAGACAGCATCATCGCTGATATATTTGGAAAGAAGGAGGTGTATGCCCAACCAGAACCTGTTTCACCCAGTTCCTGAGTACTGAGTAACTGGCGGTCAATAAGTGGTCTGCCCTACTGAAGCACCAAGCTCCCCTGAATGAGTCGTATCAGCTCTTTCGGCTTGATGGGTG